>JAJQHS010000105.1 GCA_021199635.1 Bacillota bacterium
CTATCCCCGCCCGGACACCACCCCCGCCCGGATCGCACTGAACCACGAAATGATCCGCAGCCTGAAGCACGGCGATCCATTCATCCTGATGGAGCAGACCCCCAGCGTCACCAATTGGCAGCCCTACAACGCTCTGAAGCGCCCGGGCGTGATGGCGCTGCAAAGCTACCAGGCGATTGCCCACGGCGCCGACTCGGTGATGTTCTTCCAGATGCGCCGGAATGTCGCCGGATTCGAGAAATTCCACGGCGCGATCATTGACCATTCCTGCACCGAGCATACCCGCACCTTCCGGGAGGTGGCTGCGCTGGGCGCCCAACTGGCGCACCTGGGCGGCCGCACCCTGGGCAGCCGGACACCGTCCCAGGTGGGCGTGCTGTTTGACTGGGAAAATTGGTGGGCTGTGGAGTATTCCTCCGGCCACACCAGCCACCTTTCCTATCTGGACGAGGTGGAGCGGTACTACACCGGGCTGTACAGCCGGAATTTCTCCACGGATGTGGTCGGCCCGGAGGGAGATTTTGGCAAATACCGGGTGATCGTGGCGCCCATGCTCTATATGCTCCGCCCGGGGCTGGATGAGAAGCTGCGGCAGTTCGTTCGCTCCGGCGGTACGCTGGTGGTCAGCTATCTCAGCGGCTATGTGGACGAAAACGACCTCATCACCCTGGGCGGATATCCCGGCAAGCTGCGGGATATCCTGGGCATCTGGGTGGAGGAGACCGACGCCCTGCCGGAGGGTGGGGCCAACCACTTCCTCTGGAACGGCGCCCGATACGCGGCGAAGCGCCTGTGCGATCTGCTACACTGCGAGGGGGCGAGGTCTCTGGCGGTCTATCAGGAGGATTTCTACGCGGGAATGCCCGTGGTGACCGAAAATGCCTTCGGCCAGGGTAAGGCTTATTATGTGGCCGCCCAATCCGATCCGGCGTTTTACGCGGATTTCCTGGACACGCTCTGCCGGGAGCAGGGCATCCGCCCGGTGATGCAGACGCCGGACGGCGTGGAGGCCGCCATCCGGGTGGGCGATGGAAAAGCCTGGGTGTTCCTGCTGAACCACACCCGCCAGGCCCAAACGGTGACCGCGGATGCGGATGCTATGGAGATTCTGACAGATACGCCCATCCGCCAGGGGCAGACGCTGGCCCTGGAACCTGCCGGGGTGCTGCTTCTGGAGAAGGCATTGGGATAAAGTTCGGAAATTTCCCGGAATCCTGCCCTTTTCCCTGCAGGGAAAGGCGGCGGTTTCGGTTGCATGAGATGTTGACAAATCAACATCTGTTTGCTATAATGTCCCCGCGCCATGCCGCTGAAAATGGAAAATTCTGGCTCCCACGCAAGAATTTATCTTGCAAAAGCCAGCGGCAGCAGATATAATACAGGCGGTGGCGCTATGCCCGCCGGAAAGAACCAGGAGTATATTTATGAGTGTACGAATTATTATCGATTCCTCCACAGATGTAAACCCAGCGATCGAAAGCCGTTTTACCGTCCTTCCCATCCTCATCCGCTTTGGTGAGGAGGAATTCGTAGACGGCGTGACGCTCAGCCACCAGCAGTTTTACCGGCGGCTGATGACCAGCGATGTGCTGCCCACCACCAGCCTGATCACTCCTTCCACCTTTGCCGAGGCGTTTGAAGCTGTAGCGCAGGCCGGGGACACTGCCGTGGTGCTGACGCTGGCATCCACACTCTCCGGCACCTATCAGAGCGCCGTCATTGCTGCCCAGGATTATCCGGGGCAGATCTTCGTGGTGGACAGTATGAACGCCACCACCGGCGCGGGCGTCCTGGCGGAATATGCCCTGGAGCTGGCGGATCAGGGAGTTCCTGCCGAGCAGATCGCCCAGGCGCTGACCCAGGAGCGGGACCGGATCACCCTGGTGGCCACGCTGGACACCCTGGAATACCTGAAAAAGGGCGGGCGGATCTCCAGCGCTGTGGCCTTTGTGGGCGGGATGCTGTCCATCAAGCCGGTAGTCTGCCTGAAAAACGGCGAGGTCCAGATTTTGGCCAAGGCGCGGGGCGTGAAGCAGGGCAGCCAGCGGATGATCGAGGAAATCCAGAAGGTCGGAATTGATTTTTCCCGCCCTGTATTGCTGGGCTACACCGGGCTGACGGATGCCCGCCTGCAGTCCTTCATCCAGGACTCCAGCGCGCTCTGGAGCCAGGGCGGCGAGCCGGTACACAGCACGCTGGTGGGCAGCGTGGTCGGCACCCATGTGGGTCCGGACGCGTATGTGGCCACCTTCTTCCGGAAGGAACCCAATAAATAATGCCTTTGACCCGGTAACCAGAGGGCACTGCTTATGCACCGAATTTTGCGGATGGTGCTGCGGAACATCGGGCGGGTCCCCTGTTCGGCCTACCAGGGCATGAAAACCGCTGAGATCGCCGGGATGGTGCAGGCGCGGATCCAGAGCGCCATCACAGCCAATGCCTGAGCGGCACTGTTTTTCAGGTAAGGAGATACGCTGCATGAAACCGTGGAAGCATTTCAAAACCATTACACGCCACCGCATGATCGTCATGGGCGGCTGCTTCCGCGTAGGGCTGTATCGCCAGGGGCTGACCCACGATCTGTCCAAATACTCCCCCACAGAATTCTGGAACGGCGCACGGTACTACCAGGGCGTCCGCAGCCCCAATGCCGAGGAGCGGGAGGAAAAGGGATACTCCGAAGCATGGATGCACCACAAGGGGCGCAACCGGCACCATTACGAATACTGGACCGATATGAACCGGCAAACCCGGTGCTACGAGGCGGTGTATATGCCCCGGCGGTACCTGGCCGAGCAGGTCATGGACCGGCGGGCGGCCTGCATGGTCTACCAGGGCAAGGATTACACCTCCGCCTCCCCCCTGACCTACTTCCTGAAAAGCCGGGAGCGGGAGTTGATGCACCCGGAGAACCGGCGGGAGCTGGAATTCCTGCTGACCATGCTGGCAGAGCAGGGTGAAAAGGCAGCTTTTCATTACATCAGATATCACTTCCTGAAGGGGAGTCCCCTCCCCTGGGAAGTAAAATAACAAGGAGGAACCAACCTATGTCCGCAACCTGGCTGAACGACGCAGTATTCTACGAAATCTACCCCCAATCCTTCTACGACAGCAACGGCGACGGCATTGGGGACATCCCCGGCATTGCGCAAAAGCTGGACTATGTAAAAAGTCTGGGCTGCAACGCCATCTGGATCAACCCCTGCTTTGACTCCCCCTTCAAGGATGCCGGCTACGACGTCCGGGATTACAAGAAGGTCGCCCCCCGGTATGGCACCAACGACGACCTACACGCGCTGTTCTGCGCTGCGCATGAAAAAGGCATCCACATCCTGCTGGACCTGGTGCCCGGGCACACCAGCGAGGAGCACCCCTGGTTCCTGGAGAGCAGCAAAGAGGAGGAGAACGCCTACACCCACCGTTTTATCTGGACGGATAACGCCTTCGCCAGCGGGGACGGAATGCCCTTCATCGGCGGGGAGTGCCCCCGCGGCGGTACCTATATCATCAACTTCTTCAAATGCCAGCCCGCGCTGAATTATGGCTACCGGCAGATTCACGAGGCTTGGCAGAAGCCCATCGACGACCCGGCCTGCCTGGCCACCCGGGAAGCGATGAAGGACGTCATGCGCTTCTGGCTGGACATGGGCTGTGATGGCTTCCGGGTAGATATGGCTTCCTCCCTGGTGAAAAATGACGGGGATGAGAAGCTCGCCACCATGGAGGTCTGGCGGGACATCGCCGGAACCATCCACCGGGAATATCCGGAGGCTGCGCTGGTCGCCGAATGGAACGATCCCCGCCGGTCGCTCAGCTGCGGCTTTGACATGGACTTCTATCTGGATTGGCGCGGGAACGGCTATTCCCTGCTGCTGCGGGACTTTGACATTCCCGCCTACGGCCAGGCATTCGAGAAGAATAACAGCTATTTCTCCGCGGATTCCGGCCGGGACATCTCCTGCTTCCTGTCGGAATATCTGCCCGCCTACCAGGACACCTGCCAGAAGGGGCTGTGGTGCCTGGTCACCTGCAACCACGATACCCTCCGCGCCGCTCCCATGCTGGACGACCGGGAGCGCAGGCTGGCCTACGCCTTCCTGTTCACCATGCCCGGCGCACCTTTCCTGTACTACGGTGACGAGATCGGCATGGTCTACCGCTGGGTCCCCACGAAGGAGGGCGGCTATCAGCGCACCGGCTCCCGCACGCCCATGCAGTGGGCACCCGGGAAGAATCTGGGCTTCTCCCAGGGGGAGGCGGATTCCCTGTACCTGCCGGTGGATCCTAGCGCGGACGCGCCCACCGTGGCGGCGCAGGAGGCGGATCCGGATTCCTTCCTGAATTTCACCCGGAGCATTGTGGCGCTGCGGCACAGCTATGCGGATCTGGGCAACTACAGCCCCTTGACCGTCTACTCCGCGGAGCCCGGCAGCCGGCTGTTTGCCTACAAGCGTGGCCAGATGCTGCTGGCGGTGAATCCCTCCCGGGAGGCGCTGACCCTGGCGCTGGATGGCAGCTACACGCCGGTGTACGGGATCGGCGGGCCTGAGATTCAGGCGCAGACACTGACGCTCCCGGCGCAGAGCTTCGCGGTTCTGAAGCCCCTTGCATAATTTGCGGGGCTTCCGGGCAAACTGAAAATTGCCCGGAGAAATCCTGGTATTTTGAAAAAAACTTCTTGACTTTTCCGCGGCTTTGGGTATAATAATATCCGTGCCTGCGGAAAGTCAGGACATAGAGGATTAGTGTAACGGTAGCACACCGGACTCTGACTCCGTTCGCGGGGGTTCGAATCCCTCATCCTCTGCCATTGTGTCTAGACAAAATAGATACGCCCTGAAAACCACCAGTTCGACTGGTGGTTTTCCTCTTTTATAAGCACATTTCTTTACAAGCTTCTAGCTTTTTTGATGGATTTTGGAAAATCAAAAATATGAAAAATTCATTGATGCAAACCGCCTAGTTGAGGGATTCGAACCCCCGTTGCAAGTTTTAGGGTGCTGTATTCATGGTTTTCTCATGATTTCAGCCCCTTTTTTCGTTTTCCAAGTAAAAAAATTATAGAATAATTTTCACAAATTTCTAATCCCAGAATTGTGTACTTTCACGACCCTGGGCTGATTTTTGGGGAAGTAATTATGGCATTACTCTTTAATTACCAACGGATGGGAAAAACCTAAGGGCCTGTGTGAAAGTGCTTGGGAGAGCGTGTCTTTCTTCGTGGAAGAACTGGCCCAGGGCGATGGCGATTTCTACGATGGCTGGATGAAAAATCCCCGCTCGGCAATGATCTCCTGTAACGATGATTTCCGGTCTGTGAGTTTCTATCTGGACGCCCTTGACGAAACTGCTGATTGCCCTCAATATTGATTTCAAATTTGAGAAGGAGGGCCCAATATGTTCACGGATTTGTATTGATTTTTCCTTCAAAATAGCATAAAATAGATTGAGACTTGAGCAAAGGAGGTTTCTGACTATGATGCACGCATTTATGCAACTCGAGGATGGTACAGAGATTGTTCATTCGGATGCCGAAATGATTGACGGGAAAGAATGTGTCCGGGTCTATATAGAGAAACCAGTCCATCTCGGCTTCAAGTCCGTGTGGTGTATCCTGCCGGATTATTTATGGAAGGATAATGATGGATTCGACGAGGATGAGATAAACAGCTTGAAAGAAATCATTGAATCAACTGCACATTTGATTATCCGTTTCGCCCGTCAAGGAGGGCTTGGTAATGCCGCAAATTTTTAGAGCTGGTGAGTACTTGGTCTTTTTCTGGTCAAATGAGGGTGAGCCACTAGAGCCAATCCATGTGCATATTACTTCCGGAACGCCATCGGAGAATTCGACAAAAGTTTGGATTACTCAAAAAGGAAAGTGCCTGCTCTGTAACAACCGCTCTCGTATTCCGGATCGTGCCTTACAAGATCTTATGGATTTGATCGAGGCCAGATCTCAAAGCATTATCGATAAGTGGATTGGATTTCATGGTGAAATCTCTTACTACTGCTAAAAGATGATTGGCTGAATCGCAAGTCAGGGGCCAGGCTCACGCCTGGCCCCTGATTCATCGAATGCACCTCAATAGATCCGCACCATCATTACCACGCCATACACCGGGTCGAAATGGGAGGGATAAACCGTCCGGCTCTCCCCCGCCGCCAGGCCCTCCAGCCGCACCGTGTAGGCGATGCCACCCACATATTCGCCGGTATCCAGCTGGTTCTTGTAGAATAGGCGCAGCTCTTGGATATCCTCCCCGCTGATGTTGGTCACCGTGATCGCCCCGGAATCGTCCGTGGAGACGCGCACCTGGCTCTCGCACATATCCAGCGTGGCAAGCGCCGCGATCTCACTGCCGCCGTAGGTAAACACCGCCGATCCCCCGCAGGATTTTTTATCCGCCTCCATCACCAGCGCGGTTCCCCCCGCCGGCAGGAGCGCGACCTGGAAATGCAGCGTTTCGCCGTCCGCGGTCAGCGTGATCGTCGCGTACTCGATGGCCTGGCCGGAGAGATTCGTGACCTCCAGTACGGCCACATTGTCAATAGCATCCTCCGTGCCGTCCTCAATGTAGTAGCCGCTGTAGCTGTAAACGGCCACGATCCTCACCCCATCTATGGACGAGGTGTAGGGGAAGGAAATGCCCGCGCCCGCACTGCCGGAGGTAGTCTCCTGCTGCGGCTGCGTAGCCGCCGATGCCTGGGTTTCTCCCCCGCTCTCCGTTTCGGTAGGGGCGGTGGAGGCCTCCGGCGCAGGGGCGGACGGGTCGTCCGGCTCCGTGCCCTGGCTGCTCTCCTGCGGCTCTGTCTGGCTGGCCTGGGTGCTGCCGCTGCTTCCACCGCTGGAGGCAGTGCCGGGAGTTTTGTCCCTGCCGGACAAGATCAGCACCGCGGCGAGTATGAGCATGGCAAGAGCGATCCCCGCCGCCGCCAGGTACGCGTATGGCGTCTTCGGGCGCTTTTTCTCATACTTCCCCATGGTGCTCCTCCCCTTTCAGCTGCTGCGCCAGGCGCTTTGCCGCCGCCGGATAGCCCTGCGCCATGCGGCAGCGGTACTCCGGCACGTTGCAATAGGTGCCCGTCTCCGTCAGCACGGAGGCCGCGCAGGGGCGGCAGATCTGCTTGCTTTTGCAGTTGGTGCATTTGGCGGGCAGGCGGATGGCCGCAGCCTCCTCCGTGGCCCTGCGCCACGCCTCGTCGAAGCCGACGGCGAACACGTCCGCGTTGTCCTTGCCGGGGAGCATGCCGCAGGGCAGCAGCCGCCCGTCCCATGTGACCCAGAAGCTGCATTTTCCGGCGCGGCAATGGATACCCTCGCCCTCGATCTCCTGGCAGTCGCTGTCCTGATCGGTGGGGATGCCGCGCAGGTCCTCGTTCTCCACATGCTCCAGGAACCGCTCCCGCCCGTTGGACAGGTACTCGATTTTTGCGGAATATGCCGCCGCATCCTCCGGCGTGAAGCGGGCATTTTTGCCGATCATGGAGGCGTCCCGGCGCAGTGGCGGGAACATATAGCTGGTCGCCTGGAGTATGAGCCCCTCTCGCTCGCAGAAGGCGAAAATCTCCTCCAGGTCGCCGGCGTTATCCGGCGTCACGCTGCAATTGATTTTGATGGGGATGCCCGCATCCTTCAGCAGATGGATGGCCCCGGTCACCTGGGTGAAGCCCTGGGGATTGCCGCAAAGTCGGGCATACGTTTCATCCGAAGCGCCGTACACCGTGATATTCATCCGGGTGGGCGGCACATTTTTCAGCCACTCCACGGTTTCCGCTGTGACCAGGGTCGCGTTGGAGTTGATGGAGATCAGCAGGCCCAGGCGGTGCAGCCCCTCCATGATCTCCCGGAAATCCGGGCGGGAGAAAGGCTCGCCGCCGGTGAGGAGCAGATACAGCATCCCTTTGCTCTGGGCGATCTGGCCCAGGCGCAGCCATTCCTCGGCGGTGCGCAGGGGTTGGATGGCCTCCTGCTCGGCCTTGGTCATGCGCACGTAGCACATCCGGCAGCGCATATTGCACACCGGCGTCAGCTCGAAGGTGCCGCTTAAGGGCGAGAGCAGCCTGGAGGCCTTCCGGTGCAGGTATTCGGTGATCGGGGCTTCCACATATTTGATGTTATTCATTTTCGGCAATTCCTTTCCTTCTCAGCGCCGCCAGCGCGGCCTCCGTCGCGCCCGCGTCCGGCCGGCACCGCAGCAGGTACACCGGCACGGAGGTGACGAAATCCTCCAGGATGGGCAGGATTTCCTGCACATACGCCGTATCCCAGCTGTGGATGGTGACCTGATAGAGCCTGCGCAGGGCGGCGGCGGGGGACAGGGGCAGGACCTGGTTCACGGGGGCCTGCTCCAGCATAAACACGGCGGAAACCGGCGCGGACGCATTGCGGTACACCCTGGAGGAACCGGCATAGGGCAGGCCGTAGGCCGTCCAGACGCCGCCGGACTTCATTAGGCCCGCGCGGTCGCCGTTCAGGGTCTCCGCGCCCCGGTGCTGCTCCCACAGCTCGGCCTGGGTGGACTTGCCCACGCCGGAGTCGGCGGAGAACAGGATGCCCTGCCCCTGCCAGCGGATGAACGCGCAGTGCAGCAGCATCCCGCGGAATTGGAGCAGCAGGGATTCCAGCCCCAGCATATCGCAGATTTTCATGGAGTAGTTGATCCGGGACTCCTCCCCCGCCAGGTAGCAGCAGCGCAGCACCCGCGGCTCCCCGGCGCGCCAGGTAACGCAGGCGTAGGGCGCGCCGGTGGGGGATGGGCGGAAGAAGACCTGTCTCTCCGCCGCCGTTTCTGCATAGCAGCGGTTGCTCTCCTCGTGGCCGTCCACCGGCGGCTGTGGAAGGCTGGGCACGGGGCGGCAGAGAAAGCGCACATCCGCCTGCCCCCCGCCCGGCGCGGACAAAAACGCCTGGGAGGAGGGCTGGACGGAGATGGAGAATGGCAGCTCCAGCAGAACGCGGAGCCCGGCGATCTGATATTCGTAGTTCATAAGCGTGCTTCCTGAAAAAAGGGGCGGTCGGGCTTTCACCCGGCCGCCCCAGCATTACGCCCGTATGGGACCGTGGATTATGGATTACGAGCTGAAGATCTGCATCTCGGGAACCGGCGTGTTGTAGCAGTAGCCAAATACCTCTTCATCTGCATCTTCCAGATAGGTACACCCCGTCTCGTTACTAACCCAAATGACCAGGTCGCCAACCTTGTAGCCGCAAGTAGTCTTTGTCCAATGATTCGTTTTACCAATCGCGGATTCACCGCAGTCATTTGCAATGGTCTGGTTCAGCGCAAAGGATTCAAATAGCACAACAGGCTTCTGGTAATTTGCTTTCATATTTGCTTATCTCCTTCCCTGGAACCACTTGCGGATGGCGTCGATCAGGCCGGCGAACAGGGAGCTGTGGTGATCTTCTTCCTGCTCCTCCTGCTGCTCCTGCTGGCTGTCGTCCTCGGTGGGACTGTCAATGGTCACGTCGCCCTCACCGGTATCGGTGTCGGTGTCCGTGTCCTCGGTGGTGTAGTCCACCGTGGGCAGGCTGTCGAAGGTGTCTGCGTAGGCCAGGATGTCGTTCACATCTTCCGCGCTCAGCAGGGCGATTCCGCTCGTAACGGTGTAGTCAGCGCTGGTGGAGCGGAGCTTGGTGATGGAGAGCAGGTTGCTGCCGGTGTTCTTCACCATGATATAGCCGTCACTGGTCGGGGTGATC
>JAJQHS010000057.1 GCA_021199635.1 Bacillota bacterium
GTACAGCGCATCCTCATAACCGCACAGGTGGGCGATCTCGGCCACGGACACCGCCTTGGTGCCCAGCGCGGTCAGCAGCGCATCCGCCTTCTTCATCCGCAGGCGTGTCATGTACTCCAGTGGGGTCGCTCCCACCTCCTTCTTAAACATTTTGCGCAGATAGTCGTAATGGAACGGCAGCTGCTGGATGGCCTCATCCAGCGCAAAATCTGAGTGGGTGTAATTTCGCAGGATCAGGTTACGGATCCGCTCCACAGGTTCGGAAAAGTCCGAATTACTGCGAAACATGACCATATAACTGGAAATTAGCTGTCCCAGCGCCGACAGCACCAAATCGCACTGCTTGATGTCCGCCAGATAGTAGAATTTTGCCTGCTGGAACGCACTTTGCAGGTGCCGCTCCGGGTCGTCCGACACCCGGAATGCGGTGCGGTACGGGAAGGACGGTTCGGACATCCGGACATGGATGTTGGTGAAGCCCTCCTGGCTGCCGTTGGAATGCAGCACCAGCGGCGGGATCACCACCGCTTCCCCCTCCTTATACCGGATGACGGAGCCGCTTTCCAGAGCGAATTCTCCCTCCCCACCGGTGCAGTAGACCAGCTCCCACTGGTTATGGGAGTGCCGCCGAACCTCAAAAGTGCGCGCATGTTCCCCCACAAATTCAATTGTGTCCATCGTATTCCCCTTTTCTTTTGGATGGATACGGGCGAAGCGGCGTTGTGAAATCTTACAATATTTGGATGGAATAATTATGAAACCTGTCCAAAAATCGGATTATGTAACCTCCGGATCGTCCATATTCCCCCTCAATTCTGTCCATATCTTATTTTAATACAGAAAATGGATTTGTCAACCAGGTAATTTCCCAATATGCGTCGCTGCGGATAATTTTTCTGCTTTTATCGGTATTCGCACGTTTTCCCCACATAAAAATGCCTGCCGGAGTCCGGCAGGCATTTATTTCGGGATTTCGCCAGGAATTACACCAGCTCGATCACAGCCATCTCGGCTGCGTCGCCGCGGCGGGGGCCGGTACGGGTCACGCGGGTGTAGCCACCGTTGCGCTCGGCGTACTTGGGCGCGATCTCCTTGAACAGCTTATGGGCAACCTCTTCCTTGGTGATGAAAGACAGCGCCCGGCGATATGCGGCCAGGTCGCCCTTCTTGCCAAGGGTGATCATCTTCTCCACCACAGGCTGAACCTCTTTGGCGCGGTAGAAGGTGGTTTCCAGCTTGCCGTTATTCAGCAGATCGGTCACCTGCTGGCGCAGCAGGGCCTTCCTCTGCGCGCTGGTCTTGCCCAGCTTACGAGTTCCGAACATGAACGTTTCCTCCTTTTTTTGAAAGGTTACATTAGTTGTTGCTGCCAGAATCTTCGCTGGCCAGGGACAAGCCCATCATTTCCAGCTTCTTCTGCACCTCGTCCAGAGACTTCTTACCCATGTTGCGGACCTTCATCATGTCCTCGCCGGTCTTGTTGATCAGGTCGGCGACGGTGTTGATGTTGGCGCGCTTCAGGCAGTTGAAGCTCCGGACGGTCAGATCCAGCTCATCAATGGTCATGGACAGCTTGGCGTCCGGGCGGTCCGAAACCTTCTCAACGACGGTGGAGCTTGTGCTGACAGCGTCAGACAGGTTAGTAAACACCGTCAGATGATCGGACAAAATCTTTGCGCCCAAAGATACCGCGTCCTTGGCGGAAATGGTGGAATCCGTCCAGACCTCAAGGGTCAGCTTATCGTAATCGGTGCGATCGCCGACACGGGTAGGCTCCACCGTGTAATTCACCTTTTTGACCGGGGAATAGATGGAGTCAACGGGAATCACGCCAATGACGGTCTGGGGCGTCTTGTTCCGGTCCGCGGACACATAGCCGCGGCCCTGGGACAGCGTGATCTCCATGTTAAACGTGGCGCCCTCACCCAATGTGCAGATATGCAGCTCCGGGTTGAGGATCTCCACTTCGCCGTCAGCGCGGATGTCGCCGGCGGTGACCTCGCAGGGGCCAACAGCATCAATGTAAACTGTCTTGACGCCCTGGCTGTACAGCTTTACGATCATCCGCTTGACATTCAGCACGATCTCCGTCACGTCTTCCTTGACGCCGGGGATGGTGGAGAACTCATGCTGGACGCCGGCAATCTTGATCGAGGTGGCGGCGTAGCCGGGGAGGCTGCTGAGCAGGATCCGGCGAAGGGAATTGCCCAGCGTCATGCCGTAGCCCCGCTCCAGAGGCTCCACCACATACTTGCCATAGGAAATATCGTTCAAATCGTCTGTGCAGGTGATGCGAGGCTTTTCAATTTCAACCATGAATCATTACCCTCCTTCTCAAGTATGGGGCGAAAGCTCGCCCCATTGGACATACATTCGAACGTTCAGGAGGCCGATTACTTGGAGTACAACTCGACGATCAGGTGCTCGGCGATGTCGAAGTCGATATCCGCCTTGGTGGGCATAGCAATGACCTTGCCCTGGAGGGTGTTCTTATCCCGGTCCAGCCACTTGGGAGCGGCAACAAAGGCATCGTCTTCCTTCAGCTTCTTGAAGAAGCCGTTGGAGGCGCTCTTCTCGCAGACGGCGATCACGTCGCCGGTCTTGATCAGGTAGCTGGGAATGTCCACGCGCTTGCCGTTGACATTGAAATGGCCATGGTTCACCAGCTGGCGAGCCTGGCGGCGGGTATTGGCGAAGCCCAGGCGGTAGGCAACATTGTCCAGACGGCGCTCGCAGAAGGTCAGCAGCACCTCGCCGGTGTTGCCCTCCGCGCGGCTGGCCTTGTCGTAGTAGTTCCGGAACTGCTTCTCCTGGATGCCGTAAACGAACTTGACCTTCTGCTTCTCGGTCAGCTGAGTGGCGTACTCAGACTTCTTTGCTCTCCTCTGTCCGCCGGGGTTCTTGTTGGAAGTCTTGGAATAACCCATTGCGGCAGGAGAAACGCCCAGCGTTCTGCAACGCTTCAGAATGGGCTGCATATTTTTAGCCATAACGCAAAATTCCTCCTATTGCTTGATCAGACACGCCGTCTTTTGGGCGGGCGGCAGCCATTGTGGGGGATGGGGGTGACATCCTTAATCATTACAACTTCCAGACCGGCAGACTGCAGGGCGCGGATCGCAGCCTCACGTCCCTGTCCGGGCCCCTTGACATAGACCTCAACGGTCTTCAGGCCATGCTCCATCGCAGCCTTGGCGGCAGTCTCCGCCGCAGTCTGGGCAGCGAAGGGGGTAGATTTCCGGGAACCCCGGAAGCCCAGTCCGCCGGAGGAGGCCCAGCTCAGCGCGTTGCCCTCCAGATCGGTGATGGTGACCATAGTATTGTTGAAAGAGGAGCGGATATGCGCCGCACCCTTTTCTACGTTCTTGCGCTCACGACGGCGCTTGATAACCTTCTTGGTGTTCTTAGCAGCCATTTACATATCCCTCCTTACTTCTTCTTGTTGGCGATGGTCTTCTTCGGGCCCTTGCGGGTACGGGCGTTGGTCTTGGTACGCTGGCCGTGAACCGGCAGTCCCCGGCGGTGCCGCATGCCGCGGTAGCAGCCGATCTCAGAGAGGCGCTTGATGTTCATCGCGGTCTCCCGCCGCAGGTCGCCCTCGATGAGATAGTGATGCTCGATGGCGTCACGCAGCTTGGCCTCCTGATCCTCGGTCAGGTCCTTGACGCGGGTATCCGGGTCGATGCCGGTGATCTTCAGGACCTGGGACGCACGGGTGGGTCCGATGCCATAGATATAAGTCAGTGCAACTTCGATCCGCTTGTCGCGGGGAAGGTCGATACCAGAAATTCGTGCCATTTACTTCAGCACCTCCTATTAGCCTTGTCTTTGCTTGTGCTTGGGGTTTTCGCAAATTACCATTACGCGACCCTTGCGCTTGATGATCTTACATTTTTCGCACATGGGTTTAACGGACGGTCTTACTTTCATACTGTTTAACCTCCATAATGAAGCGATCGCTTCGTAATTTTACTTGCTTCTCCACGTGATCCGGCCTTGGGTCAGATCATATGGAGACATTTGAACGGTTACTTTATCACCGGGCAAGATCTTGATGAAATTCATTCTAAGCTTGCCGGAAATGTGTGCCAGAATGGTGTGACCGTTGCCAATGTCAACAGTGAACATTGCATTCGGCAGCGCATCTACAACGATGCCCTCAATCTCGATTACGTCGTCTTTTGCCAAGTCAGGAACCTCCCAGGTTTTTACTTTGCATTTCCCGGCTGAAATAAGCCAGGTCTCTTCGTAATTCGCTGTTGAGCACTTTGTCGCCTCGGCGAATCTTCTCGGCGACTCTGGTCTCAGAGCGAAGGACCTTTTGTATGTGCTTACGCTTTTTACGCTTGGGCTTCTCCAGTGTTCGGTCTTTTCCATTTACCAGGCTCAGGTAAATCGGGTCAGCATCTATCACATAAAACAGCTTGCCCTGATCCCGGCCGGCTGTGGAAACTACCACATCCGCAATGTCTAAATCCGATAATCGTTCTGGGTCCATAGTTAAAGTCCTTCAGTGACGGTGAGTATTTCCGGCTCGCCGTCGGTGATGAGTACAGTATTTTCATAGTGGGCGGAGTTCTTCCCATCGGTAGTCACCGCAGTCCAGCCATCCTTGAGGACCCGCACGTTATAAACGCCCTGGTTCACCATTGGCTCGATACATACGGTCATGCCCGGGAGAAGCCGCGGCCCACGACCGGGTTTGCCGAAATTCGGCACCTCCGGCTCTTCATGCATCTGCGCGCCAATGCCGTGACCTACATAAGCGCGCACGACTGAAAAACCGTTAGACTCCACATACGTTTGTACGGCATGGGAGATGTCAGATACACGGTACCCGTACTTCGCAAAGCGGAGGCCTTCATAAAAGCCCTGCTTTGTGACATCTATCAGCTTTTGTGCGTCGGCGCTGATATGGCCGCAGGCGAAGGTGGCTGCGCAGTCCCCATGAAATCCGCCCCACTTGGCAACCAGGTCAACCGAGACCACGTCCCCGTCCTTCAGGACATAATCATCCGGAATTCCGTGGACCACGGCATCGTTGACGGAGATGCACACGCTGGCCGGATAGCCGTAGTAGCCCAGGCACGCGGGTTCCGCGCCTTGGCTCACGATGTAATCGTGAACGGCTGTGTCGATCTGCTTGGTGGTTATGCCGGGCTTTACCATTTCCCCTGCCAAGGCACGGGCAGCCGCGGTAATTTTGCAGGCCCTGCGCATAATTGCAAGCTCACGTTCATTTTTGATTGCGATCATAGCGATGCCCCTATTGCCTCCAGGATCTGCTGGTTGGCACTCTCGATGGACTGGTCGCCCTCCACCAGGCGCAGCTTGCCCAGCGAGCGGTAAAAGTCCTTCAGTACTTCGGTCTGGGCGTGATAAACCTCCAGACGATGGCGGACGGTTTCCACCGCGTCGTCCTTGCGGATGATCAGCTCGCCGGAGCAGGCATCACAAACACCTTCGACTTTGGGAGGATTGGCGACAATATGGTAGCTGGCGCCGCATTTGCGGCAGACCCGCCGACCGGTCATCCGGTTCTCAATGATACTGTCGTCAATCTCAATAGAAACAGCGTAGTCGATGCGGATGCCCCGTGCCTGCAGGCCCTCGGCCTGGGCAAGCGTGCGGGGCACGCCGTCCAGGATGAAGCCGTTGGCACAGTCCGCCTGGCTTACCCGCTCCCCAACGATGTCCAGGATGACATCGTCGGGAACCAGGGAGCCTTCTTCTACGATTTTCTTTACCTTCTGCCCCAGGGCGGAGCCATTTGCCATGGCCTCCCGGAGCATATTCCCGGTTGAAATGGCGGGGATGGAGAGCTTCTGTGTCAAAAGCTCTGCTTGTGTCCCCTTTCCAGCGCCGGGCGCGCCTAGTAGGATCAGATTCATCCTGCCATACCTCCCGATCAGTCCAGGAAGCCCTTGTAATGCCGCATGAGCATCTGCGCTTCCAGCGCCTTCACCGTTTCCAGCGCAACGCTGACCACGATGATTACCGACGTGCCGCCGATGGACAGGCTGCTGACGGAATCCGCCAGGTTGCCCGCAATGATGGGCAGCAGCGCGACAACGCTGAGGTAAGCCGCACCGAACACCACGATCTTATTGATGACCTTCTTGATGAAGTCAGCCGTGGGCTTGCCGGGGCGGAAGCCGGGAATAAATCCGCCGTTTTTCTTCAAATTGTTGGCGATCTCCACCGGGTCGTACTGGATGGAGGCGTAGAACCAGCTGAAGAAGAAGATCAGCAGGAAGTAAGCCAGCGCGTAGACCCAGGTATCGCTGCTCCAGACGTGCTCATACCACCAGCCGTCCGTCCAGCCGCCGAACGCGCAGATGGTCGCGGGCAGGGAGGTAATGGACTGGGCGAAAATGATGGGCATAACGCCGGTCATGCTGACCTTGATGGGCAGGTTGGTGTTCTGGCCGCCGTAAATCTTCCGGCCCACCACGCGCTTGGCGTACTGGATGGGAATCCGGCGCTCCGCATCGTTTACGAAGACGATCAGGATGATCAGAGCTGCAACACCCAGCACCACCAGGATGGCCAGCCACCAGGGCATGGAGAAGATGGTGCTGACGCCGCTGGGGATCCGGGAGATGATATTCGCGAACAGGATGATGGAAATGCCGTTGCCGATGCCATGCTCGGTGATCTGCTCACCCAGCCACATCACCACGGCAGAGCCTGCGGTGAACGCCAGGATGATGACGATGGCCGGCAGGATCCCGGTATCCGTCAGGATGGCGTAGCCGCTGTCGTTGTAGTTCTTGAGCATCATGTAATATGCCCAGCCCATCAGCAGGCCCAGCCCGACGGTGGTATAACGGGTGATCCGGTTCAGCTTATTCTTGCCTTCCTCGCCGCCATCCTTGCTCATCCGCTCCAGGGCGGGGATCGCCACGGTCAGCAGCTGGATGATGATGGATGCGTTGATGTAGGGCTGGATGCCCAGCGCCAGCACGGTCGCATTGGAAAATGCGGAGCCGGACATGGCGTCATACAACCCGAGGATGGTATCGGACAGGGTAGAGTCAAAGTAGCTTGCCAATGTTTCCACGTCGATGAAGGGGACGGGGATCACATTGCCGATCCGATAGAGCAGCATGACCAGGATCGTGAAGATCAGCTTTTTCCGCAGTTCGGGAATACCCCAGGCGTTTTTCAGGGTCTGAAGCACTTAAACCACCTCGGCCTTTCCGCCTGCCTGCGAAATCTTTTCCTTTGCAGACTCAGAGAAAGCCGCTGCTTTTACAGTAATCTTTTTGGTCAACTCGCCGTTGGACAGCACCTTCAGACCATAGGGGCACTTGGAAATGATTCCCTTTTCCATCAAAGCGGCAGCATCTACGGTGTCGCCGTCGGCAAAGCAGTTCAGCGCGCCAATGTTCACCGCCGTCAGGGGCTTGGCGAATACATTGTGGAAGCCGCGCTTGGGGACGCGCCGCGCCAGAGGCATCTGGCCGCCTTCAAACCCCACACGGACCTTGCCGCCGGAGCGGGCCTTCTGGCCCTTGTGTCCACGGCCGCCGGTCTTGCCGTTGCCGGAGCCGGTGCCGCGTCCTTTACGCTTACCTACCTGGGTAGAACCCGGGACGGGAGAAAGTTCATGCAGATTCATATCTTGTCCCTCCTTATTCCACTTCCGTAACCTGCAGCAGATAGCCGATCTGGGCGATCTTGCCGCGGGTCTGGGCGTTGTCCGGCTGGATGCTCACCTGGCCGATCTTCCGCAGACCCAGGGACGCGGCAGTGGCGATGTGCTTATCCAGGCGGCCATTCAGGCTTTTAACCAGCTTAATTTTCAGGTTTGCCATGTTAATTGCCCTCCTTAACCGACAATTTCTTCCACGCTCTTGCCCCGGATCGCAGCAACCTGCTCGGGGGAACGCAGAGAGGTCAGGCCGGCCATGGTGGCCTTGACCACATTCTGGGGATTGTTGGAGCGCAGGCACTTGGCGCAGATGTTCTTGATGCCAACGGCCTCCATCACCGCACGGACAGCGCCGCCGGCGATCACGCCGGTGCCCTCAGGGGCGGGCTTCAGCAGAACTGTGCCGGCGCCGAAGATGCCGATCACATCGTGAGGAATGGTGCTGCCGTCCAGGGAGACCTTGACCATGTTCTTCTTGGCATCGGCGATGCCCTTGAGGATGGCCTCGGAAACCTCGGCAGCCTTGCCCAGGCCGTAGCCCACAGTGCCCTTGCCGTCGCCGACGACGACCAGAGCGGAGAACTTCATGACGCGGCCGCCCTTGACAGTCTTGCTGACCCGGTTCAGGTAAACGACCCGCTCGATCAGCTCGGGGGCGTCATTATTGGAAGTCTTATTATAAGCCATATCTTTTCCTCCTCTACCTTAGAACTTGAGTCCGCCTTCGCGGGCGCCTTCAGCCAGGGCAGCCACACGGCCATGGTACACATAGCCGCCGCGGTCAAAGACGACCGCTTCGATGCCCTTGTCCTTCGCGCGCTGGGCGAGGGTCTGGCCGACCTTCTTGGCAGCCTCACAGTTGCCGGCAGCGCCCTCGAAGCTCTTCTCCAGGGTATTGGCGGAAACCAGGGTCACGCCATTCACATCGTCGATGATCTGGGCGTAGATGTTCGCATTGCTGCGGAACACATTCAGACGGGGGCACTCAGGCGTGCCGGAAATCTTACCACGGACGCGGACATGCCGCTTCAGGCGCATTGCTTTTTTATCGATCTTGCTGACCATTTCGGCACACCTCCATTACTTCTTGCCACCGGTCTTACCGACCTTGCGGCGGATGACCTCGGTGGAATACTTGATGCCCTTGCCCTTATAAGGCTCGGGGGGACGCTTGCCACGGACTTCGGCAGCAAACTGGCCGACGGCCTGCTTGTCAATGCCGTGGATAATAATCTTGTTGGGGGAAGGGACCTCCACGGTGATGCCGGGGATCTCATCCACGAAAACCTCGTGGGAGTAGCCCAGACGCATGACCAGCTGGTTGCCCCGCTTCTCAGCGCGGTAGCCAACACCGTTGACCTCCAGCTCCTTGCTGTAGCCCTTCTCCACGCCCTCGACCATGTTGCTGATCAGGGTGCGGGTCAGGCCATGCAGGCTCTTGTGCAGATGCTCCTCATCGGGGCGGTCCACAGTCAAGACGCCGCCCTCCACCTTCAGGATCATGTCCGGATGGAAGGTATGGGTCAACGTGCCCTTGGGGCCTTTCACGGTGACCACATTGCCCTCGGCAATGTCCACCGTGCAATTTGCCGGGATGGTGACCGGCTTTCTACCAATTCTAGACATTCCGCTTTCCTCCTTACCAGATGAAGGCCAGAACTTCGCCGCCAATGTGCAGCTCACGGGCCTTCTTATCGGTCATGACACCCTTGGAGGTGGAAACGATGGCGATGCCCAGCCCTTTCAGGACATGGGGCAGCTCGTCGGCACCGGCGTAAACGCGCAGACCGGGCTTGGAAACGCGGCGCAGGCCGGAAATAACCTGCTGCTTCTTGGCCTGGTACTTCAGGGTGATGTGAATAATGCCCTGGTTGCCGTTGTCCACCAGAGAATAGGACTTGATGTAGCCCTCCTCCA
>JAJQHS010000106.1 GCA_021199635.1 Bacillota bacterium
TGGAGCGGCGGCTGGAGGGGGCCAATTTCGCCCGGTGCAACCGGCACTATCTGGGTATCCTGCGCAAAGTGCCCTCCGTGGGCCGGGTCAGCGGGACGGTGGGGGGCCATGCGCTGCCCTTCAGCCGACCCATGCGGAAGCCCTTTTTGCAGGCCTATGCGGCGTATTTGGGGGTGGAATTGTAATGACAGCGATACAGGACACTTTTCGTTCAGGCTTTCTTTTTTATCCTTTGGAGATGCTGACCGCTGCGCTGGTCTTTATCCTGCCCCTGGAGAAACGGAACAGGCCGGTTCTGCGGACAGTCGGATTTGCGGCCTGCGTCTGCCTCTTTTATCAGCTGGCCTTCCTTCTGGCAGCGCATCTGCATGAGCAGGGTTCCGGTTTGCTGCAGGAACAGTCAGATACGCAAGGCGGATACCTCTCCACACTGTTCTGGTGCGGCCTGCTGTTCCTTCTGTTGATTCCAATGATTCTGGGCGTATGCCGGGTGCCGTTGCGGGAGGCAGCCTATTGCGCCGCCTGCGCCTACCTGATGGAGCACATCGCCTACTGCCTCCGGTTGCTGGAGAGCTGGGCGCTGGCTCCGGCAGAGGTCTTGGAAGGCTCACCGTTCTATTTTTTGAACAGCATCCTGGTCTATGGGGTGGTATATTTTCTGTTTGTCCGCAAAATGGTGCAAAAGGGGCACTATGTCACCAATGCGCTGAACTCCCTGAGCCTGACCCTCGGCGTCCTGGCAGTGGTGCTGGTGATGAGCGCACTGGCCTCCGCCTATGAGTTTCAGGTGATTCATGCCGTCTATGCCCTGTTCTTTTGTACCGGCGCCCTCTACGGCCAGCTCCGGCAGCAGCAGAAGCAGAGCCTGGAGCAGGAGCTGCTCCTCCAGAAGCAGCTCTGGCAGCAGCAGAAGGGCCAATACGAGATGAGCCGGGACACCATTCAGCTCATCAACCAGAAGTGCCACGACCTGAAGCATCAGGTGAACGCCCTGCGCCATATCGACGAACCGGAGTACAAGAACGCCTTCATCGACTCCCTCCAGGACGCGGTGATGATTTACGACACAAAAATCGAGACGGGGAACGAGATTTTGAACACCGTTCTGACGGAAAAAAGCCTCCGGTGCCAGCAGGCGCACATCACCCTGACCTGTCTGGCGGAGGGCAGTGCCCTGGCCTTTCTGGATGCCGTGGACCTGTACACCCTGTTCGGCAACGCCCTGGACAACGCCATGGAGGCGGTGTCCCAGCTGGAGGAGGAAAACCGCCTCATCCGTGTGACGGTGCGGCAGCGGTCTGACCTGGTTCTCGTCCAGGTGGAGAACCCCTATCAGGGCACCCTGACCCTGGAGGACGGCCTGCCGGAGACCGGCAAGGGGGATAAGGGCTGGCACGGCTTCGGCCTGCGGAGCATTCGGAGCATCGCTGAGCGTTATCAGGGGATTTTCCAAATCAGCGCCGAGGGGCAGCTGTTCCGCCTCCGCATCACCTTTCCTGCGAAGGCGCAATTTACGGCAGAAAAACAACAGCTCACGGCAAACCGGCCCACTTTTCATTAACTCTATGTTAAAATCCTCCTATCCAGCCGGGAACCCCGGCAAAAAATCGGATAGGAGGATTCTTCATGGAAAAGAAGAAAAAACACCCAGGGCTGGCGTTGAAAATCGTCACCACCGCACTGAGGGGCCTCGTCTGCCTCGTCCTTGTGGTGCTGATGCTTGCAGTCAACACCATCCTGCCCACCTACGCCCGGATGGCGAACAGCATTTTGAACGGCTTCGACATCTCCGTGGACAACTCTGATGTGGACACCACCGGCCTTGACCTGGACTACTACACTTGCGACTACACCGCCGATACCATCAGCAACGCCGAGGACGCTCTGGCCGACCAGATCGCCGACGAGGGCGTCGTCCTGCTGGAGAACGACGGCACCCTGCCTCTCAGCGCGGACACGGTGTACAGCCTGTTCAGCGTGAACAGCACCGCTGCCTCTAGCGACGGCTACTCTGGCGGCCGCGACCTCCAGACCCTGTTTGCCGAGGCGGGGGTCAGCATCAACACCACCCTGTGGGACTTCTATTCCGCAAAGGCCGGCGAGGGCTACGGTCTCGGCTCCGGCTCCATCAGCTACGGCGTGGCCGAGGACTTCTCCATCAATGAGGTTCCCCTCAGTGAGCTGGAGGCGGAGGACGGCCTGCTGGAGAGCGTGGAGGGCACCGTGCCTGTCTACTGGCTCAAGCGGGTGGTCGGCGAGGGCCGGGATATGCCCCGCTCCATGTACAACCACACCGACGTTGAGGAGGACAAGAGCAAGAGCTATCTGGAGCTGAACTCCGTGGAGCTGGAGCTGATCCAGTACCTGAACGACAACTTTGACCAGGTCATCCTGGTGGTGAACTCCACCGCCGCCATGGAGCTGGGCTGGCTGGAGGACTATCCCAACATCACCGCCGTCCTCTACGCCCCCGGCGGCATTGAGTCCGTTCCCCGCATCCTCTCCGGCGAGACAAACCCCTCCGGCCGGACGGTGGACACCTTCGCCGCCGATGCCCTGGCCTCTCCCGCCGCCCAGAACTTCGGCGACTATCAGTACACCGACGAGGACGGCAACCTGACTGTCTACAACTACGTCTCCTATGAAGAGGGCATCTACGTGGGCTATAAGTACTACGAGACCCGCTATGAGGATGTCATTCTGAACCAGGGCAACGCCGGGGACTATGACTATGACACCGCGGTCATCTATCCCTTCGGCTACGGCCTGAGCTACACCACCTTTGAATGGAGCAACATGACCACCGCCTGGACGGAGGACACCTGCACCGTCACCGTGGACGTGACCAACACCGGCGACGTGGCAGGCAAGGACGTGGTGGAGGTCTACATCCAGTCCCCCTACACTGAGTACGACATTGCAAACAGTGTGGAAAAGGCCTCCGTGGCTCTGGTGGGCTACGGCAAGACCAGCGAGCTGGAGCCTGGGGCCACCGAGACGGTGGAGGTCTCCTTCTCCCGTGAGCAGCTGAAATCCTATGACTACACCAACGCCCAGACCTATATTCTGGATGCCGGGGACTACTACGTTACCGCCGCCGTCAACGCCCACGCCGCCGTGAACAACGTTCTGGCCGCCAAGGGCGCCGATGTGGAAGGGGACGCCTCCTTTACCTCCCTCTATGTGGTGGATGAGTTTGACGCCGCCACCTACTCCGTGGACAGCTACAGCGGCGTGGCAATCACCAACCAGCTCTCCGACGCCCAGGGCGACGTCACCTACCTGACCCGGTCCGACTGGGTGGGCACCTTCCCCACCCATGACGGTGAGGTCAGCACTCAGGTCTCCACCTGGGGCAACGAGGTCAACGGCGAGGACGGGGTGTCCTACACCTACACCAAGGTGGCCAGCGACGAGCTGCTGGCCCAGCTGGCGAGCTTCGACTCCGGCAGCCCGGTGGACGCCTCCACCATTGACGTGGACATCGTCTACGGGGCGGACAACGGCCTGACCCTCATCGACCTCCGTGGTCTGGACTATGACGATCCCCTGTGGGACGATTTGCTGGACCAGCTCACCGCTGAGGACTATTACACCACCGTCTCCTGCTCCGGCTACGGCGTGGAGGTCATCGAGAGCGTGGACAAGCCCTTCACCATTGATTCCGACACCGCTAACGGTCTGCTCTACGGCGGCACCGGGAGATATTATCCTAATTCCATGACGCTGGCCCAGACCTGGAACCAGGAGCTGGCATTGGAATTTGGCACCATGATCGGCAACGAGGCCCTGCTGGGCGGCTGCAACGGCTGGTATGCCCCCTCCATGAACATCCACCGTACCCCCTTCTCCGGGCGCAACGGCGAGTATTACTCTGAGGACGCCTTCCTCTCCGGGGCCGTGGCCTCCAACGCCATCTATGGCGCGGCCACCAAGGGCGTGTATGCCTACATCAAGCACTTCGCCTTTAACGACCAGGAGGACCACCGTGGCGACACAGAGGGCCAGTACTCCGTCGCCACCTGGCTCAACGAGCAGGCGGCCCGCGAGATTTATCTGGTTCCCTTCGAGATGTGCATGAAGGTGGGGGATGTGGAGCTGAAGTATATCGCCCAGGATGAGGACGGCAACCTCACCAACGCCACCACCACCATCCGGGCAGCCCAGGCCGTCATGTCCTCCTTCAACCGGGTAGGCGCCACCTGGACGGGCGGATGCTATAATCTGCTCACCGGCATTCTCCGCACCGAATGGGCCTTTGACGGCTTCGTCATCACGGACGCCGCCAACACCGGCGTGTTTATGGACGGCTACCAGATGACCGAGGCCGGCGGCGACGCCAAGCTGACCTATCTGGAGGAGGCCGCCCGGTACGACTTCGACGAGAATGACGAGGCCACCTACTATTACGCCCGCCAGGCCATGCACCACATCCTCTACACCATCGCCAACTCCAACGCCATGAACGACCTGGCCCCCGGCGGCACCTTTGTAGAAGGGATGCGAATCGTGGACAAAGTCATCATCGGTGTGAACACGATCTGCGTCCTGCTGATTCTGTGGATCGCCTACACCATCTTCCGCACCTTCAAACCCAGCAAGCGTAAGCTGGCCAAGCTGGAGCGCAAGGCGGCAAAGAAGGCTGCCAGAAAGGCTGCAAAGCAGGCATAACAGCACCCATCACTTGAGTTTTCCGCTTCCCGAATACAGCTCCCCGGCAGCAACCGCTGCCGGGGAGCTTCGCGTTTTATGGCTTGGTAAAACGGTCTCAGGTCAGGCATATTGTGGCGGCAGCGGCAGGCAATGGAGCTGTGAAAAAAACTCCCGCAGAACCGTTTTTTCACAGTCCCTCCGCTCCGCTTGCCTGGTTGGGGAAGTCCCCGGGCCCCTTTTGAACATCCCCGTCGGGGACGGGCTGCGCATTCCTGCGGTCTATGATAAAATATATCGCTCCGGTTATGATGCTTATTTTTGCATTGCAGTCGATTGGGGTTCTGAATGCATTCCTGAGTTAAGGAACCTTGCACTGGACTTTATCTGAAAAAGACGGGCCCCCTGGACGAAGGAGCGCTCTGCCCGGACAGCAGCCTGCCGACTCCTGTGACAGGCAGCAAATAAAACCAAAAACCGGCACGAGAGTCACCCGTTTGTGGCCCCTGTGCCGGTTTCCTGTTACCTGTCGGTATTGTGCTGCTGTTCCTGCTTCCTGGCCTCACGGCACTTCGCACAGGCCGCTATTTCTTCACAACCATCCCTACAGCGGCTTTCCATCCACCATCCAGAAGGATTTCCCGTGATGACGGGTACGGCAGATGCGCTCTATCGCATTATTTATAAACATGATTTGATTTGGCCAGATTAAGACAAATTCAGAGAAAGCCATCAAAGAATCTGTATCTGCGTTTTGAGGTCTGAGTGAAGCATGGAAGACAATTCAAAACTTCATTTTTTGAGCCGTCAAAATGGGAAAGAGTTGCCCCATTTTTTAACTCAAACGGGGTCAAAAAAGGCCGGTTGCCCCATCTTTAACTCAAAAAAACTGGGTCAAAAAGCGTCATATCAGGTCAAAATCAGACAAACCGTATCAAACTGATTTATATAGAAAAACCCCGGAAAACCGTGATTTTCCGGGGTTTTGGGCTGTTTTGATTCGATTTTTCGAAAAAATCAGCGCTTGCTGAACTGAGGCGCACGACGGGCGGCCTTGAGACCGTACTTCTTCCGCTCCTTCATTCTCGGGTCGCGGGTCAGGTACCCGGCGGCCTTCAGCGTGGCGCGGTATTCGGGGTTCAGCGTCAGCAGGGCGCGGGAAATGCCGTGGCGGATCGCGCCGGCCTGGCCGGAAACGCCGCCGCCGGAAACGGACACGACCACGTCCACCTTGCCCGCCAGGTCAGTGGCGACCAGGGGCTGATTCACGATCAGCTTCAGAGTGTCCAGGCCGAAATAATCGTCGATCTCCCGGCCGTTGATGATCACGGAGCCGGTGCCGTTCTCGTACACGCGGACGCGGGCCACGGAGGACTTCCGGCGGCCGGTGCCGTAATAATACTTCTTCTTGCTCTCGTACATAGTCAGTTACCTCCAATCAGTCCTGGGTCCAGGCAATGGGCTTCTGGGCGGCATGGGGATGCTCCTCGCCCTTATACAGGTGCAGGCGGCCCAGCGCGCTGCGGCCCAGGGTGTTCTTCGGCAGCATGCCCTTGACGGCCAGCTCCATGGCGTAGTCGGAGCGGTTATCCATCATGACGCGGGCCTTGGTCTCCTTCAGGCCGCCGATCCAGCCGGATACGCGGTAGTAGGTCTTCTGCTCCATCTTCTTGCCGGTGAGGATGGCCTTATCGGTGTTGATGACAATGACATTGTCGCCGCAGTCAACATTGGGGGTGAAATCGACCTTGTGCTTGCCGCGCAGCAGGTTGGCGACGGTGACGGCGGTGCGGCCCAGGGGCTTCCCGGCGGCGTCAACAACATACCACTTGCGCTCCAGGGTCTCCTTCTTCAAAAGTGTAGTGGACATTATGGGTTCCTCCAATTGGATTAAAATAAGATTACTTTGACATTCCTCGGTTACTGCGATACAATAACCGCAAATCGCTTGATTCTTATACCACATCAAAAATCAAAAGTCAACCACTTTTTCGCGAATTTTCACGGAATCCAATCAAATCTCGCAAAATCTCTAAAAATCTCCGGATTTCTCGTGAATGCTTACTTTCAAAATTTCGGAAGGAGATGCCGCCATGCAGAAGCTGATGGGGCTGGTCCGCCGGTGCGCGGAGGATTACCATATGATTTCCCCGGGGGACAAAATCGCCGTGGGCGTATCCGGGGGAAAGGACAGCCTGGTGCTGCTCCGGCTGATGGCGGGGCTGCGGGCGTATTCCGACTTCACCCTGGAGGCGGTGACCATCGACATGGGGCTGGGCATGGACTATTCCCCCATCCAGGCGTTCTGCCAGGCGCTGGATGTGCCGTACACCGTGGTAAGCACCCAGATCGGCCCCATCCTGTTTGACTACCGCAAGGAGAAAAATCCCTGCTCCATGTGCGCGAAAATGCGCCGCGGGGCACTGAACCAGGCCGTTCTGGAGCGGGGAATCCACAAGGTCGCCCTGGGGCACCATTACGACGACGCGGTGGAGACCTTCCTGATGTCCCTGCTCTACGAGGGGCGGATCTCCTGCTTCCAGCCGGTGACGAACCTGGACCGGACGGGAATCATCCAGATCCGGCCCATGCTCTACCTCCACGAGAAAACCGTGGCGCATTTTGCCCAGCGGGAAAATCTTCCCGTCCTGGAGAACCGCTGCCCCGCGGATAAGCACACCAAGCGGGAGGAGATCAAGCAGCTCATTTTCCAGCTGAGCCAGACCTATCCCGATCTGAAGGAGCGGATTTTCGGCGCCATGCAGCGCCTCCCCCTGCCGGAGTGGGAGCCCCAGGGCCGGTACAACCCGCCGAAGGACCCGGAATCCGACATTTAACGCAACACTTTGCCCCCTTTCTTCGTTATCCTTTCAGAAAGGGGGCAATGGTATATGAAATGGTATAGGAAACGGAAGTCCAGGCGGTGGAGCAATTCCTGGCTCCGCATGCGGGAGCATCTGCGCTGGCAGCTCTCCCGGAAATTTTTTTGAAAGAGCCGCAACACTTTCCCTTTCGCATTCGTTATCCATTCAGAGGGGAGGGAGATACATGTGGGAGGAGCTTTACGAGAAGCATTATCCTGAACTGAAGCGCTTCGCCGCGGCCGCCTGCAAAAACAAGGCAGAGGCGGAGGACGCCGCCCAGGAAACCTTCCTGAAGGCTCTGCAAAACGGAGACGTACTGGAGGAGCTGGGGCCAAATCAGCGGCGGGCATGGCTGTTCCGCGCCCTGAAGAACACCCTCTGCGACCGTTACCGCCGGTCCAGGCTGGAGGATGCCTATCTGGAGTCCCAGCGCACCCCGGAGGGGGCGCCGGACCCGGGGATCCAGCGGGCCGAGAACCGCCTGCTGCTCTCCAGCCTGAGCCAGGAGGACCGGACGCTGTTCCACCTGCGCTACGAGGAGGGCTACACCGCCCAGGAATTATCGGAGATGTTCGGCATCCCGCCCGGCACCGTCCGCTCCCGGCTGTCCCGCACCCGGGTTCTGCTAAAAAATAGCTTAATTGATGGAGGTAAACAAAATGGCTAAAACGTGGACGATCAACAATTCCGTTTGGGACACCCGGAACCTGTCCGAGGACAACTTTTCCGGATACGACCGCATCGTGGTAAATTCCGATCTCACCATCGTCACGCCGGAGAGCCAGGCTCTGCTCAGCCGCTTCCCCGTGACCATGAACTGCGACAACGTAGTGACGCTGGACAAGGATGCCAAGCTGCACATGATCACGCTGAATGGCTCCGCCCGGATCGAAAACGCCGACGCTGTAGAGGAGAACACCTGCCTGCACGTCAACGGTTCCCTGTTCATCGGTTCGGGGGCGGAGGCGGTCCTCAAGCGCTATCTGCGCATCTCGGTGAACGGCAGCCTGGTCTGCCCGGAGAGCCTCAGCGGCGGCTGCTCCACAATTCTGCATGTCAACGGCAACACCTCCTGCTATCCGGACGGCGCCGTGATCCTGCCGCGCAGCGCGGTGATCGACCGGGTTTTCGTCCTGCGCGCCAAGCGGAAATGCTACTGGGCCGCCAAGCGGATGATTTTCGTGGACCCAGCACTTTCCGCCGACACTCTGGCCGCCAGGGGCGCCACCTTCTCCGCCGAGGAGGTGCTGATCGCGGAATCCCTGGTGGAGCCGCTGATCGACCTGATCGACGAGCGGGCGAAGATCACCATTGTCCCTGACGGCACAGCGGTCATCACGGATAACGCATGCCTGACGGACACCATCGTGCGGCGGAACGGGACGAAGCTGTATATCCTGGGCGACCTGGAGATCCCCGCCCAGGCGAAGGACGCGCTCCAGCAGCTGGAGTACCTGACTGTCCGGGGCAATGTGCAGGTCCCGGCGAAGCTGGCGGATATGCTGGTGGAGAAGCCCGGCGAGATCACCGGGAAGATTCAGGTGATCGACGGGAACATCATCCGGGACCGCGTGATCGTCCACGTGACCCGCTCCATGCTGGAGGCGGGGCTTGCCATCCAGGACTGCACATCAGTGACGCTGGACGAGGACATCCCCGCCGACCTGATTCAGGAGAAGCTGCGCATCTGCGACTGCACCGTGGTGACGTGCAGCGAGGCGCAGAAGAGCGCCGTCAACCTGTGCTGCGAGGATGTGGTGTCCATCCACGTGTCGTCCGGGGAAAACACGGAAGCGGGCAAGCGGAAGGGCATGAACGCTCTGATCCATATGGCGGAGTCGCTGTGGAATGATGAGGACGACGAGGATTACGAGGACGATTGACTGCGGCAGCTTCTGAGCCTTTGCCCCCCCGATCCCATCGTTTTCCGTGGGAACTGCAAAAAATTACCCGTGAGGAAAATCCTCACGGGTAATTTAGGTTTTATGGAATGTTAAATCACGCGCTTCCGGGCGGTGACCACAGCGGCAGCGGCCAGGAGCATCAGCACGA
>JAJQHS010000032.1 GCA_021199635.1 Bacillota bacterium
CGGCGGCAGCGTCCGAGGTGTATAAGAGACAGGTCCCGGGTGCAGCGCCGGACGCAGGCAGGACAACGCCGTTTGATTGAATTTGACTTCCATGCAGATCACTCCTTATCCCATGCTGCTAAATTCTATTCACGCCGGGACAGGTTTATGCCAATTATTTTTTCCGGGCGCACCAGGCGCCCAGAGCCATGATCCCGATCCCCGCGCAGCAGCAGAAAAAGGCCGATTCCAGGCACGTCCCGATCAGCAATCCGAAGCCAAAGGCCGCCAGGGCGCAGCCGCATAGTTGATTCTTCCTGCACACGCAAAACACCCCCTGCACCAGCATATGCAGGGGGGATTGTCCGTTTTACCGCGAATCTCCGGCTTTATCCGGCGTCGAGCAGCTCCTTGCAGGCCTGAAGGATGGGCGCAATAATAGGTATGCACACCTGCCTCCCATAGCCTCCGTCCTCCACCACCACGATGAATGCCAGGGGATATTCCGCATCGGTCACAAAGCCTGTGAACATGGCGTTAGGCTTTTGCGTCCCGCCGACCTCGGCGGTTCCGGACTTGGCACAGACCGTCAGGCCAGGGAAATTCTCGTCCCCATAGTAGCTCTCCACATTGTTGCGCATGAAATCCGCCAGGGTTTCCGCGGTGGAGGAGGACATGATCCGTCCGCCGGATACCGCTTCCGCCTGATAGGTGGTCTTGCTGCCCACAGTAATGGTTTCCACCAGATGCGGCAGCACCGCCGTTCCGCCATTGGCCACCGCGCCCACAAAGCTCAGATAGGCGCAGGGATTGATCAGGTCCTTGTGCTGCCCCACGGCGCTCCAGGCTACCTGGACATCCGCGGCGCCCGCCGCCTCCAGATTGCCGGATGCCGTGGTGATCCCGTCAAAGCTGACGCTGCCAACTGCGCCGAAGGCCTCCGCGTACTGCTGCAGCGTTTCCCCGCCCAGCTGATCCGCCACCTGAGCAAAGGCGCAGTTGCAGGAGTTCATAAACGCCTCCTTCAGCGTCTGGGTACCATGGGCCTTCTCGCAGGTGACGGTGTCCACGCCATACTCCACCGTTCCGGTGCAGGTAAAGGTCTGCTCCAGGATGTCCGGAATGGTCTCCAGGGCGGCAGCGGCGGTTACGATCTTAAAGATGGAACCGGGGGTGTAGGTAGACTGGGTGAACCGGTTCACATAGACGCCATCATACGCGCCGGTAGTGTCCCCCGCGATGTCCGGCACATCATCCGGGTCATAATTTGGCGTGGTAACAGCGCACAGCAACTCCCCGGTCTGGTAATTGTACACCGCTACTGTGCCCGTGTAGTCCCCCATGGCCTCCAGCGCGATCTGCTGAAGCTCAGCGGACAATGTCAGCGTCACCTGCCCGCCAATGCCACTGTAGGCGTACAGGCCGCTGATGGGATCGAAGCCGGAAATTTCCTCAGCATAGTAGGCCAGTGCCGGTGCGCTGATATAGCCCTCCCGGTCCCCCAGCCAGTGGATGGTCGCCATCCGTACGGACGAGGCAGCAGCATAGGTCCGGCTGCCCGTCATGTCCAGAAGCAGGATCCCCTCCCGGTCTGTCACCGTGCCGCAGCCGATATTACCCCCATTGTAAATATGGGGCGATCCGGAAGACAGTACCCAGCTATCGGATTTGATAAAATACTCCACAACGAAAAATGCGGTGCCCAGGGAAAGGATCAGCAGCAGGACCACCAATATTTTCGCCCGGCCCATGATTCTATTCATCCTCTGGCCTCCCCTCTTTGGACGCGCGCACAGCAAAGCTGGCATTCTGCCGGGTGTCCGCTGCCTTTATGAAGGCAAGCAGGCCCCATGCGCCGATCATACTGGAGCCGCCGTTGGAAACGAACGGGAAGGTCACGCCGGTCAGGGGCAGCACGTCCACCGTGCCCAGCACGTTGAACGCTGTCTGCACCAGCATGATCCCGGCGGCCGTACACGCACCGATGGTGTAAAAGGCACTGCGCCCCATGGCAGCTGTCCGCAGGGAGAACATCCCCAGCGCCAGCATGCAGAGCACCAGCATCACGCAGATCAGAAGTCCCCACTCCTCGCTCAGCGTGGCGAAAACCATGTCGGAATCCGCCGCGAACACCCGGTGCATCCAGCCGTTGCCGGCGCCCAGCCCAAACAGGCCGCCGGAGGCAATGCACATCAGCGCCCGGGTCTGCTGATAGCCCGCGCCCAGGGGATCTTCCCAGATGTGCCGCCAATTGGTAAATCGCCGGAGGGCGTGGGGCGCGATCTTCAGCGCAAGCACCCCGGCAAAGCCCAACGCGGTACAGGCCAGGGCGATGGTGCCCACGCTGCCAGAGCGCAGGTACGCAATGACCAAAAACGCTACGAAGAAAATCAGCGCCGTCCCGAAATCGTTCATCACTGCCAGACACCCGCAGATGGCGACGGTATAGGCGATGAAAAGGATCAGATTTTTCTTGTTCATGATCCGGTCCATCGTGGATGCGCCCACAAATACGAAGCACACCTTGCTGATCTCAGAGGGCTGGAAGGACATGCTGCCGATGATTAACCAGTTTTTTGCGCCGTTGTACTCCTTGCCGAAGAGCATGGTGACCATTAGCAGCCCAATGCCGCCGACCGCGGCCAGATAGCGCATTTTCTTTGCCCGCTCCAGGTCCCGCAGCGCCCAGCCTACGACCAGGAAAACCACCAGCCCCAGCACCAGGGCGAACAGCTGCTTGGTGACCTCCTCCGGCTCAACGGACGCGATTGCAGCCATTCCCATGGTGCAGAGGAAGAAGGCAAGCGTTTCCACCTCATAGGAGGGCTTGCGGATGATCAGGTAAAAGTACAGCAGCAGCCACTGGCAGATGGCGATCCCGGCGAAGCCGATCAGAATATCGTCCGCCGTGTCCCCGTCCCCGGTCAGCAGGTAGGAGATGCACACCATACACTGGAACAGTGTGAGCAGCAGCAGGTTCGCAATGCTGTCCAGCGGGCGCGATGCCTTAGTGCGAAGCTCCGCCAGGCGGATCTCCTGCTTGCGGGAAATCGGCAGCAGGGTCATCTCCACCCCGCCGATATTGATGACATCCTCCTCATCCAGCGCGCACATCTGCACAATCTCCCCGTTGACCCGGGTGCCACTCTTGGATCCTGCGTCGGAGATGGACCAGCTGCCGTCGTCATACCGGGTCAGGACAGCGTGGTTCCGGGATACGGTGGGAACATCCACCACTACATCGCTTCGCTTGCTCCGGCCGATGACATTTTCCCAATGGGTGATGGGCAGCTTTTTCCCGTCAGTCAGGCAAAGCCAGGCCCAGATTTCCGGCTCCCGTCGGAAGGTCAGCAGCGGGCGGATGCAGCGCAGGAGCAGCAGCGCGGCGAAAACCGGCGCGGCATAGCGCAGAACGGTCTGATAAACCCGCACATAGGTTTCATCCGCCTGATAAAATATAGAAAGCCAGTCCACTGCATTCACCTCCCGGTGCTTCTTTGTGCATACAATAGCACATCCGGAGAAAAAATGCAAATCCTGTTTCGGGGACCGGGAAAGATTGGAAAAGCCGATTGCAGATTTGGCCAGACCGTGGTATACTAAATGTAGGATTCTCAACAGGATTCCATGACTTTCTAAGGAGGCTGAACAACTATGGGTATTGCAGGTAAGTCGATAGTGGTCACGGGGGCGTCTTCCGGTATGGGGAAGGCGATCGTAGAGCTGTTTGTGAAGGAAGGGGCATCGGTGGTTGCTGTTGCCAGAAGGAAGGAGCGTCTGGATGCGCTCGTGGACAGCCTGAAGGATGCGCCCGGCAAGGTAGTCGCCTTTGCCGGAGATGTTTCCAAGCGGGAGGATAACGAGGCAATGATCGACCTGGCGGTGCAGGAATTCGGCAAACTGGATGTCCTGGTGAATAACGCCGGGGTGATGGACGATATGGCGCCCATTGCCGAGGTCACGGATGAGAAGTACGCATATGTAATGGGCATCAACGTGTATGGCCCGATGGCCGCAATGCGAAAAGCCTGCGCCGTCTTTCTGGCGCAGGGCAGCGGCGGCAGCATTATAAATGTATCCTCCATCGGCGCATCGCACCAGGCCGCCGGCCCGGTCTACTGTGCGTCGAAGGCAGCTGTGAACGCCATGAGCCGCAATGTCGCCTTCCAGTATATGAAGGACGGCATCCGCTGCAACGCCATCGCTCCCGGCGGGATCGCAACGGAAATCGGCAGCGCGATGGGGATGCCCAATATCAACGGTTACCAGAAGATTCAGGGCGTTCTGGCGCTGGCGCCCGCCCAGGGGCAGGCCTCTGACATCGCCAACGCCGCCCTGTTCCTGGCAAGTGACGAATCCGCCTATATCAGCGGCGCCATCCTGCCTGTGGACGGCGGCTGGACCTCCTTCTAAGCAAAAACGCCCGAATGCAGAGGCGGCAGAACCAACATCTGTCGCCTCTGCTGACTGCCTGGAAAGGCTCAGCTGCGCTCCAATGCGGCGGAGTCCAGGATCTCCTGCCAGGCCTGGAGGCAGTCGGACGCGTACTCTGCCGCTGTCATCAGGCAGATGCAGTAGTGATAATTCCCGTCATCCAGGACCATCGCCTGCCCCACCTGGTCTCCCGTCTCCCCGGCGGACGACCATGCGCAGACATAGCTGTCCGCGTCGCCCCGCCTGGTCTGGAGCACAGAGAGTGCCTCCCGCCCGAAGCCTGTCAGGGCTTTCAGCGTGGCGTCCACATCGCCGGAGGACAGGATTTCCACCGTGACCTCGAATCCGTCGCAGAAATAGATCGTTCCGGTGTCCCCCTCCATGGCCTGTGCAGCAGCGTTTTCCGGCAGCACCAGGCTGACGGACGCCGGTTCCGGCTTTTCCAGCGGGGCATATACATCGTCCACCGTTTCAAAGGTTTCCGCCGCGCAGCCGGTGAGCAGCAGCGCGGCACACAAAATTGCCAGTATCTTCTTCATAACTCTACCTCCGAAAGGGCTGATACCATGCTAGGGATTGTCTACCTGGTTCTAATCAATGCGGCAGGTCTGCTGCTTATGCGCGCGGACAAGAAAAAAGCCATCCAAAGGAAGTGGCGGATCCCGGAGGCCACACTGATGGGCATCGCCGCCCTGGGCGGGAGCCTGGGCGTTCTTGCGGGGATGTATGCCTTCCGCCATAAAACCCGCAAGCCCAAATTCACCGTTGGCGTTCCGGCCATCCTGGTCTGCCAGATCGCCCTGGCTGCGCTGCTGTGCCTGCGCTGAAGGGCCGCAGGCAGGCTTTTTCCGCTTTCCCACTTGTAAACAGGGGAAAAATATGGTAAACTAGGGAAAAACGATTCCCCATCAGGAGGTCATCATGAACGTTTTTGTTCCCACATAGCGCTTCCTCCCATGTGTGAAAATCAAATTCTGGAGGAAATGTTATGTCAACTATAGAACAGGAAATCAGCCGCCGCCGGACATTTGCCATCATCTCCCACCCCGACGCCGGCAAAACCACATTAACGGAAAAATTTCTGCTTTATGGCGGTGCCATCGCCCAGGCCGGTGTGGTCAAGGGCAAGAAGAATGCCCGTGCTGCCACCTCGGACTGGATGGAGATCGAGAAGCAGCGTGGCATTTCTGTCACCTCCTCGGTGATGCAGTTCCAGTATGAGGGCTTCTGCATCAACATTCTGGACACACCGGGGCACCAGGATTTTTCAGAGGATACCTACCGCACCCTGATGGCCGCGGACTCCGCCGTGATGGTCATTGACGGCGCTAAGGGTGTGGAGCCGCAGACACGGAAGCTGTTCAAAGTCTGTGCCATGCGCCGCATCCCCATCTTTACCTTTATCAACAAAATGGACCGTGACACGAAGGATCCCTTCGACCTTCTGGACGAGGTGGAGCGGGAGCTGGGCATTGAAACCTACGCCATGAACTGGCCCATCGGCTGCGGGAAGGATTTTCAGGGCGTATACGACCGGGAAAAGAGCCAACTTCTTTTCTTCTCCGGCATCAATGGGAAAAGCCGCGCCGATTCCCAGGCTGTGGACCTGTACGATCCCGCCGTTTCCCAGCTCCTGGGCAGCGAAAGCCGCCACCAGCAGCTGATCGAGGATGTGGAACTGCTCTCCGCCGGGCGGGAAATGGACCGCCAGGCAGTTCAGTGCGGGCAGCTCAGCCCGGTATTCTTCGGCTCCGCGCTGACCAATTTTGGCATTGAGCCGTTCCTGGAGGCGTTTTTACAGCTGACGCCCCCGCCCCTTTCCCGCAGCGCGGACTGCGGCGTGATCGATGCGTTTGATCCGGATTTTTCCGCCTTTGTGTTCAAGATTCAGGCGAATATGAACAAAGCGCACCGGGACCGTCTGGCGTTCCTGCGAATCTGCTCCGGCCGGTTCCAGCGGGACGCAGAATACTACCATGTCCAGGGCGGCCGGAAAATGCGCCTGTCCCAGCCCCAGCAGCTCATGGCCGCGGAGCGGGAGATCGTCAACGAGGCTTACGCCGGGGATGTGATCGGCGTATTTGACCCGGGCATCTTCTCCATCGGCGATACCATAACGGTTCCAGGGAAGAAATTCCGCTATTCCGGCATCCCCACCTTCGCGCCAGAGCATTTTGCCCGGGTTTCCGCCAGGGATTCCATGAAGCGGAAGCAATTTGTCAAAGGCACCGAGCAGATCGCCCAGGAGGGCGCCATTCAGATTTTTAAGGTCCCCGGCTCCGGCATGGAGGAAGTGGTCGTCGGCGTGGTGGGTACGCTGCAATTTGATGTATTTGAATACCGGATGAAAAGCGAATACGGCGTGGAGCTGCGGATGGAGAGCCTGCCCTATGAGGAGATTCGCCGGATCGACAGCTATCCCGGCGACCTGACCGACCTGAACCTGGGCAGCGATGCCGAGCTTCTGGAGGATTACCGTGGCAGCAGCCTGCTGGTGTTCTCCAGCTTCTGGGCAATCGATTTCACCTGCCGGCGCAATCCAGGATTGCAGGTTTCCGAAATCGTCGTAGAGGAAGGGTGATCGTCATGAAGCAGCAGCTGAAAACCCTCCCTTATGTCCTGCTGGGCAACGCCATGCTGGCGTTCGCGGTGTGCGCATTCGTCATTCCCTACGATATTATGCTGGGCGGCAGCAACGGCATTGCCCTGGCCATCCAGCATTTTATCCCGGTGCGTCTTTCTGTCATCACCGGGGTGATCAATGTCATCCTGTTCCTGGTGGGCTGGGCATTTCTTGGCAAGCAGTTTGCCATGACCAGCCTGATCTCCACCATCGTCTACCCCATCATCCTGGGCATTTTTGAGTTACTTCCGCTGGGGGAGCTGTTCCACGAGGACATTTTGGTCTGCTCCATTTTCTGCGGGCTGCTGTGCGGCCTTGGCATTGGCCTGGTGATGCGCGCAGGCGGCTCCACCGGCGGCATGGACATCCCGCCCTGCATCCTCCAAAGGTATAAGGGCATTCCCGCCGGGAATTCCCTGATGGTGTTCGATACCATCATCGTGCTGATGCAGGTGGCGCTGAACGGGCTGGACGGGGTGCTTTGCAGCATTCTCGTGATCATAATCTGCTCCATGACGATCAACCGCACCATCGTCTCCGGAGAAAAGAAGCTCCAGGTCATCATCATCTCCCCGGCGTACCAGGCCATCCGGCAGGTCATCCTGAAGGAGCTGGACAGCGGTGTGACCATGCTGGATATCGAAACCGGCTACGAAAAGCGGGATCAGCAGGCCATCCTCACGGTGGCCTACGCAAGTAAATATGCCGCCATCCGAGATGCCGCCCTGCGGATCGACAAGAACGCCTTCATTGTCACCTCCGAGGTGGCCAACGTGAACGGCAAAGGCTACACCATCGCCCGGGTCGCCGACCCGGCCCCCCGGGCCGACAAGGAAACACCCGCCGAATAATCCCAAATCTCTACATATTCCGCACCGAAGCTGCCGTTTCGGTGCGGAGTTTTTTAAGAAATCTTAAACTCCCTTACAGGATTCTTAAATGGACGCAAAACCGGTCTGGGGATATAATGGTGACGTAAAAATTACCAAGGAAGGTGTCTGGAATGTCGTTCCTTTCATTGCTGAGCGGTTTGAGCCGGGTCTTGATGCTTCTGATCAGCGTCTGCTTCTTCTATCAGATGGTATACCTTGTGATCCCCTTCCTGCCGGGCAGGCGCCTGCGCTCAGATGTACCCCTGCGCCATTATGCGGTGCTTGTGGCCGCCCGGAACGAGGAAGCGGTACTGCCCCACTTGCTGGATAGCCTGAACGCCCAGGATTATCCAAAAGAGCTGATCGATATCTTTGTGGTGGCGGATAACTGCACAGACGCAACGGCGCAGGTCGCCCGCGAACACGGCGCCACCGTATTCACCCGGTTCAACCGGAACCAGGTGGGCAAGGGGTACGCCCTGGACTATCTGCTGGAGCGGATCCGCAGTGAGATCGGGCTTGCGGATTTCGACGCGTTCCTGATTTTTGACGCGGACAATCTTGTCGCGCCGGACTACATCCGCCAGATGAACCGGCTCCCCGCCGCCGGGTATGACGCTTTCTGCGGCTACCGCAACTCAAAAAATTTTGCCACCAGCTGGATCTCCTCCGGCCACAGCCTGTGGTACCTCCACGAGTCCTCCCATATGAACCGCTCCCGGATGCGCTGCGGCGTATGCTGCCATGTCAACGGCACCGGCTTCGGCTTCACCCGGGCGCTGCTGGAGAAAATGGGCGGCTGGCATTTCTTCACCCTGACTGAGGATATCGAGTTCAATAACTGGTGCGCCACCCACGGCGTAAAGACCGGCTACTGCCACGACGCAGTGCTGTACGACGAGCAGCCGATCACCTTCTCCCAGTCCTGGAAGCAGCGCACACGCTGGGCCCAGGGCGGCTATCAGGTGATCCTCCGCTACTTCCGCCCCCTGGCCCGGGGCATTTTCCGTGGCGGCTGGCAAGGCTGGTCCTGCTTTGAGATGACCACCATATCCGCCTGCGGATTTGGGATATCTGCATGCGCAGGGGTCCTGTCTTTTCTGGTCAGCTTCCTGACAGAGCCGCTCAAAGTCACAGTGGCATCGCTGTGCTGGGCGCTGGTGATCGCGTACTTCTCCCTGATGCTCATGGGGGTCCTGACCCTTGTGCTGGAGTGGAAACGCATCCAGGCCTCCGGCGCGCAGAAGCTGGCCTCGGTGCTCACCTTCCCCCTGTATATGATGACCTTTGCTCCCATCTCCTTCATGGCGCTGTTCCAGAAATTCCGCTGGGAGCCCATCCGCCACACGGTCGCGATCTCCGCGGGCCAGCTGCGGCATTAAGCCCCACGGCAGAAGTAAGATTCACCTGGAGGCCGGATAAGCTTTTGGAAAATCCATAGTGGGAACGCCCGCCGCACACGCCGCCTCCCGCTGTGGATTTTTTACGCACCTTTTCCCCCTCGTCGGATATGATGGAATAACGACATCAGGGGGGATTCGCATGGAAATAAGTCTGAACCGGCTCATGCCCGGGTGCGGCGGGGTGGTCACAAAAATGGAGTGCCGAGAGACGCTTCGCAATCGGCTGCGGGATTTTGGGT
>JAJQHS010000040.1 GCA_021199635.1 Bacillota bacterium
AAAAAACACTTAATGTGCAAAGCGGTTTTCAGCCGTCGCAGAGGGGAAACCTCTGCGACAGATTTTCTGCTTGAAAAGAAGATGGTACAGCTCTTTCCGGACGTTGCTTTCTGCGCCCGGAATGCGGAATCAGGCTCCTGCCTCTGTGCAAAGCAGAGACCGGGGCTGTGAGAAACGGCTATGCAAAAAAACGGAGAGCTCCCGTCCGGGAACTCTCCGTTTTCTTTGCTGCGGGATCAGGTCCTGGCCATGCCGTCCACATTCAGCACGGCGCCTGTGATATAGGAAGCATCCTCCGACGCCAGGAACACGAACGCGTTGGCAATGTCGGCGGGCTGACCCAAGCGGCGCAGGGGCACCTGGGCGATCAGCGGCTCGATCACTTCCTTGGGAACGGCTTTCATCATGTCCGTCTCGATGATCCCCGGGGCGACCGCGTTGACCCGGATCCCCTTGGGCCCCAGCTCCCGCGCCAGGGACAGCGTCATGCCGTTCACGGCGAATTTGGAGGCGGGGTAGGCAAAGCCGCTGGGCTGACCATAACGGCTGACCACGCTGGAGGTGCTCAGGATGACGCCGCTGCCCTGGGCGACCATGTATTCCGCGGCAGCATGGGTGGCGTTGAATACACCCTTGACGTTTAGGTCCATCACCTTGTCGTAAAGCGCTTCGGTGTAGCTTGTGAAGGGGGTGCTTTCCGAGATCCCGGCGTTGTTCACCAGGATGTCAATGCGCCCATGGCGCTGGACGACGGACTGGAACGCCTGCTTGACGCTCTCCCCATCGCTGAGGGTGGGGCAGATGCCCTCCACCGTGCCGTCGGGGTGCTTTTGCTTCAGGCTGGCCACGGCCTTGTCGGCGTTGGCCTGGGAGGTGGCGGCGAGGATGACGACAGCACCCTCCGCCAGGAAGGCGTCCGCTGTGGCATGGCCAATGCCGCGGCTGCCGCCGGTGATGATCGCGATCTTGTTTTTCAGTTTCATGGGAACCGCTCCTTCCTGCCGGGGCGCCCGGCAATCGAAATGTGTCAATTGGATGGTATCACAATTTGGGTACACCGTCAAGGATCAGTATTTGCGATTCTGCACAAAATTATCCGGCGTTCCCTGAAAAAGAGCCGAAGATACAGGAAAACATGGAGTTGACTTTTCCAAGCTCCGGAATTATAATGATCTGATTTCCCAAAAAGCAAAGGAGATTTATTTACAATGCGGAAATTTAGTATTCTATTTTTGTGCATTTCCCTTACCCTTGCCCTGACGGCGTGCAAGGAAACACCGGCCGCTTCCGAAACCACGGAAGCATCTGAACCCGTGACGTCTACTGCAGCGGAAACGGAAGCCGATACGCCGGAAAGCACCGGCGCCACAAGCCCGGAGACTACGGACGGCACCCAGCAGACCTCCGCCGCTGATACATTCACCGGCATCGACGTGGAGCTGACCACAGGCACGCTGACGATCCGCTTCGGCTCCGCCTTTTCCCTGACCTATGAGGATGGCCGGGCAGCGGCGTATTCCGTGACGGACGGCACGCTGTACATTGCTGACCCTGCGGCAGGCAAGCTGGTGCTGACTCTGCCGGAGGGGGCGTGCTATGACGCGACCGCCTTCCGGATCGGGCAGGGGCACCTGTATGTGGAGGGATCCCTGCAGACCTCACGCCTGACGCTGGAACTGGGCCAGGGCGAGGCCAAGCTGGAAGCGGTCTCGGTTCTGGAGGGCTGCGAGATAAACGTGACGCGGGGCTCTGCCTACCTTTCCGGCACATTGGGCGGCGAAGTAGACGCGCAATGTACCGAGGGGCACATCCAGCTCCAGGTGTCCGGCCAGCAGACCGATTACAATTATGCCCTGGAGGTGTCCAGTGGCAACATCGCCATCGGCAGCAGCAATTATTCCGGCTTGGTCAGCAAGAGCGTGGACTCCGGAGCAGGATCTACCATGCGCCTGTCCTGCCAGTACGGCGACATTGCCGTGCAATTCCGTAATTGACACGGCCCCAAAATCCGCGCTTCGCGCGGAATCAATGCTCCGGCGGACTGACTTGCGTGCAGAACGCCGGACTTTTTTGGCGGTTTTAACCGGCCCGGCGCGGCTGCAAAAAATGTGCTTTCCAGGGGATACAGGGCTTGCATTTCGGATGATGGCAGGGTATAATGTAACCTGAATGTATATGACCACTTGGAACTGGAAAAGATTTTAACCCGCAGGCATTGCCGGCGGGGACCCTACAGAAATGATGAGCGACCTATGGGACTGATTCAAGAACTGAAAAATAAATTCCCCCAGGGCTGGAAGCAGAACCTGCGGGGGGAGGTGCGCTGGCTGAGCGGGTACGCCCGCCGGTTCCGCGTGACCATTGCGGTGCATATCCTGCTGGGCGTGGCGGGGATTGTGCTGGGGCTGGCCAGCAGCGTCGCCAGCAAGTACCTGATCGATGCGGTCACCGGCTACAATACCGGCGCCATCGGGCTGGCCGCTGTCTGTATGATCGGCATGATGGCAGGACGGATCCTGCTGAAGGCGGTCACCAGCCGCATCAGCGCCCAGCTGGATATCCGGCTGCACAATGAGATCCAGGCAAATGTCTATCGGCAGATCCTGCTGGCTGACTGGCAGTCTCTGGAGCAGTTCCCCAGCGGCGACCTGCTGAACCGCCTGAACAGCGATGTGAACACCATCGCCGGGAGCCTGGTAGGCTTCCTGCCCAGCCTGCTGTCCGGCCTGGTGCAGTTTTTTGGCGCGTTTGCCATCATCATCTATTACGACCCGGCTATGGCGCTGATCGCCCTGCTGGGTGTGCCGGTGTCCGTGGTATGCTCCAGGCTGATGGTGCGGAAAATGCACAGCTACAACCGGCAGCTCAAGCAGGTTTCCAGCGAGGTGATGTCCTTCCATCAGGACTCCTTCCAGAATCTGACCAGCATCAAAGCCTTTGGTATTACGGATATGTTCTGCGGCAGGATGGACGACATCCAGGAAAAATACCGGGATACCTATTTATCCTACAACCGCTTCTCGGTGTATGCCTCTGCGTTCCTGTCTGTGGTGGGGATGGTGGTTTCCATCAGCTGCTTCGGATGGGGCGTGTACCGCCTATGGGAAGGCGCGATCACTTACGGCACAATGACGCTGTTTTTGCAGCTTTCCTCCACGCTGTCCGGCTCCTTTTCCTCACTGGTGGGGCTGGTTCCGTCCCTGATTTCCCTGTCCACCTCCACCCAGCGGATCATGGCGGTGACCGAGCTGCCAGGGGAGGAGCAGGCGGTGGATACCGCTTTCGCAGGGGAAACGGAGTTTTCCCTGCGGCTGAATGCGGTTTCCTTCTCGTATCAGGACGGCAACAGCGTCCTGGAAAATGCCACCGTTGCCGCCGAACCCGGGGATCTTGTGGCCCTCACCGGTCCCTCCGGTGAGGGGAAGACCACGCTGCTGCGCATCCTCCTCGGCCTGGTCGCGCCGGAGCAGGGGCAGGCACTGCTGATCGGCGGAAGCGGGCGGGAATATCGCCTTTCCGCCGCCACCCGGGGCGCGTTCAGCTATGTTCCCCAGGGCGGCAGCCTGTTTTCCGGCTCCATCCGGGAAAATATGCGCATGATTGCGCCGGAGGCCACGGACGAACAGATTTGGGAGGTGCTGCGGATCGCCTGCGCGGAGGATTTCGTGCGGGCGCTGCCGGACGGGCTGGACCATCCCATCGGGGACCGGGAAACCGGCCTTTCCGCCGGGCAGAGCCAGCGGATCGCCGTGGCGCGGGCGCTGCTTCGCGGCGCGCCGATCCTGCTGCTGGACGAGGCGACCTCTGCGCTGGACGAGCAGACCGAAAGCATTATGCTCCACCGGCTGATGAGCAGCGGGCGGGTCCGCACCTGCCTGCTGGTGACCCATCGCCCCGGCGCGCTGAAATACTGCGCCCGCGGCTACCATATTCACAACGGCGTTGTCCAGGAGGTCAGGTGAAGGCATGGAAACGCAGAAGGGAACCACGGCATACATCGAAAGGTGCCTGCCCATCCTCGCCGGGGGGCAGACGCTTCCACTGCCTGTGCTGGGGAGCAGCATGACCCCCTTCCTGGGGGACCGGCGGGATTCCGTGCTGCTGCGCGCGCCGGAATCGCCCCCGAAGGTCGGCGACATCCTGCTGTACCGGAGGGACAGCGGCGCATTTATCCTGCACCGGGTGCATTCCATCCAGGATGGGACGTATACCATGGTGGGCGACGCGCAGACCGTGCTGGAGCCGGGCATCCGCGCTGACCAGGTTTGCGGCGTGGTGATCTCCGCCCAGCGAAAAGGGAGAACTCAGAAGCCAGGGTGCTTCTGGTGGTTCTTCTTCTCCAGGATCTGGATCCGGATGGTTCCCCTCCGGCCAAAAATTCTGGGGATTTACCGGCGGATGCGGGGAAAACACCATGATTGACATTCACACACATATTCTGCCGGGGCTGGATGATGGCTCGGGCAGCTGGGAGGATTCCCTGGCTATGGCGCGGATCTCGGTGGATTCCGGCGTCAGCGGCCTGGTGGCTACGCCCCATTCCGGCCTGCCCGACCGGGATCCGGAGCGCCACCTGGAGCTGGTGAACCGGCGGCTTGCCCAGTTCCGGACCCGGCTGCAGGAGGAAAAGATTCCTCTCGCGATATACGGCGGCATGGAAATTTTCGGAACGCCGGACACGCCGCTGTGGCTCCGCCGGGGGCTGCTGATCACGCTGAACCATTCCCGCTATGTGCTGATTGAGTTCCCGTTCCGGGATTACGGCAGGCAGTCCACGGGCATATTGGAGGCGGTGCGCGCCCTGTCGCTGGTGCCGGTGGTCGCGCATCCGGAGCGTTACCGGTATGTCCAGGAGGACCCCAGGCTCCTGAATCTCTGGACGGACATGGGATGCCTGCTCCAGGTGAACCGGGGGAGCCTGCTGGGGCGCTTCGGGGAGACCGAACAGGCCCTGTCCATGGGGATGCTGGAGCGGGGTTTTGTGTTCACTGTGGCCAGCGATACCCACTCCCCCCGGATGCGCACGCCGCGGATGCAGGACATCCAGCGCCTGCTGCGGGAAATCTGCGGGGAGGAGGCGGCCCACCGGATGCTGGACACCCGCCCCCGCCGCCTGCTGAATAATGAAGTGGTTTCCATTCCTGAGCCGGAATGGTTCTGATTTGGTTTTCACCCGATTTCCCCTGGAAAACGGGGGAAGCAGCATGAAAGAAGGTTCTGTATGAAACGATTGAGCAAATGGGGCATCTTCCTCCTGTTCCTGGGATGCGTTGCGCTCTTCAGCCTGTATATGCTCCACAGTGAGGCCGCCCAGGACAGCGATGCTCCGGCGATCTCCTTTGACGCGCAGACGGTCACCCTGTCCGTATATGACGATCAGGCGGTGCTGCTGCAGGGCGTTTCCGCCTATGACGCTAAGGACGGGGATGTGACGGATTCGCTGGTCGTGGAGGGGATCTCGGACATCCGGGAGGACGACACCGTCACCGTCACCTATGCCGCGTTCGACAGCGCGGGGAATGTGGCCAAGGCCACCCGTACCGCACTGTTTACGGACTATACGGGCATTCGCTTTTCGCTGTCCGCGCCGCTGATTTTCCGCAGCGGGGATTCCTCGGATGTGTTTTCCTGCCTGGTCGCCACGGATTCTCTGGACGGCGACCTGAGCGACCAGATCAAAGCCAGTCTGACAGGGGAGACCACCAGCCTCAGCACTGTGGGGCTGCACGAGATCGAGATCCGCGTGACCAACAGCATGGGGCAGACCGCCCGCCTGACGCTGCCGGTGGAGGTGAACGCGGCGGATGCCTACAACGCCTCCCTCACGCTGACGGAGTACCTGATTTACCTGTCTGCCGGGGAGCCGCTTGACCCCGGGGATTATCTGAATACGCTGGTCTGCGGCCAGGAAACCATTTCTATGCAGTCCGTTTCCCTGGCCGGGCTGGATGTGGAGATCGAATCCGACGTGGATGCGGATACCGCCGGCGTCTATTCGGTCAGCTATACGGTCACCTATGGCAGCTACACAGCGCACAGCCGGCTGATCGTCGTTGTGGAGGAGTAAAAAATGCAGCAACCGGAAATTACAGAAAAGCAAAGCGGCTTCCTCTCCTTTGATCCGATCACCGTGGTGCGGGATGTGCTGCGCCGATGGTACCTGATCGTGATCCTGGCGCTGATCGCGGGCATGGGCGGATACGTGTATTCCGACATGCGTTATGAGCCGATTTATACCACATCGGCCACCTTCGTGGTGTCCATCCGGAGCAGTACCACCACGGTGTACCAGAACCTGACCGGGGCGGCGAATCTGGCCTCCGTGTTTTCGGAGGTCCTGAACAGCTCCATCCTGCGGGCGGAGATCCTGGAGGACGTGGGGATTTCCTCCTTTGACGGCACCATTACCGCGGAGCAGGTTTCCGACACCAACCTGCTGACCCTCCGGGTCACCGCGGACAATCCCAGGACGGCGTTCCTGGTCATCGAATCCGTAATTGAGAACCATGGCGTCGTCTCCTATCAGGTGATGGGCAACGCCAGTATGCAGGTGCTGCGGGACCCGGTGGTTCCCACGGCCCCGTCGAATACCAACAACGCTATGGACGTCGCCAAGCGCGCGGCGCTGGTCACCGCTGTGGCGGTGTGCCTGCTGCTGGCGGTACGCTCCTTCACCCGGGATGCGGTGCGCAGCCGCCGGGAGGCGGAGGAGAAGCTGGACTGCCATTTCCTCGGCTCGGTCCGCCATGAGAAGAAGTATAAGACTATCCGGGCATTTCTGGCCCACCGCAAAACCTCCATCCTGATCACCAAGCCCACCACCAGCTTCCATTTCGCGGAGTCCATCCGCAAGCTCCGCCACCAGGTGGAGGCCAGAATGGGGAGCAAGGCGAAGGTCCTGCTGGTGACCAGCGTGTTGGAGAACGAGGGAAAATCCACCATCTCCGTGAACCTGGGCCAGTCCCTGGCGATGAAGGGCAAGCGTGTCTTGCTGATCGACTGCGACCTGCGCAAGCCCGCCTGCTATAAGCTGCTGGGGAAATATGGGAATGGATGCGGGACTATCGACGTGATCGTGGGCAAGTACTCAATGGAGGAATCCCTGAGCCGGGACGACGCCTCCGGGATGTACGTGCTGCTGGAGCACCGGGCGGTGCCCACATCCACGAACCTGGTCACCTCCGCGGGCATGGCGGAGCTGGTGGCCCACGCCCGGCAGATGTTCGACTATGTCATCCTGGATATGCCGCCCATGTCCGCCGCGCCGGATGCGGAGGCTGTGGTCGAGCTGGCGGATAAGGCAATGCTGGTGGTGCGGCAGAATTTCGCGCTGGCGTCCCAGATCAACAGCGCTTCCCGGGCTCTGAGCGGCCCGAAGAAGAAGCTGCTGGGCTGCGTGCTGAACAACGAGCGCACATCCGCCTTCAGCGGCTCCGGCACGTATGGCTCCGCATACGCCTACGGCGGCTACGGAAGCTATGGGAAATACGGAAAGTATGGCAGCTACGGCGCTTATGGCGCACAGACCGACCTGGATTCTGACGAATCCACCAATCAGTGAGGCAGGTTGTTATGGAGCAGGAAACGATACAAACCACACAGGATAAGATCGATCTGGTAACGATGCTCTCGGACCTGATACGCATCGCCCGCCGCTGGCTTTGGGCCGGTGTCGTGCTGGCGGTGCTGGGCGGAGCGGCTTTGGGCGTGCGCGCCTACCGCAGCTATACCCCCATGTATCGGGCCAGCGCATCCTTCACCATTACCGTGACGAATCCGCTGTACGCCACCAGCCGGACCTACAATTCCGCTACGGCGGAGCAGATGGCGGCGACGTTCCCCAGCATCCTGTCCAGCGGTGCGCTGCAGGAAACCATTATGGAGAATCTGGGGATTTCCAGCCTGCCGTCGATCTCCGCGTCGGTTTTGGGAAGCACCAATATTTTCACCCTGACCGTCACGTCCTCGTCCCCGCAGCTTGCCTATGACGTGCTGTGCGAGCTAATGGAATGCTACCCGGAGGTGGCGGAATTCGTGGTGGGCACTACGGATATGACGCTGCTCAGCGAAACCGGCGTCCCCACCGAGCCGTATAATTCGCTGAGTGTCCTTCCCAGCGCCCTGAAGGGCGCAGTGCTGGGCGCCGGCATCTGGGTGGTATGGATGGCCCTTGCGGCATTGACCCGCCCCACCATCCACAATGAGAGCGAGCTGAAGAAGCTGACCAATCTGCACTGCATCGCGGTCATCCCCCAGACCGGGAAGCGGAAAAAATCCGCTGCTTCCTGGCCGCAGCTGTCCAAGGGCGGCGACCGGTACGGCTTTTCCGAATCCATCCGGCTCATGCGGATCCGGCTGGAGAAGGAGATGGAGGAGCACCACTATCAGGTCCTGCTGGTGTCCAGCGCCATCCCCGGTGAGGGCAAGACCACCGTGGCCACCAATCTGGCGCTCGCGCTGGCGCAGAAGGGGAAGAATACGCTGATCATCGACCTGGACCTTCGGAATCCCTCTGTCCACCGGGCATTCGGGCGGAAAACCGCCAAGGGGATTACAGAGATATTGAACCGCGAGGCCTACGCCCAGGATCTGCTCACCACCCTCCAGCCGGAAAACTTGTGCGCGCTGTTCGCAGGCAAGCCCACGGCAAAGGCGACGGAAATGCTGGGGCGGAAGGAGCTGCGTGCCCTACTCAGCCAGGCACGGGAGAATTTCGACTATATCATTCTGGATACGCCGCCCAGCGCCATGCTGGCGGACGCGGCGGAGGCGGCGTCCCTAGCGGACTGCGCGCTGTTTACCATACGCCAGGGATATTCCACCCGGGACCAGGTGCTGGAGGGCGTGGAGGCGCTGGCCAGCAGCGGCCTGCCCATCATCGGCTGCGCTATGAACGTGGTGCGCCGGGGCATGATGTCCAGCTCCTACGGGTATGGCTATGGATACGGATACGGCTATGGGTATGGCTACGGCTATGGCTATGGGGAGAAGAGCGCCCGCTCCGGCGGAGATGGGCATAAGTGACCGCTTAAGCCCCACAGTAGAAATAAACGCCCGGCTTGGTACGGTTGTACCGAGCCGGGCGTTTCCGCGTGGATTTTGAAGGATCGCTGCCTGGCCGCTCACCTCTGCGGGGTGGGATGGCTGGGTGAATCGGCGGCTTCCTTCGGATAAATGATGGCATGGAGCGGCCTCTGCCAGAAGGAAAGGCTCAACAGCCAGGTCAGAAGAAGTGCCAGGGGAACGATCACCAGATTGCTGATCCGATATTGCGCGCACAAAAGGTCAAAATGCAGCGCGTCATATAGGATGTACAGGACCGGCCGATGCAGCACATAAATCTGCAGGCTCCGCTGCCCCGCGGCGGCAATCTGGGAGAACAGCCGACCAACATGGTCAGGAACGATGCCGAAGAAGGCCGCGCCCAAGATGAGGACGCAGGGATAATAAACCAGGCGGCACACCGCGCCGAAGGGGACCAGGGCTGCCATATTGTACCGCGCCAGGGCGCT
>JAJQHS010000027.1 GCA_021199635.1 Bacillota bacterium
AGAATGATATATTCCTTGGAACACTGAATGCGGGACATCCTGGCGGGATGCTGCCTCTGACTTCGGAGGAATCAAAGAGCTTTCACAATCGGCGCTTACCGGATAATCTGTATATTGCCGATGCTACGCTGTTGCCGGAGTCGATGGGAAATCCCCCGATCTGGACAATTCTTGCTCTGGCAAAGCGTATCGCAAAGGTGTGTATGGCGGTCATAGGGTGACTGTGCATTTGTTCAGGGGCTCCTTAACATTGCAAAATAGGTGTAACCTCATGCAGTGTGCATCATGGCACATGATAAAGCAAATCCGTTCCGCACCCATAATTGTATAAACCCAGATGCAATGTCTACTTGGTGCTTGAAATTTCTGTCTCAGCCATGTATAATAAGCTTATGAAAAAAACATCAAGAGCCGAACAGGCAGAGAAAACCAGAAATTTAATATACAGAACCGCCCTGCGTATGTTCAAGGAAATCGGTTACGATGAAGTTTCAATCAGCCAAATCTGCAAGGAGGCAGGTGTCTCAGTAGGAACTTTTTACCATTACTTTGAATCCAAGGAGGCGGCTCTCATGGAGGGCTATCTTCAGTTCGATGAACAGCTGGAGCTTTTTGAGTTCAGAGGGAGTCCAGAGGAGTGCATCATTGAAATCACAGACCTGCTGAATAAAAGCTCCATTGAATGGGGCAGCAAAATGCTGGTCAAGGCAATGAGCGTCCATTTGCGCACGGGCGGAAGATATGTGTTGTCAGACCGGAAAATCAACGGTTTCCTGTACCGGCTCGCCAGCGCAGGCATTGAGGACGGAACCTATGATCCCTCCTATACGCCGGAATATATTTCAGATCTGCTCCTGCGCACATGGAGAGGCGTTCTGTTTGACTGGTCCTATCGGGGAGGGAGTTATGACCTCTGCGAGGTGTCGCGCAACGATATTTTGGTGGTTCTAAACGGCCTGCACACTCCCTGCGCGAAAAATTTTTTTCGGCCCCATCCGACAGCCAACCGGTTTGACGGCGAACGTTTTGAAACGGACGAAGGCACCTCCTGCGGCGATTGCCGCAGGAGGTGCCTCTTCTTGCCTCTCAGGTGGGGACAGCGCTGCGTAAGCGTGTTTACTCGAACTGCGCCCCGTAGCTGACGCAATCCTCATACCCCAGCGTCTGGTAGATGACCTTGAGCATCCGTTTCACGCAGCCTTTCAGGGCACCCCGGTCAAGGCGGCCATCCGCAAGAGCGGCCAGAATGTTCTGGCTGTCCGCGTCGCAGCCGGGCATAATCAGGTCGTTACCTGCCGCCGCACATTTCCATGCCTCGCTGCCGTTCTCTGTAGTCGTCCAGTCCGTCATAATGATGCCCTGGAAGTTCCACTCTTCCCGCGCCGCCACGGTGCAGGTGTCGTAGTTGTTCGCCGCATGGACGCCGTTGATAAGGTTGTAGGAGGTCATGATGGCCATCGGCTGGGCTTCCTTCACCGCCAGCTCAAAGCCCCGGAGGTACAGCTCCCGCAGCGCCCGCTCGGAGAGGATGCTGTCAGAGCCCATGCGGTTGTCCTCCTGGTTGTTGCAGGCAAAGTGCTTGATGGTTGTCCCCACGCCGGGCACGGACTGCACGCCCCGGGTGATGGCGGCGGCCATCTTTCCGCTGACGATTGGGTCCTCGGAATAATACTCGAAGTTCCTGCCACACAGCGGGTTCCGCTGGATGTTCATACCCGGAGCCAGCCACCAGGCAACGCCGAACTCCTGCATCTCCACTGCTATGGCCTGTCCCACTTCTTCCAGAAGCCCGGTGTCCCAGGTCTGCGCCAGGAGCGTCCCCACCGGGATGGCTGTGCAGTACTGATAATAGGTGTCCGCATCCGCATGATCCTCTTCCTCAGCGAAGAAGCCTCCCTCCAGAGCAGCCAAAAGGCCGGAGTTGTAGACCTCGCCTGTCTCGCGGGACACCTGATATTTTTGAAAGAGGCGCAGACCAGCAGGGCCGTCCGCCATGGAGATGCCGGGAACATCCCACATGTCCTCCAGCGCACCGCTGGTTTCTCCGGCCGCGCCGGGAACCATAATGCCCGCTGCCCCCAGCGCACCCTGTCCCTTGCTGACCTCGCCGATCACCATGGCGGTCAGTTCCTCGTCGGAGAGCTGTTCCGCAACCGCCGCCGCCTTTTGGTCCAATTCATTCTTCGGAATCTCGATTTTCCCTTCCCGCTCCGGCGCAAACACGACCGGCGTAAGACCCTTCGCTTCCGCCTCCCGGTGCCAGGCCGCTTCCAGCTCCAGCACCGCGTCCGGGCGCACCAGCTCGTTCAGCTCCTCCCGCAGGGGGCAGATGTGCTTCACTTCCTCAATGACTGCGTCTGTCTCTACGGCCAGCACGCCAACGAGGGCAATGTCCTGGGAGGAATTGCCGGCCCAGATGCCATACAGCCCGGCCTCGGCCACCCATGCGCTCCTGCTCTCGTCGAAGGAGGCCAGCGCCTTCGCGGGGAAGGAAATCGTCAGGGTCTCACTGTCTCCCGGCTGCAAAAGCCCGGTTTTCGCAAACCCGCACAGCCGCTTGTACTCCTTCGGGAGACCGCTCTGAGGGCAGGTTGCGTAGATTTGGACGACCTCTTTCCCCGCATGGCATGCGCCGGTATTTTTCACTGTCACCGGCACAGTGACGGTGGACCCTTCCGCCGTCACGGCCCCCGCCGAGAGTGCAAACGTCGTGTAGGACAGGCCGAACCCGAAGGGGTATTCCACTTCCTTTTGGAAGCTGTCGAAGTAACGATAGCCGACGTAAATGCCCTCCTCGTATTTCTCCTTCTGCACATTGCCGTTGTTATGGCTGAAAGAGGCGGAGTTGGGGAAATCCTCGTATTTTTTGGCCCAGGTTTCCGTCAGTTTGCCGCTGGGAGTCACCTCGCCGGAGAGGATGCGGGCAAAGGCATTTCCGCCCTCCATGCCGGGCTGCACAACGCTCAAAATCGCTTTCACATTCTCAATGCTGAGGATGTCCTGCATGTCGATCTGGCCGCCTGCATTCAGAACGACAATGACAGTTTCGCTGTTTTCCGAGATGACCCGCAGGTCCTCCTTTTCATGCTTCGTCAGATAGTAGTCGCCCGCTCTGTCGAACCGGTCTGCGGCTTCGCCCGCGATTCTGCTGACCACATACACTGCGGTTTTTGCGCCGCCGAAGTCCTCCTGTGTGATGGCCCTCCCCGCCGGCATCTCATAGGCGTGGGAGGCGTATACCGCAAAAAACTCCATCGGCCCCTGTTCCCCGGTCTCCTGCAGGATCAGGTTTTTCCAGTCCTCCCGCGACTGGCGGTAGATTTGGTCGAAGCTGCAGATCCAGTCTGCGCTGGTCACATCGAACCCGGCGTTCACCATGCCCTGGTAGATGCTGACCACGTCCCGCTCGTTCACATCACCGGACCCGGTGCCGCCTTTGATGGTATGGCCCGCGCCGCTGCCAAACAGCGCGACCTTCGTCCCCTTCTCCAGAGGGAGTACGCCGTCGTTTTTCAACAGGGTAATGCCCTCCTCCGCCGCTTTCAGGGCGACTGCGCGGTTTGCGACCTCCCGCGCGGATACGGCGCTGTCCCGGGATCCGCTGAATGTTCTTACTTTCCGTTTCATATTTGATTGCCTCCTGCTGATTGATTTTCTGAAATGATTCTGCCAGTTAAAAATGGCTGCCTCCCTCTGTGAGAGCGGGGCAGCCGTTTTATTTTACAGGAATTCCCGGAAGAATGCACACTCCTCGTCGTTGCAGCGTTTGGCCGCTTCTGACTTGATGTTGCAGTGGAACACATGGCCCAACGGCTCCTCCGCCGCGCTCCCGTGGAACCGGAACACAAAGGGAATGCTATTGCGCAGCAGCGCCGCCTGAAGCTGCGGAGCCTGCTCCTGCAGGAAATCCCCTGTGGCTGTCATGAAGAGCGTTGGGGGGAATTGGGGCGTGATGTGGTCCAGCACGCAGATTTGCGCCAGCTCGTCCGGCGTCCCTTTCCCGGGCAGAAGGTCCTTCATGATCTCCCGGGTCAGTTCATCCGTTTCCCCATCCGTGGTAACCCGGTAGACCCCGCAGTTCAGCGCAATGGCAGTTGGGGCAAAGCCCACTGGCGGCTGGAACGGGTAGCAGGCCGCATAGTCCGGGTTGGTGCAGACGCAGGAGTACAGCCCCAGGAGATGGGCGCCTGCGGAGTCCCCCACAGCGAAGACATGGTCTGTGTCGAACCCGTAGTCCTCGCTGTGCGCCAGCACCCAGGCAAACACCAGATTGGTGTCCTCCAGGGAGCTGGGGAATGTAAACTCCGGTGCAAGACGGTAGGTGAAGTTCACCACGGCAAATCCCCGCTGGGCCAGGTTCATGCAGTAGTATTGGTAGCGCTCTTTGTCGCCGTAGACCCAACCGCCGCCGTGCACACTCACAATGACGGGGAGGGCCTGCCCCGCGGCAGCTTTCGGACGGTAGACATCCAGCATCTGCCAGTCGGTGTCCGGGCCATAGGCAATGTCATCAAACCGCTGAATATCCTCCGGTGTTGTCAGACCTGCGTCCCGGATGTCGTCGCCCGCAGCAAAACTGGTGCGGACAGTCTCACTCGCTATTGACATGGTAACAGATAACCTCCTTAATCGTGGGCCGGAAACAGCCCTTTGCTTTCGCGTTCAGGATGCCTCAAAATTGGGGGAGGCCCACAGGCGTCCCCCAATTTTGGTTCTGAATCGTGCCGAATTACGAAGCATGCTTCGCAGTCAGGTCACGCTGAATGTCATCGATGTACTTGTCGATGTTCATCAGGATGCACAGAATCAGCAGGACGACGGCGATGATCGCACCCATGTTGCCGAAACCGAAGCGGATGGCGCTGACAGCGGAATCCGGCTGCACAGCCAGAGTGCCGTCGTACTTGCCGAGGGAGAGAACGCCGGTGGCCACAGCGGACCCGAGGCCGATGCCCACCTTCATACCAAAGGAGGTGCAGCTGTTGACCAGGCCCTCAGACCGGATGCCGGTCTTCCACTCGCCATAGTCCACAACGTCGGCAGCCATTGCGAAGATACCGGACATGATGGGGCCCATGCCGAAGCCCTTGATGACCAGGCCGATGACCACCAGGGCGAAGTTCGTGTTGGCCACGCCAATCACCAGACTGCCCACCAACATCAGGATGCAGCCGGTGATCATCAGCCTCCATTTGCCGAAGCGGGCCACCAGCCGCGGCACAGCAATATTGGTGATCATGGCGGGAATCGTGGTGCCCATAGAGACAAACGTGACCAGGGTAACGTCATTCAGGATGATGTTGCAGTAGTAATAGCCCAAGGTGCCGGAACCGACAATGCCGATGTAGAGCACACAGAACATCAGCGCTTCAATAAAGAAGTACCTGTTCTTCAGCAGAGCGGGCAGCGCGACTTTCAGCGGCACCTTTTCCACCTTCACGTTGCCGGAATCGGCGTCCTCGCCCACATGCTCCTTGGTCCCCAGGAAGCAGATGACCAGCATCAGCGCCATGATGATGCTGTAGACGATGGACAGCGTAAACCAGCCGACGGAGCTGACCAGATTTGCCGTGACAGCGTTCAAAATCAGGGTCAGCAGCTGCGTCATAAAGAATCGGATGGAGGACGCCGAGGCCCGGTCCTGTACATCCAATGTCATACGGGAGAGCAGGGCGTTGTAGGGCAGGTTGTTCATCGTGTAAACGATGCAGTTCATGAAGATGTAGGTAACGTAGGCGTACACCAGTTTGCCACCGGAGCTGAATCCGGAGGGGATGTTCATCAGCAGGATAAAGCCGATGGCCATCAGCGGAGCACTCCACAGAAGCCAGGGCCGCGCTTTGCCCCAACGGGTCTTGGTCTTGTCCACGACGGCGCCCATGATCAGGTCGGACCCGCCGTCGAAGACACGGGTGACCAGCATCATGGTGCCGACGGCGGCAGCGGCAATGCCCGCCGTGTCTGTGTAGAGTGCTGTCAGGAAGGTGCTGGTGACCGCCACATAGACGTTCGCACCGCAGTCACCCATGGCATAGGCAAACTTTTCCGCCATGGACAGCTTTTGTTGTTGTTGCTCTTGCATTTCTCAACGCTCCTTTTGGTTTTGCCGTTTCCGACTGTTATATATCGGGAAGCTCCGGCAAAGGTGAACCCAGTTTCCGGGGCCGCAGCCAAATCCGCTTGCCAGAGCCTTTCCCCACTCCATCACCGGAGGCAGGATTTCATGCGCCGTGTCGTTTCCCGGACGCCGAAGTACTGCCGTCCGCACCGGTTCTCTGCAACCCGCAGCGCTTCTCAGATGGCCAGCGCCACGTCATAAGCGGCCCAAATCGCATCCATCAGGTTGCCGACCTTGCCCGCATCGCCGATGATGTGCACATGGTCCCCGGCCTCCACGCCTTCCGGAATCGTCCTCATGGACAGATACCCGGTGGCCGTGATGACGGAATCCGCCGCGATCACATGGGTCTCACCGTTCTGGACAAACTCAATGCCGTCTTTGTTGATTTCCGTGATGGAGGCGCAGGTATAGACCGGAATCTGATAGTCTTTGATGATCTGCCGCAGCATATTGGAGTTGGCTGCGGAGAGGCACTTGCCCTCCAGGATCTTGTCCTTCACTTCCACAACGGAAACCTTCTTGCCATGGCGCACCAAATCGTAGGCGATCTCGATGCCCGTCAATCCGCCGCCGACGATCACATTCCGCTGACCGGCCTCCTTCTCCTTCAGAAGGTACTGGCAGGCCTCCAGGACGTTGTCGCCGTCGATCCCCTTGATGCCCAGCTTCCGCGGCACCGCACCGGTGGCGATAATGACCTCGTCGGGGGCCATCTCCTCGATCAACGCCTTGTCTGCGGTGGTGTTCATCAGCACGGTCACATGCTCCTTGTCCAGCTGCCGGATGTACCACCGGATCAGCTGCCGATCCGACTCCTTGAAGTCGAATGCGGCCGCGGCAATGAAGATGCCGCCCAGCTTGTCCGTCTTTTCCACCAGCGTCACCTCATGACCGCGCATGGCCGACACTCTGGCCGCCTCCATGCCGCCGATACCGCCGCCGATGACCAGCACTTTCTTTTTCTCGGCGGCGGGCTTGATTTCGTACTTTTTCTCCTGCATCGCGGCAGGGTTCAGCGCGCAGGAAGTGCCCAGCCCCGCGAACAGGCGGCCAAAGCACCCGTTATGGCAGGCAATACAGGGCTTGATGTCCTCCACCTGTCCGCTGGCCACCTTATTCGACCACTCCGGATCGGTCAGCATCTGCCTTGCGATGCCGACAAAATCGACCTTTCCGCTCTCGATGGCATTCAATGCCACATCCGGGTCTTCCATCCGCCCGGCGCAGACCACGGGGATGTTCACAAACTGCTTGATGTACGACACCTCAGGGAGGTTGCATGCCTTCGGCATATACATTGGCGGATGCGCCCACCACCAGGAGTCATAGGAACCGTTGTCCGCATTCAGCAGGTCCGCGCCCGCGGCCTCCAGAATACGCGCAACAGATGGCGCCTCTTCCAGGGAACGGCCAAACTCCTTGTAGTTTTCGGCGGGCAGCGCCCCATCGTTGAAGCCCTTCATCTTGCTGGTAACGCTGAACCGCACAGACACTGGGAAGTCCTCCCCGCAGGCGTCCTTGATGGCGCGAATGATCTCACATACGAACCGCATCCGGTTCTCCAGCGAGCCGCCATATTCGTCTTTCCGCCAGTTCGTGTTGGAGATGGAGAACTGATCCAGCAGGTACCCTTCGTGAATCGCGTGAACCTCCACGCCATCCAGTCCGGCGTCTTTCAGCCGTTTCGCCAGGATACCATATGCATGGATGATCTCGTGGATCTCGTCCTTCGACATTTCGCGGTGCTTCTTCTCCGGTATCCAAACATTGGGCAGACCCTCGCTGGGGCCGCGCATGGCCTTGACCGGGTTGAACCCAGGCGGAAGCATACCGGAATTGATGGACAGCACACGGCCCATTCCGGCGCCAATCTGCGCGAACATCTTGCAGCCGTATTTATGGATTTCGTCCATCATCGCGCTGATATGGTCCATGCAGTCCTCCGTGACCTCTGACGCCCAGAAACCGCGCCCCCACATATCGGTGATGTGGATGATACCCGACACAATCAGTCCGACGCCGCCCTTTGCGCGCTCAATGAACATATCGGCGGAAGCCTGGTCAAATTCATTGTTTTCAATGATTGCTGTCCCGCCCATAGGACACATGACAATACGGTTCTTGATGGTGACCGAACCGATTTGCCCGGGCTGAAAAAGGGCCTCGTACTTGCAGCTCATTTTTACTCCTCCTTACTTTTTACATATTTGAACTGCATTCACCGAATATTGTTCGGTGAATTTGATTTAATAGTATCACAACGAAGGGAGTTTGTCAACCTTATTCGATAAAATAATTTGTAAATTTGGATAGGGGAGAAGATTTCCCATACCGCTGGGGGCCGGCCCAACCGTGGACGGCATCTGCGGGGCAAAGGCCTGGGAAATCTTCTCGTGGTTTAAGCTGAAACAACCGGATGAACATTATATTGGTTTATAAAATATTCTCAAGGTTTTCGTTCCTGCTGCTGCGGCTCACATCATTTGATAACGCAGAAAAAATCAAAAAATGTTGCGATAATAACACACCGTCCCCGTAACGGAAGTACTCATTCTCTGCATCCTCGATGAATTGTTGCAGTGTTTTCCTGCCTCCACAGTAAACGTAAACTCTGCCGTTGAGGTTTGTGAGTGCGGTTATTGTGCGATCCTCTCTGGAAATCTGGCACTTTTTACTAAGCATAACCCTCTTGATTTTCTTATTGACGTTCTTTAACCTAGACATGACATTACACTCCTTTGCGTTTATCCATAAGAAGCGCAAAGAAAAGCTCCCATCGTAATCGATGGGAGCTAAGGCAAATCATATACACCATCGAATCAAGCTTTAGCACCTTGCCATACCGGTAGGTTGCTGTGCGGTCTCAGGGCTTGTCCCTCGCGCACTCTTTATGGTAATCATAAAATATCACAGTTGATGGTGAAAGTCAAGTTTTTTGCCCGCTGAAAAATCGCATTTCTGTCCTTTCAGAAGTAGAGGGATATATCCTTTAACGATTAGGGGGCGGCGATGACCAATGAACAAAAAATGATGATATATATGGTCTTCTGCAACGAATCACATCTGAATAAGTCAGGCACAACAGCCAATTTCTTGCTCGGGATTTGATTGGCAGGTAACAAAACGTTGCAACACGTTCCGTTACTGCCACTGTTCTCACACAGGGCTAGCAACACCTCTCTGTTTTCTGCTGTGGAACTTATCTGGAAAAGCAGAAAACCGGACATGAATAACGCCTGCTGGGGATTGATTTTCCCGGCAGGCGTTATTCTTTAAGCGTCAAACCAAACAGGTTGGTTCATGCTGCCGGAGCGCCCCTGAGCTCACGCAG
>JAJQHS010000119.1 GCA_021199635.1 Bacillota bacterium
TACGCCCGTCCGGACAGGGGGTCGCGGATCGCGCCGCCGATACAGGTGGCTGCGCCGCCGAACGGCTCGATCTCCGTGGGATGGTTGTGAGTTTCGTTTTTGAACAGCAGCAGCCAGGGCTCCCGGACGCCGTCCACCGTCACGTCCATCTTCACAGTGCAGGCATTGACCTCCTCGGATTCATCCAGCCTGGGCAGCATACCTTTCGCCTTCAGGTAGCGCGCCGCAATGGTCGCCAGGTCCATCAGGCATATGGGCTTTGTACGTCCCAATTCCCTGCGGATGGAAAGGTAACGCTGGAATGCCTCCTGAAGCAGCGGGTCCTGGAAGGAAACCTGGTCGATCGTCGTCAGGAAGGTGGTGTGGCGGCAGTGATCCGACCAGTAGGTGTCGATCATCCGGATCTCCGTGATGGTGGGGTCCCTGCCCTCCTGGGTGAAATACTGCTGGCAGAAAGCGATATCGTCCAGGTCCATGGCCAGGCCATATTCCTGGAGGAACTGCTCCAGCTGCGCCCGGGAAAGCTGGCGGAAGCCCTCCAGAGTCCGGACGGTCGTGGGAATGTCATACGGTGTAGCCAGGGTTTCCGGCTTTTCCAGAGAAGCCTGGCGGGCCTCCACCGGGTTGATCACATATTTTTTGATCCGCTGGAGCTCCGCTTCCGTAAGACTGCCATAAAGCGCATAGACCTTAGCGGAGCGGATCAGCGGGCGCTCGCCCCGGGAGATGATCTGGATGCACTGCGCGGCCGAATCTGCCCGCTGGTCAAACTGTCCGGGCAGATACTCCACAGCGAACACTGCGGCGCCGGGCAGCTCCGCTTCCGGCGTGGCTACGTCCACCTGTGGCTCGGAAAACACCGTCCGTACCGCGTACTCAAACAGGGGCTGGGAGATATTTTCCGCGTCGTACCGGTTCAGTATCCGCACCTTTTCCAGCGCTTCGATCCCCAGCAGGCCCCTGACATCCGCTAAGAGGCCCGCGGCCTCCAGCGCGAGCCCGGGCTTCTTCTCCACAAAAACTCTGTAGACCATTTCTATCCCTCCAAAGCCTGCAGCGCGCGGCGACCGATGTCGCTCCTGCGGTAGGCATTTTCGAACTGTACACCCTCCGCCAGGCGGTAGGCCTCCCGGATGGCGTCCGGCAGAGTATCCGCCACCGCCGTGGTGCCAGCCACCCGGCCGCCGGAGGTGAGAAGGCGGCCGTTTTCCAGCTTCGCACCGGCAATGTAGGTGTGGGCGGCGGCTTCCTGCGTCATGGTGAGGGGGAACCCTTTTTCATAGTGCTGGGGATATCCCCGGGATGCGGTCACCACACAGCAGGCATACCGGCTCGAGAAATGAACCGGCTGCTCTGCCAGTGTCCCGTAGGTGGTGGCCTGCATGACGGTCAGCAGATCGCTTTCCAGCAGGGGCAACACTACCTGCGTTTCCGGGTCGCCGAAGCGGCAGTTATACTCAATGACCTTTGGTCCGCCCTCCGTCAGCATCAGCCCAAAATACAGGCATCCCCGGAAGGTGCGCCCTTCGGCATTCATGGCGCGGATGGTGGGCAGGAAGATCTGCTCCATGCACTGCTGCGCCACCTCCGCCGTATAGTAGGGATTGGGTGCGACGGTGCCCATGCCGCCGGTGTTCAGGCCGGTGTCGCCGTCCCCCGCCCGCTTGTGATCCATGGAGGACACCATAGGCTTGACGGTTTTCCCGTCGGTGAACGCCAGCACGGAAACCTCCGGCCCGGTGAGGAACTCCTCGATCACGATCCGGTCCCCGCTGTGTCCGAATTTCTTCTCTTCCATCATCCCGCGGATGGCCTCCTGGGCCTCCTGCCGGGTGGATGCGATCAGCACGCCCTTGCCCAGCGCCAGGCCGTCCGCCTTGATCACCATAGGCACCGGTGCGGTGCCGGCATACGCCAGCGCCTCCCCCATATCGTCAAATACCGCATAGCGGGCGGTGGGGATGCCGTACTTGTGCATCAGATTTTTTGCAAAAACCTTGCTCCCCTCAATGATCGCCGCATTTTTCCTGGGGCCAAAGCAGGGGATCCCCCGCGCCTCCAGCGCATCCACCGCGCCCAGCGCCAGCGGATCATCCGGCGCGACCACCGCATAGTCGATCCCCTGCTCTGCCGCGAAATCCGCGATCCGGGAAATGTCCGACGCGGCAATGTCCACACACACCGCGTCCGCCGCGATACCGCCGTTGCCCGGGAGGGCGTAAATCTGCTCTACGGCAGGATTTTCCTTCAATTTTTTGATAATGGCGTGCTCCCGTCCGCCGCCGCCAACGACCATCAGCTTCATGGGATCCCTCCTCAATGGTGGAACAGGCGCATTCCGGTGAATGCCATAACCATATCCAATGCGTCACAGCATGCGATCACCGCATCGTCCCGGATGGAACCGCCCGGCTGGGCGACGTATTTCACGCCGCTGCGGTATGCCCGCTGGATATTGTCGCTGAACGGGAAAAATGCATCGGAGCCCAGCGCCACGCCGGTGACGGATGCCAGGTAAGAGGCCTGCTCCTCCCGGGTGAACGGCTCCGGGCGGCTGGAAAAGTATTTCTGCCAGATCCCCTCGGCGCACACATCCTCCTCGTTGCCGTTGATGTAGCTGTCGATCACATTGTCCCGGTCCGGGCGGCCCAGTGTCGGCAGGAAGGGCAGGGACAGCACCTTGTCACTCTGCCGCAGGAACCAGGTGTCCGCCTTGGAGCCTGCCAGCCGGGTGCAGTGGATCCGGGACTGCTGCCCCGCGCCCACGCCAATGGCCTGGCCGTCCACCGCGTAGCACACGGAGTTGGACTGGGTATATTTCAGGGTAATCAGCGCCACGATCAGGTCCCGCCGGGCGGAATCGGGCAGCGTGCGGTTTGCCGTGACCAGGTTATTCAAAAGCTCCGGTCCGATTTTGCAGTCGTTTCTCCCCTGCTGGAAGGTAATGCCGAATACCTCCTTCCGCTCGATGGGGGCGGGAACATAGTCCGGTTCGATCTGAACGATGTTGTAATTTCCCTTGCGCTTGGTTTTCAGGATCTCCAGCGCCTCCGGTGCATAGCCCGGGGCGATCACGCCGTCAGAAACCTCCCGGCGGATCAGCTGGGCGGTGGTTTCGTCGCACACATCGCTGAGCGCCACCCAATCCCCGAAGGAGCACATCCGATCCGTGCCCCGGGCGCGGGCATAGGCGCAGGCCAGCGGAGAATCGTCCAGTCCAGGGACATCCTCCACGAAGCAGGCGCGCTTCAGCTTTTCCGGCAGGGGGATACCCAGCGCGGCGCTGGTGGGGCTGACATGCTTGAAGGAGGCGGCGGCGCACAAGCCCGTGGCATCCTTCAGTTCCTTCACCAGCTGCCAGGAATTGAAAGCGTCCAGGAAATTGATATATCCCGGACGTCCGGACAGGATCTTCAGTGGCAGCTCCCCGCCGTCGGCCATGTAAATTTTAGCCGGCTTCTGATTGGGATTGCAGCCGTATTTCAGCTCAAATTCTTTCATTGGGAACGCTCCTTTCAGAATGCTTATTCACAATGCGCTGCGCATAGCGCCCGGTTTCCAGATCGGTATAGCGCACAAACAGGGAAATTTTATTCTCCGGGTTCAGGCTCTGCCACAATCGCGCCGTGAAATCATCCAGATCTCCGCCAATGGCCACCCGCTCCGGCTCCCCCTGGAAGCTGGGGATCACAGGGTTCCCGTCGCACACGTAGGTATGGAGGAAATGCCCCAGCCCCGGCGTAGCGGGATACTCATAGAAAAACCGGCTGCACCCGTTCCCCTGCGGGTCGGCAGCTTTCAGGATGGACATCCGATAGCTCCCGTCCCTGGCCTGAATGGCAGAGATTCGAGGCGTCCAGTTTGGGCCGTCATGCTCAAACTTGCGGGTGCGCAGGGAATCCTCCCAGCCGATTCCATTTTCCAGGCCGTCGCGGATGGTGTCCGTCTGGTCTCCGTTGGTGACGATCAGTCCCTGCTCCGCAGCGCGGACGGGGTGATAAATGATCAGGCTGGGGTCCACCATTTTGCCCGGGTCATAGGCTTCCGTGCGGATGCCGTCCGGCTCCTCCAGGAACACCCGGTTGCGGCTGTTGACGCTGCGCCCCATAATGAAGTAGGCCGCCACCGCGGTTTTCCCGTCAGGCGTCACCCCCAGCACGATTCCCCGACCGGGATATGCATTGCTTCTGAGCAGCGCGCCCAGATCGTGAATTTCATAAACGTCCATGGCAATCTCCTTTTACTCCGAACACATCCCAGCCGCCACCGATTCGATGGCTGCCGGAAGAATCTTCCACTCCGCCTGGCGCATGACCCGCTTCTGCAGGCGCTCCGGCGTGTCCCCGGGATGGACGGCCACCGCCTTCTGGGCGATGATCTCTCCGCCGTCGGGAACTTCATTCACAAAATGCACCGTCGCGCCGGTGACCTTCACGCCCTTCTCCAACGCCGCCTGGTGCACCCGCAGGCCGTAATAGCCCTCCCCGCAGAACGCAGGGATCAGGGACGGATGCACATTGAGGATACGCTTTTCATACCGGGCTGTGAAATCTCCGCTGAGGATCGCCATAAAACCCGCCAGCACGATCAGCTGAATGTCAAATTCCTCCAGTGCCGCCAGGAGCCCGGCTTCAAACGTTTCCCGGCTCCCCTGCGCGCCCCGGACGACCATGCGGGTCGGGACTCCCGCCTTTTCCGCCCGCTGCAGCGCATAAGCGTCAGGGCGGTTGGAGATCACCAGGCGGACCTCGCCGCTGTGCAGCGCGCCGGAAGTCTGCGCGTCCAGGATGGCCTGCAAATTGGTGCCGCCGCCGGAAACCAGCACCGCAATTTTAACCTTATCCATCTGTATTCCCCCGTTCTCAGGAGAGGATCAGCTTTTCTTCCGAAGCCACAATGGTGCCAAGGATATACGCATCCTCCCCAAAGCTGTGCAGCAGTGCCAGCGCGGCCGGTGCGTCCTCCGCCGCCACCACGATGCTCATGCCCACGCCCATGTTAAAGGTATTGAACATGTCCCGCTGGGAGATATGCCCCGCCCGGGCGATCAGGTCAAAAATGGGCGGAGTACGCACATCGGCGATGGCGATTTTCGCACCCAGGCCGTCCGGGATCGACCGGGGGATATTCTCATAGAATCCGCCGCCGGTAATATGGGAAATTCCCCGGACGCGCACGCTCCGGGTCAGCGCAAGCACCGGCTTGACGTATATTTTGGTGGGCGTCAGGAGGGTCTGCCCCAGGCTGCTGCCGCCCAGCTCCTCCCGGGGTGTGGTCAGGTCAGCGTGTTCAATGTCGAACACCTTCCGCACCAGGGAAAATCCGTTGGAATGCACGCCGGAGGACGGCAGCGCCAGGATCGTATCACCGGGCTGCATGGTCTTGCTGTCGATGATCCGGTCCCGGTCCACGATCCCCGTGGAAAATCCCGCCAGATCATATTCCTCCTCCGGCATCATACCGGGATGCTCCGCCGTCTCCCCGCCGATCAGGGCGCAGCCCGCCTGGACGCAGCCCTCCGCCACGCCGGAAACAATGGCAGCAATGCGCTCCGGCACATTTTTTCCGCAGGCGATGTAGTCCAGGAAGAACAGCGGCTGCGCGCCGCAGCAGATAATATCATTCACGCACATGGCCACGCAGTCGATGCCGATGGTGTCGTGCTTGTCCAGCAGCATGGCCAGCTTCAGTTTGGTGCCCACGCCGTCCGTTCCGGATACCAACACCGGATGGGACATGCCCGAAAGGTCCGGGGCGAACAGTCCGCCGAAGCCGCCTATGTCAGAGCAGACTCCGTCTGTGATCGTGCGGGCAATGTGGCGCTTCATCAGCTCCACGGATTGGTAGCCGGCGGTGATGTCCACCCCGGCGGCGGCATAGGCTTCCGATCGGGATTGCGTATTCATAATTTATTCCTTTCCGTTCCAGCAATAGGTGCACAGCTTGCATGGGTCCATGCCAATCGCGCGGACCACGCCATCCAAAGATTGGAAATCCAGGGAGGCGAAATGGAATTTCTCGCAGATCGCACTGCGCAGCGCTTTGCCCCGCTCCGTGGAGCCGTCGCTGTATTCCTCCAGGTGTGCCAGGCCTGCTTCCCCCTCCAGCTCCAGGATGACCCGCCTGGCGATCAGCTCCAGGTCGGACGTGGCGCGGGAGAAATTCAGATATTTGCAGCCGTACATAATGGGTGGGCAGGCCGAGCGCATGTGCACCGCCTTTGCCCCGTTCTCATACAGAAATTCCACGGTTTCCCGGAGCTGAGTGCCGCGGACGATGGAGTCGTCCACGAACAGCAGCTCCTTGTCCTGGATCAGCGCATCCACCGGGATCTGCTTCATTTTAGCGACCCGGTTCCGGTCCGACTGATCCACCGGCATAAAGCTCCTGGGCCAGGTGGGCGTATACTTGATAAACGCCCGGCCAAAGGGCATATGGCTCTTGTTGGCGTAGCCGATGGCGTGGGGGGTTCCGGAATCCGGCACGCCGCATACATAGTCCACCTGGGGCAGAGTGCCCGAGTGTTCCTCATTTTCCGCCATAATCTCTCCGTTCCGGTAGCGCATGGCCTCCACATTCACACCCTCATAGGCGGAGGTGGGGAACCCGTAGTAGCTCCACAGGAAGGCGCAAATGCGCATTTCCTCCCCGCCGGGCGCCAGGACCTCCATGCCATCGGCAGTCAGCTCCACGATCTGCCCGGGCTTCAGCTCGCAGTAGTTTTCGTACCCCAGCTTCTGGTAGGCGAAATGCTCGAAGGAAACACAGAATCCCTTCTCCCCCCTGCCGATCTGTACGGGGAGCCGCCCCAATCGGTCCCGGGCGGCGATGATCCCGCCGTCCGAGCGGAGGATCAGGATGGTCGCGCTGCCTTCGATCAGGCTCTGGGCATACTCGATGCCCTCTGCAAAGGTCTGCTTCTGGTTGATCAGGGCGGAGAGCAGTTCTGTATTATTCACGCCACCGCCGGATTTTCCGGTCATCTGTCCGCCGGACTCCTCGATATACTGCTGGATCAGCGTCTCAGCATTGCGGATCACGCCGACAAAGCAAATAGCGTAGCAGCCCAGGCGGGAGCGCACCAGCAGCGGCTGCGGGTCGGTATCGTTGATGCAGCCGATGGCGGATACGCCCTGCATTTCCTGCAGGATCCACTCAAACTTGGTACGGAACGGGGCGTTCTGGATGTTGTGGATCTTGCGCTGAAGCCCCTTCTCCGGGCTGAACACCGCCAGCCCGCCGCTCTGGGTGCCCAGGTGAGAATGGTAGTCCGTTCCGAAGAATACGTCCGGCAGAACGTTTTCCCTGCCGACCGCGCCAAAAAAGCCGCCCATATCAGGCCTCCCGGCTGCCGAAGATCCGCTGCATCATTTCCTGATACGCGCCCTCCACATTGCCCAGGTCCCGGCGGAAGCGGTCCTTGTCCAGCTTCTCGTGGGTTTCAGAATCCCAGAACCGGCAGGTATCCGGGCTGATCTCATCCGCCAGCAGGATGGTGCCGTCGGCGGTTTTGCCGAACTCAATTTTAAAATCCACCAGGTCCACCTGTACGCTTTTGAAAAATTCCTTCAGCCAGGCGTTGATGCGGAAGGTGTAATCGGTGATCACGTCCAGATCCTCCCGGGTCGCCCAGCCGCAGGCCAGAATGTGGTATTCGTTGACCATAGGGTCGCCCAGCGCATCGTCCTTATAGCAGAACTCCAGCGTGGGGCAAAGCAGCTGCGTCCCCTCCGGCACGCCGAACCGGGCGGAGAAGGAACCGGCGGCAATATTGCGCACGATCACCTCCAGCGGCACGATGGCGACCTTTTTCAGCAGGGTGTCCCGGTCGGAAAGCTCCTCCACGAAATCCGTGGGAATGCCCGCCTCCGCCTGGAGCCGCTGCATCAGATAGTTGGACATTTTATTATTGATGACGCCTTTTCCCCGGATGGTGCCCTTTTTCTGACCGTTGAAGGCGGTGGCATCGTCCTTGTAGGACACGATGCACAGTGCAGGGTCGTCTGTGGCGTAGACCTTCTTGGCCTTGCCCTCGTAAAGCATTTCCTTCTTATCCATGACAAAAACCTCCTGTATGGTTAAATCGATGCGCCGATGGCAGCGTCCTTTTTCAGCACCGTGGCGGCATCCGCCCGGCGCTTTTCATCCAGCTTATCCGCAAGCGCTGCGTCCTCCACCGCCAGAATCTGGGCGGCAAGCAGTGCGGCGTTGGTGCCGCCGTCAATGGCCACGGTCGCCACAGGGATGCCGCTGGGCATCTGCACAGTGGACAACAGCGCGTCCATGCCCTGGGAACCGGACGAGCGGCAGGGAATACCGATCACCGGCAGCGTGGTGTTAGCAGCCAGGGCACCTGCCAGGTGCGCCGCCATACCCGCCGCGGCGATAAGGACGCCGAAGCCATGCTCCCTGGCCTCCATGGCAAACTGCCGGGCCTCTCCGGGGGTGCGGTGCGCGGAATAGACATGTACCTCAAAGGGTATCCCGAAGGCGCGCAGGGTATCCACCGCCTTGCGGACGATGGGCAGGTCGCTGTCGCTGCCCATAATGATTCCAACCTTTTTCACGATATAACCTCCTGTGAATCCGCGGAAGCGGTTACTGAACGCTGGGGCTGCGGTCCTTCTGGATCACGTCGTGTGCGCCGCCCTCCACAATGCTCGTGGCGGATACCAGGGTCAGCTTGGCCTTCTGCTGAAGCTCCGGGATGGTCAGCGCACCGCAGTTGCACATGGTGGACTTCACTTTGCTCAGCGTCAGCGCCACATTGTCCTTCAGGGAGCCGGCATAGGGCACATAGGAATCCACGCCCTCCACGAACGACAGCTTCTGGTCCCCGCCCAGGTCATAGCGCTGCCAGTTCCGGGCACGGGCGGAGCCTTCGCCCCAATATTCCTTATAGTACGTGCCGTTCAGGCTGACCTTGTTGGAGGGGCTTTCATCAAACCGGGCAAAGTACCGCCCCAGCATAACAAAATCCGCGCCCATGGCCAGCGCCAGGGTGATATGATGGTCATACACGATGCCGCCGTCCGAGCAGACAGGAACATAAATGCCTGTCTCCCGGAAGTATTCGTCCCGGGCCTGGCACACATCGATCAGCGCGGTGGCCTGTCCCCTGCCGATGCCCTTCGTTTCCCGGGTGATGCAGATGGAGCCGCCGCCAATGCCGACCTTCACGAAATCCGCG
>JAJQHS010000004.1 GCA_021199635.1 Bacillota bacterium
GTGCAGGGGGTCCTGCTGTGGCTGCTGTACGGCGGGTACATGCTGTGCGTTTTATAGACGTGCCAAAAAATTGTAAACAATTTTTAAAAGGGGCTTGCATCCTGGAAAGGCTTGTGCTACTATATTGCGTAGCTTGCGACATTTCAGGAAAGGAGGCCACGCTATGCACAGGCATTACGGTAGCCGGATCCGGATCCTGCACTGGTGCTCGGAGCAGGCCATGACCGGCGCCCTGGCGGACATGGAGCTGACTTCCGCCCAGGGGCACATCCTGGGCTATATCCACCGCCATCCCGGCGCGCCCTGCGCCAAAGATATTGAGGAGGCATTGCACCTGAGCCACCCCACCGTCTCCGGCCTGCTGACCCGGCTGGAGAAGAAGGGTTTCCTGGAATTCCGGGAGGACCCCAGGGACCGTCGCTTCAAGCGGATCTATATCCTGCCAAAAGGGGAGGAATGCAACGAGCAGATCCACCAGATCATCCAGCGGAACGAGGAGAATCTGGTCGCCGGCTTCACCGAGGAGGAGAAGCGGCAGTTTATGGATTATCTTGGGCGGGCAATCGTCAATATGGGCGGCTGCCCGGAAAAACAAAGACAAAATAAGGAGGATACGTAATCTATGTTCAGACAGCTTGCCCGGAGCCTCCGGGAATTCAAGTGGGCGACGCTGATCAGTCCCCTCGCCATGGTGGGAGAGGTGTACATGGAGGTTCAGATTCCCGGCGTACTGCAAAAAATCATTGACAGGGGCGTGGAAATGGGGAATATGGAGGCGGTGGTGCAGTATGGGCTGCAGCTGGTGCTGTTCTCCCTGCTGTCCCTGCTGTTCGGCTCCCTGTCCGCCATCGCCGCGGCCTACGCCGGTACGGGCTATGCCCGGAACCTGCGCCAGGATATGTACTACCGGGTGCAGGAATTTGACTTCTACAATATCGATAAATTTTCTACCGCCAGCATCGTCACCCGGCTGACCTCGGATGTGGCCAACATCCAGATGGCCTTCCAGATGATGATCCGCACCGGCGTCCGCTGCCCGATGATGCTCATCCTGGCGGCGACCCAGAGCTACCGCATCAGCCCCAGGCTCTGCCTGGTGTTCTGCGTGGTGCTGCCCATCCTGGCAGTGGGGCTGTTCTACCTGATCCACCTGGTATCGCCCATTTTCGAGCGGGTGTTCAAGACCTATGATAAGCTGAACAATGTGGTGCAGGAGAATCTGCACGGCATCCGCGTGGTGAAAAACTTCGTCCGCGAGGAGAAGGAGAACGAGAAGTTCACCTCCGTTTCCGGCCAGATCTACAACGATTTCTGCAAGGCCGAGCGGATCATGGCCTTCAACAACCCCATGATGCAGCTGGCGGTTTACACCTGCATCCTGACCATTTCCTACCTGGGCGCCACCATGGTTGTGCAGTCCGGCAACAATGAGGCGGCGGGCCTGACCACCGGCCAGCTGACCGCCATGTTCACCTACACCACCCAGATCCTCAGCTCGCTGATGATGCTGTCCATGATGTTCGTCATGCTCACCATGAGCCGGGCACCCATGCACCGGGCGTCGGAGATCCTGTCGGAAACTCCGGCGTTGGAGAGCCCTCCCCAGCCGGTAAAGCAGGTGAAGGATGGCTCCATCGATTTTGAAGGCGTCAGCTTCCGTTATTCCAAAACCGCGGACCGCAATGCCCTGGACAGCATCGACCTGCACATAGCCTCCGGCATGACCGTGGGCATCCTGGGCGGCACCGGCACCAGCAAATCCACCCTGGTGCAGCTGATCCCCCGGCTGTACGATGTGACCGAGGGCACGCTGAAGGTGGGCGGCGTGGATGTGCGGGATTACGACATCCACGTGCTGCGGGACGCAGTGTCCATGGTGCTGCAGAAAAACGTGCTGTTCTCCGGCAGCATCAAGGATAACCTGCGCTGGGGCAATCCCAACGCCACCGATGAGGAAATGGTCCATGCCTGTCAGCTGGCCTGCGCGGATGATTTCGTCCAGGGCTTCCCCGACGGGTACGACACCCACATCGAGCAGGGCGGCTCCAACGTATCCGGCGGCCAGAAGCAGCGGCTTTGCATCGCCCGGGCGCTGCTGAAGAACCCGAAAATTCTGATCCTGGACGACTCCACCTCCGCCGTGGACACCCACACCGACGCCATGATCCGCAAGGCCTTCCGGGAGGAGATCCCGGATACCACCAAGCTCATCATCGCCCAGCGGGTGGCCTCCGTGGAAAATGCCGACCTGATCCTGGTGATGGACGGCGGCCGCATCGTCGCCCAGGGCACCCATGACGAGCTGATGAAGACCTCCGTGATTTATCAGGAAGTCTACCAGTCCCAGACGAAAGGAGGAGAGGAATAATGCCTCCTGTAAGAATGTCCGGCGACGGCCGGAAGGCCAGGAACCCCGGCCAGACCCTCGCCCGGCTGCTTTCCTACCTAAAGAAGTATATGAAATCCATGATCGCCGTGGTGGTGTGCATCCTGCTTGCCGCCGTGGCGCAGACCGTCAGTTCCTCCTCCCTGGGGACGCTGGTGGACGACTACATCACCCCCATGCTGTCCCAGGCGGACCCGGACTTTGGCCCGCTGATCCGGTTCCTGATTCTCCTGGCGTGCATTTATGTGGTGGGCATCGTGTCCTCCTTCCTGTACAATTTCCTGATGGTGCGGGTGGGTCAGGGCACCCAGAAGGCCATCCGGGACGATATGTTCACCCACATGCAGAAGCTGCCCATCCGCTACTTTGACACCCATCCCGCAGGCGACGTGATGAGCCGCTATACCAGCGACATCGACACCCTGCGGCAGATGATCTCCCAGTCCATCCCCCAGTGCATCAATTCCGTGGTGACGCTGGTGGTGGTGTTCGTGGCGCTGGTGATCACCTCGCCCATCCTGACGCTGGTGCTGCTGGTCACCGTCACCGCCATCGTATTTGTGACCAGGTTCGTCACCGGCCGCTCGGCAAGATACTTCGTCGGGCAGCAGCGGGCGCTGGGCGCGGTCAACGGCTACGTGGAGGAAATGGTGAACGGCCAGCGGGTGGTGAAGGTCTTCAACCGCGAGGAGATCTGCAAGGATGAATTCAACCAGATCAACGAGAACCTGCGGAAGAATGCCTTCAGCGCCGGCGCCTACTCCAACGTCATCGGCCCGGTGAACAACAACCTGGGCTATATCCAGTATGCCATCCTGGCCATCGTGGGCGGGCTCCTGGCGGTGTACTCCGACGGCAGCCTGATCACCCTGGGCAAGCTGATCACCTTCCTGACCCTGTCCCGCTCCTTCAACCAGCCCATCTCCCAGGTGTCCAACCAGATCAACGCCATCGTCATGGCGCTGGCCGGCGCGGAGCGCATCTTCGACCTGATGGACGAGCCGGTGGAGGAGGACGGCGGCTATGTGACCCTGGTCAACGCCAAGGAGGACGAAAACGGCAACCTGGTGGAGTGCGTGGAGCGCACCGGCCGCTGGGCCTGGAAGCATCCCCACAAGGCGGAGGGCACCGTCACCTACGAGGAGCTGAAGGGCAGCATCACCATGGACCACGTGGATTTCGGCTACGTGCCGGATAAGACCGTGCTGCACGATGTGACGCTGTACGCCTATCCCGGCCAGAAGATCGCCTTCGTCGGCGCCACCGGCGCGGGCAAGACCACCATCACCAATCTGATCAACCGGTTCTACGACATTGACGACGGCAAGGTCCGCTACGACGGCATCAATATCAACAAGATCTGCAAGCCGGACCTGCGGCGCAGCCTGGGCGTGGTGCTCCAGGATACCAACCTGTTCACCGGCACGGTGATGGACAACATCCGCTACGGCAAGCTGGACGCCACCGACGAGGAGTGCATCCGGGCGGCGAAGCTGGCCAATGCCCACGACTTCATCACCCGCCTGCCGGAGGGCTACGGGACCATGCTCACCGGCAACGGCGCCAACCTGTCCCAGGGCCAGCGGCAGCTGATCGCCATTGCCCGGGCGGCGGTGGCCGATCCCCCGGTGATGATCCTGGATGAGGCCACCTCCTCCATCGATACCCGCACGGAGAAGCTGGTGCAGGACGGCATGGACGCGCTGATGAAGGGCAGGACGGTGTTCGTCATCGCCCACAGGCTCAGCACCGTCATGAATTCCGACTGCATCATGGTGCTGGACCACGGGCGCATCATCGAGCGGGGCACCCACGACGATCTGATCGCCCAGAAGGGCACCTACTATCAGCTCTACACCGGCGTGTTCGAGCTGGAATGATCCCCATAGAACAGGAAAACGGCAGCCGCAAGGCTGCCGTTTTTGACGTATTCCGGAGGGGAAAGGTCAGCGCCCATCCCCGAAGAAGAAAAGCCCCAGCATCCCCGGGCCCACATGGGAGCCGGTGAACGGCTCGTGGGGGCAGATGATCAGCTCCCCAGGCGCCGCGGCGGCGCGGATCAGGTCCGCCAGGGCCTGGGCGTCCTCCGGGCAGTCCCCGTGGGAGATGGCCACCCGGCGCGTGCCGGGGCTGACGGCCTTCCGGGCGTAGATCTGCGCCAGGGTTTCCACCGACTTTTTCCTGCCGCGGCATTTGGAGTGGACAACGATATGCCCCGTTTCGTCCCCCCACAGTATGGGCTTGACGCCCAGCAGCGTGCCCATCAGCGCCCCGGTGGTGCTCAGACGCCCGGTGCCCCGCAGGAACATCAGGTCATCCACGGTGAAATATTGGCAGAGGTTCTGCACCTCGCCGTCCAGGGTGTCGGCGGCCTGGACGGCGGACAGCCCTTCGTCCCGCAGGTCGGCGGCGCGCAGGGTCAGCAGCCCGGTGCCCAGCCCGGCACCCTTGGAGTCCACCGCGCGCACCGTCCGGCCGGGGTAGGCCTCCTGAAGCTCCTGCGCGGCCAGCACGGCGGCTTGATAGGTGCCACTGATGCCGCTGGACATCCCCACAAAGACGATGTCCCGGCCCTTCTCCAGCTCCGGGCGAACAGCTGGGCGTTCAGCAGGCTGGTCTGCACCTTGCTCCCGGCGCGGAGCCGGTCGTAATATTCGTGGGACCGGAAGGACTCTATATCGCCGTCAAAAATCTCCTGGGACCCATCGATGATGTAGGCGGCGGGCAGGACGAAAATCTGCCGTTCGCGCAGGCAGCTGCCGGGAAGATTGGAGCAGCATTCGGTAAAAACGGAAAAGGACATATGTGGCGCCTCCTGAATTTCGATGCACCCATTATATCGGCCGCCGGAAAAAATGTAAAGGAAACGGAGGTAGAGCCGTTCCCCGCTCAGGAGAATCCCGCTCTACCTCCGGTAGAATTGAAAAAAAGAGCCCAGTCTACTCCGCCGTTTCCCGGGAAAGTCCGTCCAGCAGGCTCCGGGCGGCGGAATCCGCCCAGTTCCAGCTCCGCAGGTCGCCGGAGGGTACATATGCGTTGGCAAGGATCGCCTTTGCCCCGGACGCTACTGTCGGGTCGGCATCCTCCGTCAGCCGGGCGATGGCCGGCAGCGCGCCGCTGGACAGGCTACCCAGGTAATCCAGGTCGATCTCCGCCAGGGCGCCGGACTGATAGGCGCTGACGTTGTAGCCAGCCACCAGGGTGTCTACGTCCGTCCACAGCACGGCGCAGCCCAGGACCATGGCAGAGAGCATCACCGCCCGCATATATGGGAATTTCGGCGCGAACAGCCAGATCATCACCATCAGCGTGGTCAGCCCCAGCCAGAGGGTGATCACCTCCGTCAGCACCCGCAGCCGGGTCAGGCCGAAGGCGCGGATGTACAGCAGCATTTTCGCGCTCTCCGCCGCTGCCAGGAACAGCGTGGCCAGCCCCACGACCAGGCACAGCACCCGGGTGGAGCGGGGGGCAACGGGCTGCTTGCGCACCAGCCCGATCCCCAGCGCCAGGATGCCCAGGTTAATTCCACACAGCACCGCCAGCTCAAAGAAGCCCCGGCGGGCGTATTGGGCCGGGGTGTAGCCCTCCGGCAGGATCCCGGCAAAGCCGCCGGAAAGGTAGCCCAGCTGGCTGAACAGGTACACGGCGTATACCGCCGCCACCGCGCCCAGCACCGTGTTCACCGTCAGCGGGGACAATCGGCCGGGTGTTTCCTCCGCGGCGGCAGGCGTTTCCCCGCGGCCCAGGGCGACGCCCCGGGTGTAGAGCCAGCCGAACAGAAGCGCGCCGAAGATCGCCGTCAGCACCAGCTGGGACAGGTCAAATTCCGGCAGCATCCCCATCAGGCTGTCGAAGGCGGCGTCCGCGCTGGCCAGCAGAGCAATGACGATCGTCAGCAGCGGCGCGGCGATCACCGCCCCCAGCAGCACCGCCCCGGCGGATTTCGCGCACCGCCCACCGGCGCGCAGACCGGAGAACAATCCCCGCATCGCCGGGCTGATTCTGCCGATGCCCAGCGTCCATGCGGCTCTGGGCGCGTCCAGCACGGAGGCGGCGGAGCCGGAGCGCCGGCGGTTCTGCCCCGCCGCCAGGCACAGCCCCAGGTTCCCGCCGATCAGCAGGAACAGGAGCAGGATGAATTTCACGAATCCGTCGTCCGCCCGGGCAAAGCCCAGGGCGATGGCCACGCTCAGCCCCAGCAGGCAGTTTTCGTACCAGCCCGGGCGGCGCCCGGTGCTGCGCAGGTAGACCCATCCGGCGATCAGGCTGGCCGCCGCCGTCAGGGCAAAGCCCAGCTGGAAGCCGCCCATCAGCACGCAGTTGGCCATCAGCAGCGCGATGACCAGCACCGCACCGGCGAAGCCGGCTTCCCGCCGCCCCGCGGGGAGCGCGGGGGCAGGCGGCGGCGCAGGGGGCCAGGCAGATTCGGGCGCGGGGTTTGGCTGCTTCATCTCGTCCATGGGTCATCCTCCTCCGTGTATTCCAGCAGGTCGCCCGGCTGGCATTTCAGCTCCCGGCACAGGGCGTCCAGCGTGCTCATGCGCACGGCCTTGGCCTTCCCGGTTTTCAGGATGGACAAATTGGCGGGGGTCATGCCGATCCGCTGGGAAAGCTCCAGCGACGTCATTTTCCGCTTGGCAAGCATAATATCCAGATTCACAATGATCGCCATGGCGCACCTCCTAAATGGTCAGATCGTTTTCTTCCCGGATGGCCACGGCAGCCTTCAGCACCTGGCACAGCACCCCCACCGTCAGGCTGAGGAAGCCCATGATCAGGGTGACGATGATCAGCGGCAGGTATACGAACGCCGCAGCCAGGCACACCAGGCTCACCAGCAGGCAGGCCGTGCGGATGCACCGGACGGCCCGGAGATTGGCGGTGACGAACACCTGCCCCGCCAGGATGCTGCGCAGGATGCGGATCATATTGACCAGCGCCCATTCCGCCGCCGCGGCGCACAGCACATACGCCGCCAGGATGCACGCGCACTGGGCCTGGCTGAAATTCCGCAGCGACCCGTACCACCGCAGCAGCGCGGGCATGAAGGGCAGCAGCACGACGATCCCCACCGCCACCAGCACGGTGATGTACAGGGTGATTTTTGTGGTTCGATTTTGCATGGCATCAGCACCTCCTGTAGGGGGTATCATAGCACAAGGATTATCGAATGTCAATAATAAATTATGAAATCTTGGAAATCCGTGCCCATTCGCCCCGGCAAAAAGAAAATCAGGGAGGGGCCGTGCCCTCCCTGACGGAACCGATATGGATTTTCCCGTTTCCCGGGCTATCTGCGCTTTGCCAGCGGCTCTGACTGCTCCTGGAGCAGCCCCAGGTCGGACAAAATGTCGTTGGACACCAAAAAGCCCTCCGGCGTCAGCCGCCACCGGCCGCCCTCGCCCTTCAGCGCGTGGCCCATCAGCCGCCGCTGCTCCAGCGCCGCGTCCAGCGGGGCAAAGGGCAGCAGGAACTGCTTCTCGTACTCCTCCGGGCTGACGCCGTAGACGGTGCGCAGCCGCAGCATCAGGTATTCCCACGCCCGCTCCCGGCTGGGGACCTCCTGGATTTCCCGCAGCACCTGCCCGCCGCTGTGGATGCCGTCGATATAGCTTTGCAGGTCCCGCACGATGGAGAACCGCTTCCCGGCAAAATCCGAGCTGGCGTCCGGGCCGAAGCCCAGGTATTCCCCGCCCATCCAATATTTCAGGTTGTGCCGGGATTCCTGCCCGCGTTTGCAGAAATTGGAAATTTCATACTGCCGGTAGCCCTGCCTGCGGAGGATCTCCACCCCAGCCAGGTACATATCCGCCTGGGCATCGTCCCCCGGCAGATTGGCGTAGTCCTGGAAATCGTACAGCGGCGTACCCTCCTCCACCTTCAGAGCGTAGATGCTGATATGCTCCGGCTCCAGGGTCAGCACATTGCGCAGCGTTGCCTGCCAGCTTTCCAGGGTCTGGTCCGGCAGGCCGTACATCAGGTCCACGGACAGGTTCCGGTATCCCGCTTTCCGGATCTTCCGGACGGCGGCGACTGCCTGCTCGTAGTCGTGGGGGCGGCCGAGCTTCTCCAGGATGCTGTCGTCGTCACACTGGATGCCCAGGCTCACCCGGTTGAAGCCCTCGCTTTTCAGCCGCCGCAGGAGCCGGGGCGTCACGGAATCGGGGTTGGCCTCGAAGGTGATCTCCGCGTCCGCGTCCACGTCAAACGCCCGCCGGATGGCGGAGAGGATGGCCGCCAGGCCGCCCGCGCCGAAGAAGCTGGGGGTCCCGCCGCCAAAATACACGGTGTCCACCCGGTAGTCCGGCGCCAGCGCGCCGGTTTCCTTGATATGGGCGCAGACCGCGTCCAGATAGCCGTCCGCCATCCGGTCGTCCATATCGCACAGGGAATAAAAGTCGCAGTATTGGCATTTGCTTTTGCAGAAGGGGACGTGGATGTAGATGCCCAGGGGCGTTCGATTTTTCCGGTTCGCCATAGCAGCGCCTCCTCAGTCGTCGTCCAGCTTCAGCACCGCCATGAATGCCTCGCTGGGCACGGACACGGTGCCGAAGGTACGCATCCGCTTCTTGCCTTCCTTCTGCTTCTCCAGCAGCTTTTTCTTCCGGGTGATGTCGCCGCCGTAGCACTTGGCCAGCACGTCCTT
>JAJQHS010000065.1 GCA_021199635.1 Bacillota bacterium
CTCCTTGGTGGGCGTGGGCAGCTCGCCGATGGCTTCGCCATAGGTCACCGTGATTGTCTCACTGTCGCCATTGGAGATCAGCGTCACCGTGTAAGTGTTAGCCGTCCAGGCGGCGTAATAGGTGCTGTTCCCGGAGGCGGTATAGATCGTTTCCGCGGTGATCGCAGTGCCATCAGCGTCATACCAGCCGCCAAACGTGTAGCCCTCCTTGGTGGGCGTAGGCAGCTCACCGATGGCCTGGCCTTCCACCACAGAAATGGTGGTCGTATCCAGGTATCCGCCGTTCGGCTCCAGGGTGATGGTGTACAGCGGCACATACTGGGCGGTAATGGTCATGTCGCCGGTAACGCAGCTGAAGTCTGCATCCCATCCGGTGAACACATAGCCCTCCCGGGCGGGATCGGCGGGCGCCTCCGCGGCGCTGCCTTTCTCCACCGTCTGCACGTCCAGAACTGTTCCGTCCCAATCCAGGAATGTCACGGAGTAAGTGGGAAGCGGATTGACGTGGATGATCAGATAGGTGGTAACGGTATTGTCCGTGGCCAGATAGCCCTTGACATACACATCGCCTGCGCCTACCGCGATCAGCTCGCCGTTTTCGCCCACCTGTACGATGGATTCATCATAACTCAGCCAGCAGACCTGGGCATCCTCGTCCAGCGTCGGCAGCGGGTCGAGGGTCACGAAGCCCTCCTGGGTGGTGTCAAAGGTGTCGCCGATCTCCATGGTCAGGCTGTGATAGGCCAGATTCATCGTATCCGCCGTCACCGGGTCACAGATCACAGCGAAAGTCAGGCTGTAAGCGCCGTCCTTAGTGGTGGCAGTGATGTAGCTGACGCCAGGCTCCACCGGCGTGTAGGCATAAGCGTTGATGTCACTGCCGTAGGTCTGGGTCACGATGACCTCCTCGCCGGTTCCGGTTCCATCGGTGATGGTCCAGTCGAAAGGCCCATACAGCCCATCCGGCATAGTCCACTCCGTACCGGACAGCTCTCCGGCCTCAGCGTCCGGATTCTCCACGCCATCGGCACGGATCACCAGAGTGGAGGCGTTGGAGCTGGGCGCGTACTTCACCCAGATTTCGCCAGTTTCGCTGTCGTAGGTGTAATTGGTGCTCCAGCTGTAGTTGGACACCAGGGATTCATAGCCGTCGCTGCCGCGGGTCCAGACCGTGATGCTCTCCGGCAGGTCATAGCCCGCCAGATTCACCAGCTTGCCCGTCCACTCGCTGCCGGAATTGAAGTACGGCTGGCCATCCAGCACCAGGCCGGTGGCTTCGGTGGTGGGATTGTCGTAATTGTAGTTGTAGGCATAAGCGCCAACCGCTGTGTACAGGGCAACCTCGCCCACGCTGTGCATGGAGGTGTTATTATACTTGGCCTCGAGGGTGGCGGTTTCGCCCAGAGTCACGTAGACCGTCTGGTCCGCGTAGTTCAGGGCGGACACCAGGTCATCTTCCGTGGAGGTCTTATACAGATCCTCCCAGGAGAAAGTCATCGTCCGGGTCACGCCGTTGATGGTGACATCCAGCCAGCCGTCACCGGCGGGCATTTCGTCGACGCCCAGGGATGCGCAGTTGTTGTAGTTCAGGTAGATAATGCCGCTCAGGCCGTCAGAACTGTTCTGGGTAACGGTGACCAGCCCCGCGCCGTAATCCTCGGCATACTCGTCACTCTCGTAAACCAGCCAGGTGACGCTCTCGATCACCACATCCGCCGGCTGGAGGTTCGTTACTTTCACGGTGATCTGGCCGTCCGGCGTGATGGTATCGAAGTTTTCAATGGACAGGTCAAAGTCCAGGACCTCAGTGGTGGTCGCTTCCACGGCTACCACACAGATGGCGGAAACGCCGCCCTTGGACACGGTGATGATCGTCTGGCCGACGCCGGTAGCCTCCACATGGCCGAACTCGTCCACAGTGGCCACATCCGGGTTGCTGGAGGTGCGGGTGATCTCGCCATCATCGATGCCGGTATTGTCGATCACGCTCAGCTCAAAGCTGGCGCCCTCGGTGATATTTCCATCCTCGTCCAGGGTGATGTGCAGCAGCGCAGAGGTCTGGGACAGCACCAGGCCCTCCGTGGAATCCACGGTGACAGCATAGGAGCGGTCATTGGCGGCATAGTCGCCGCAGGAAATGATCACATTGCCGGTCCAGGTGTACTGGTAGTAGTATTTCTCAGAGGCATAGGACCAGGTTTCCCGCACATACTCCGTCACATCCGCGGTGAAGGTCAGAGTCTTCGTGCCGGGGTCGTAGACGTTCTCTGTGTAGAAGGTATTCAGGTAGTCGATGCCATACTCGCTGTAGGTGGGATCGCCGTAGCCGCTGGCATAGGAACGGGCGACATAGGGATAAATCTCCACATTGGCGATGGAGCCATCCTCGTCATAGACCGTGCCGGTCATATAGACGTGGGTGCCGTCCTCCTCCTCCACCTCGTAGACGCTGACGGTGTTGTTCTCCAGCTTGGGAGCCACAGTATCCACCACGATGCTGAAGGAGATCACATCGCCGGTCATATCCATAGCGTGGCCGTTGAAGGTGGGAACCGCTTCGCCGTTGATAATGGACTCGAAGTCGGTGACATAGGCCTCATCCTCCTCCGACCAGACGGTGGGATAATCACCGTCGCCGTAGGCTGTGATGGTGTAGATGCACTTCGTGCCGGACGGCAGCACATTGCCGTCCATGTCCGTGCCATCCCAGGTGGGGAGCGTACCATAGGCGCTGTAGGGCAGCGGATAGCCGTAGCTTGCACTGTAGACCGTCTTGGTCATGTAGCTGGCGCCGTCGCGCATGTAGACCTCGCCGGTCTCCGCGTCGGTGACCTCCACGACCACAAGCCGCGCGTCGCGGAGCTGATAGAGGATGTAATCATCCACCGCGTCCATGTAGCCGTCGCCGTTGGGAGAGATGGCAAAGTTCTCTTCAAAATAGATGTACTGCACGATATCGCTGCCGTCCTCGGCAGTGCTGGTATCAAAGGCATTCTCGCCCAGGTTCAGGTAGCCGATGGTGCCGATGGTGCTGCCAACAATGCTGGTGCCCCAGGTGCTTTCCTCGGCGAATGCGCCGTATTCGGCATCGTAGTCGCTGTCCGCGTCCACGAACCAGACGGAGGTATCAAAGATGGGAGCCGCCGTCCAGTCGCCGTAGAAGGCCAGCATCGGCAGGCCCAGCTGGGGATTGCCGCTTCCGGTGGCATCGGTCAGGATGACGAAGCCTTCCACATAGGTGCCGTTGGCAAACAGCGCGTCCAGCTCCGCCTTCTCCTCGTCGGTCAGGGTGACGACCTGGCTGAAGTCGGTGCTGCTGCCCGCAGAGGCCGTAACGGTGCCCAGGGAAACGGTCTTGATGATCACATCGCTGTCCGTCATGAAGGTCTGCTCGGTGCCGTAATTGCTCTCAGTGGTTTCCGTAGCCGGACGCATCAGCACCACGCTCACATCATAACTGACGCTTTCGCTGGAAATATTGTTCAGCGTGAAGGAGATGTCATATTCGCCGTTCTTCTCCGGATCATCCAGAAGCTCCAGCTTCCCGATGGTCTGCCCCTCCACGGTGATGTATGCCGGGGTGGTGACGGCGGCCTCGGTATTTACCAGGCCCGCGCCCTGCTGCCGGGGCGAATAATACGAGCCGGTGCTTTCCTCGACAATGGGCACAGCGGTACTGACAAGCAGCTGCTTGACCACGTCCGCCACCTCGCTGCGGGACATGCCCTTGAACGCGGAGCTGGACTGCACATACTGGCGCACCAGCGCGGCGATACCGGTCATGTGCGGGGCAGCCATGGAGGTGCCGCTCATCATTTCGTAGGAGCCGGTGTAATCCTCACCGCTGCCGGAGTAGGTGGAGTCAGAAATGGACGACCAGATATTGCCGCCAGGGGCGGTGATCTCCGGCTTCAGCTGCAGGCTGGGACTGGCGCCCCAGGAGGAGAAGCTGGACATCTGGCCGGCGGTTTCGCTGTCCACCGTCTTGTCCACACTGGAGACAGTCATGTAGACCTGGAAGCCGGACTGCAGCGCGGCAACGATCTGTGCACCGTCCTTGCCGGAGATAAAGGCGGAGGTCAGAGTGGTGTTGCTCACGCTCATGGTGATCAGCTCCTCGGACTCCGGATCGTTATCATAGACGATGACGCCCAGGACCGGGCACCCGCTCACATAGGAGCCGGTGCTGGAATTGTAATAGCTCTCATAGAAGCTGGTGGCGTTGTTGATCTTATCCTCGAAGCTCAGCTCGCCCCGCTCCACCAGGGCAATGCCGGTAACGCCCTTGGTGCCGTAGCCGTAATAGCTGCGGAAACCGGCGTTGTAATAGTCGCTGTAGGTGCCGGTGCCGCTGACATAGTAAATGGGATAGGTACCATCGGAGAATTTCTGTTTCATTGCCACGGACCAATAATCCGTGAAGGTGACCTCATGGGTGACGCCGTCCGCATCCTCCCAGGTGAAGTACATTTCCGTAGTGATAGCATTCTCCACGGAGGCCACCGCCAGGTTGCTGGTGTAGACAGCCGGGGAGGAGATCATGGAGGTTTCCGGGTTGGAGGCCAGGCTCTCATCGCCGTAATTGTTGCCCTCATCGGAATCGGAGCTGTTGCCCGCGGAGGTCATGATGACGATGCCGGCAGCCTCCACCAGGTCGAAAACATCGTTCTGGATGGTGTCATCCTCGGCGAAGCCATTGTCCGCGCCAAGGGACAGGTTGACCACATCCGCGCCCAACTTGATGGAATCCTCCAGCGCCATGATGATGGTGCTTTCGTAAGCGCCGCTGTCATCATCGCCGAAAATCTTCATCATCAGGATCTGCGCGTCAGGCGCCACGCCGGAGAATAGGATCTCACCCTCCTCGGTTTCGGCGTAACCGGCAACGGTGCCGGAAACGTGGGTGCCATGGTCGCTGTTGGAATTATAAACGTTCATGTCGCCGTCGGCATAGTCGCAGGCATAGGGAACCTTCAGATTCTTGTACAGCGCGTTGTTGTCCCAGATGATCATGCCGCCGTCAGAGCCGGTGTTGGAATTCAGCTGGGTGTTCTCCACAAAGTACTGAATGCTGGCGCTGGTCCAGCGCAGATTCTCATACAGCTCGGTGCCCTCGGTCACGAAGGAGTCCTCCGTAAAGGCCTCATGCACACGGGTGACGCCGTAATTGGCGCCGGTGCTGTCCGTCAGGCCCCAGGTGATGTCCAGGCCGGTATCCAGCACTGCGATCACCATACCAAGGCCGGTGTAGCCCTCTGCCCATGCGCCGGTAACACCGGCCTGTGCCAGGCTGTATGTATAGTTGGCGTCGTACCCGTCCGTGTCGCCTGTGGTATCGTCCGGCAGGCTGTAGACATGCTCCACATACGCCCGCTTGACGCCGTCCAGCGCGGCGATCTCCGCCAGGGCGCTGTAAGGAACGCGGATGGACATAGCGTTGGTGATCACAGACCAGCGGTTGGTAACCTCGAAGCTGTCCGTAATGCCCAGGCTCTCCGCGGTTTCCGCGGCCACATCGGTGATGTCGGCGATCACGCTCTCCTGGCTCTCGGTGACTGCGTCGGCAATGGCCAGCGCCTCATCGGACACCAGGAACGCGGATACTGCCTCGCCCGCCGTGGTCTGGCCGTCCAGCAGGGAGTAGTCGCTGTCGGCGTAGTAGCCTAGGACAGGCGTTTCGGCCATCTCGACAATGACGGTCACATACTCGTCATCGGCGTAGACAGCGTCTGAGGTGCCGCTGACCGCGTCCAGGCGGGAGCTATCCACCTCCAGCGCATCCACCTGGCTGCTGCCGTCGGAAGCCGCTTCCCCGTCATCAGCAAAAGCCGCGGCGGGCAGCAGCCCCAGGAGCAGGAACAGGCAAATCAGCAGTGCGGTGCAGCGCTTCATCGTCTTCATATTGTTTCCTCCATTCATTAAAATCCGCATGAGCGCTGTCCGCAAGTTGGGGGCAAGTGCCATGCGTGCAAAGACTGGAGTAATCATACACTTTCTTGCCCTGATTTGTCAATAGAATGTTCAAATTTTTTCTTGGAGCAAATCCTGATTATCGTTAATTTGTTCAAAATTTTCAATGATAGGCCGGACAAATTGTGTATTTATATTCATTTCAGCGTATGCTCCCGCCGGAACGGAAAATGGGAAGCGCCAGCGGCGTTTCCCATTTATCCGATCATCCCCGGAAGTATTTCACTGCGGATTCAAACATCCGGATGTCATAATTCCCGGGCACATTTTTATACAGGTTCCGTCCGATCCGTTCGCTGTGCCCCATTTTGCCGAACACCCGACCGTCGGGCGAGGTAATGCCCTCGATGGCGCACATGGAATCATTGGGATTGAAATGCACGTCCGATGTGGGGTTCCCCTCCAGATCCACGTACTGTGTGGCGATCTGCCCGTTTTCCGCCAGCTGGCGGATCAGGGCAGGGCTTGCCAGGAAGCGTCCCTCCCCGTGGGAGATGGGCACGTTCACAATATCGCCCACCTTCATCAGGGAAAGCCAGGGAGACAGATTGGATGCCACGCGGGTGCGTACGATCCGGGACTGGTGGCGGGCAATGGTGTTGAAGGTCAGGGTCGGGCAATTCTCGTCCGTATCCAGTATCCTGCCATAGGGCACCAGCCCCAGCTTGATCAGCGCCTGGAAGCCGTTGCATATGCCGCACATCAGGCCGTCCCGCCGCTCCAGCAGCGCGGTGACGCCCTCCTTTACCGCCGCATTGCGGAAGAACGCGGTGATGAATTTCCCACTGCCGTCCGGCTCGTCGCCGCCGGAGAAGCCGCCGGGGATGAACACCATCTGCGCATCCCGCAGTGCCCTGGCGAACGAGTCCACCGAGGACTGGATCCCGGAGGCGGACAGGTTGTTGATCACCAGGATCTCCGGCTCCGCGCCCGCATCCGCCATCGCCCTGGCGCTGTCGTATTCGCAGTTTGTGCCGGGGAATACAGGAATCAGCACCTTGGGCCTGGCGCATTTGACCGCCGGAGCCGGGTGGGCATGGGCGGTATAGGAGAAGCGCTCCACAGGAGCGGCACTCTGGGGAATGTTGCAGGGATATACGCCCTCAAGCCGGTTCTCGTAGATTTCCAGCAGCCGGGCAATCGCTATCTGCTCGTCCCGATAGGTGAAGCAGCCATCCTCTGTCACATAGCCAATGGTTTCCGCTTCCGGAACCTCCCGGGCGACCTCCAGTATGAAGCCGCCATAGCAAAGGCCAAACAGCCTCTTCAGGGAAATGGCGCTGCAGAACCGGAAGCCATATCCGTTGCCGAAGGCCATCTTCATCACTGCTTCGGCAATTCCCCCCGGGCCGGGGGTATAGCAGGCCACCGCCGTCCCCTTCCGCAATAGATCGGTAACACGGCCAAAAATCCGCTTCAGGGAATCTGGCTCCGGCAGTCCGTTGGCGTTCTGCTCGGGCGCCAGCAGGACCACCCGGTTCCCCGGGGATCGGAAATAGTTGGGCACGATATTCCCGGCCTGCTCCGTGGTAACGGCGAAGGATACCAGCGTCGGCGGCACGTCCAGATCTTCAAACGATCCGCTCATGGAATCCTTGCCGCCTATGGCGGCAATGCCCAGGTCCAGCTGCGCATCCAACGCGCCCAGCAGCGCTGCCAGGGGCTTGCCCCAGCGGCTGCCGTCCGTACCGGGCTTCTCAAAGTATTCCTGGAAGGTCAGGTATACATCCCGGAACGACGCGCCTGTGGCGATCAGCTTGCTCACCGATTCCACCACCGCCAGATACGCGCCATGGTATGGGCTTTGCTCCGCCACGGCCGGATTATAACCCCAGGCCATCAGGGAGCAATCCTCGGTGTGCCCCCGTTCCAGGGAAATTTTCTGAACCATGGCCTGTGCGGGCGTCAGCTGGTTCCTGCCGCCGAAGGGCATGATCACCGTACCCGCGCCGATGGTGGAGTCGAACCGCTCAGACAGCCCCCGCTTGGAGCAGATGTTCAGGTCCGAAGCCAACGTGCTGTAATTCTCAATGAAGCTGCCTGCAACCGGCTTCCGCTCCATGGCAGGCGGCGCGGGCGTGATGGAAATATGCTTCTCCGCGCCGTTGGAATTGAGAAATTCCCGGCTGATGTCCACGATTTTCCGCCCGTTCCAGCGCATTACCAGCCGGGGCTGCGCCTGGACCACCGCCACCGGGCAGGCCTGCAGATTCTCCTGCGCTGCCAGGCGGAGGAATGCGTCCACATTCTCAGGCTCGATCACCACAGCCATCCGCTCCTGGGATTCGCTGATGGCGATTTCCGTGCCGTCCAGGCCTTCGTATTTCCTCGGCACGGCGTTCAGGTCGATCTCCAGACCGTCGGCAAGCTCACCGATGGCCACCGACACACCGCCCGCGCCGAAATCGTTGCACCGCTTGATCATGCGGCAGGCCTGTGGATTGCGGAACAGGCGCTGGAGCTTCCGCTCCTCCGGAGCGTTGCCCTTCTGCACCTCCGCGCCGCAGTTTTCCACAGAATGAGCATTGTGCGCCTTGGACGAGCCGGTGGCGCCGCCGATGCCGTCCCGGCCGGTGGAGCCGCCCAGCAGGATCACCACATCTCCCGGTGCCGGAACCTCCCGGCGGACATTTTCCTCCGGCGCGGCTGCGATGACCGCGCCGATCTCCATCCGCTTGGCCGCATAGCCGGGGTGGTAAATTTCATCCACGATCCCGGTAGCCAGGCCGATCTGATTGCCATAGGAGGAATAGCCTGCCGCCGCGGTGGTGACGATCTTCCGCTGGGGAAGCTTGCCGGGAATGGTTTCACGCACCGGCCACGTGGGGTCCGCCGCGCCGGTGACCCGCATCGCGCCATAGACATACGCCCGTCCGGACAGGGGGTCGCGGATCGCGCCGCCGATACAGGTGGCTGCGACGCCGAACCAGTCTCTTATACACATCGGAAGCTGCCGACGAATT
>JAJQHS010000044.1 GCA_021199635.1 Bacillota bacterium
CCACCACGATGAGGACGAGGAGCATGAGCACCATCACCACCACCATGACGAGGATAAGGAGCACGAGCACCACCATCATCACCATCACGCCGACGAGGTGTTTACCTCCTGGGGCGTGGAAACAGCGAAGAAGTTCTCCCGCGAGGATATCGAGAAGGCGCTGCACACGCTGGATGCCGGGACCTATGGCGCCGTTCTCCGCGCCAAGGGCATTGTTCCCGCGCCGGATGGCAGCTGGATCCATTTTGATATGGTGCCCGGTGAATTTGACGTCCGCAGCGGCAGCGCAGATATCACCGGCAAGCTGTGCGTGATCGGCTCCAAGCTGGACGAGGCTGGAATCGCCGCCCTGTTCGGCGTGTAAGGAGAACCTATGCAGCAGATTCCTGTTTACGCCTTTACCGGCTTTCTGGACTCCGGTAAAACCAAATTCATCCAGGAAACGCTGGAGGACCCAAGGTTCAACGCGGGGGAACGGACGCTGCTCCTGGTTTTTGAGGAGGGAGAGGAGGAATACGATTTCTCCACATATCCCCACCAGAACGTTTACCTGGAAACGCTGGACCAGCAGACGGTCACCACCAAAGACCTTCTTGCGCTGGCAAAGAAGTACCGCGCGCAGCGGGTGGTCGCGGAGCTGAACGGGATGCAGCTGGTAGGCGACCTGTACACCCGGTTCCCGGATGGCTGGGTTGTCGCTCAGGAGGTCATGTTTGCCGACGCCAGCACATTTATGGCCTATAATGCCAATATGCGCAATCTGGTGATGGACAAGCTGGTGGGCGCGCAGATGGTGGTGTTCAACCGGCTGGAGAAGGGTGCGGACACCATGCCCTTCCACAAGCTGGCAAGGGCCGCCAACCGGCGGATCGACATCCTCTACGACTACACGGACGGCACCACCGCCTTTGACGATGTGACTGATCCGCTGCCCTTTGATATTAATGCCCCGGTGATCCAGATTTCCGACCCGGATTTTGCCCTGTGGTACCGGGACGTGACGGAGGAGCCGGGGAAATACGAGGGCAAGACTGTCCGCTTCAAGGCGCAGGTGGCGATGCTCCGCCGGAACCGGGAGAATATGTTCGCCCCGGGCCGGTTCGTAATGACCTGCTGCGTGGAGGACATCCAGTTCTGCGGCGTTCCCTGCCGGTATGCCGGAGCGAAGGATCTGACGCCCCGCGCATGGGTGCAGGTCACGGCGAAAATCTCGGCGGAGAAGCATCCGCTGTACCACGGTGAGCTGGGGCCGGTGCTGACTGCGCTGGAGGTGTCGAAGGACGCTTCACCCGCCGATCCGGAGGTTGCCACATTCTGAAATTGCTGCGCCGGGAAATTCCCGGCGCAGTTTCCTGTCAGAAGACAAACAAAACTTCGAAAACGGGAAAATAGATGGTGCATTTTTCCCGCAACTATGGTATACTGGAAGAAAAAATGGGAGGTGTCCTATGTATCAGCCGCTGGCGGAGCTTCTGCGTCCGCAGACACTGGATGAGGTTTACGGTCAGGAGCATATCTTGGGGAAGGATGCGCTTCTGCGCCGCCTGATCGACTCCGGGAACATTCCCAACATGATCTTTTACGGCCCCAGCGGGACGGGGAAAACCACCGTGGCGAACATTATTGCCCGGCAGACCAACCGGACGCTGTACAAGCTGAACGCAACCACCGCCTCCACCGGGGACATCAAGGACATTGTGTCCCAGCTGGATACGTTCCTGGCGCCGAACGGGGTGCTGCTGTACCTGGACGAGATCCAGTCCTTTAACAAGAAGCAGCAGCAGACCCTCCTGGAGTATATTGAAAACGGGAAGATCACCCTGATCGCTTCCACTACGGAGAATCCCTACTTCTATGTGTTCAATGCCATCCTCAGCCGTTCCACCGTGTTTGAATTCAAGCAGATTTCTGCGGAGGCTGCGCTCCAGGCAGTGAACCGGGCGGTCGCCTATATGGAGCAGCGCACGGCGCTGAAGGCTGCGCCGGAGGCGGGCGCGCTGGAGTATATCGCCGGCTCCTGCGGCGGGGATATCCGCAAGGCGCTGAACGCGGTGGAGGTGCTGTTCGCCGCCGGACGCCCGGAGGGAGACACCATGCCGCTGACTTTGGCGGATGCGAAGGCCGCCTCCCAGAAGAGCGCCCTGCGGGCGGATCGGGCGGGGGACAATTACTATGACCTGCTGTCCGCGCTGCAGAAGTCCATCCGCGGCTCCGACCCGGACGCGGCGGTGCATTACCTGGCCCGGCTGCTGGAGGCGGGGCAGATGCCCTCTGCCTGCCGGCGGCTGATGGTGATCGCCTGCGAGGATGTGGGGCTTGCCTATCCGCAGATCATCCCAATTGTGAAATCCAGCGTGGATGCCGCGCTGATGCTTGGCATGCCGGAGGCGCGGATCCCCCTGGCGGACGCAGCGGTGCTTATGGCCACGTCCCCCAAATCCAATTCGGCCTACGCCGCCCTGGCCGCGGCCTCGGCGGATATTGCCAAGGGCAAGGGAAGGGGATTCCCCAGGCATTTGCAGAACGTCCATGCGGACAGCACCGGGATGGAGCGGGAGCAGGGCTATCTCTATCCCCATGACTATCCCAACCACTATGTCCCCCAGCAGTACCTGCCGGATGACCTGGTGGGCACGGTGTACTACGAATACGGCGCCAACAAGCTGGAGCAGAGCGCCCGGCAGTATTGGCAGGGCATCAAGGAGCCGCCACCGCGGAAGTGAAAGGAGCTGACCATGGACATCCGTCTGCATGACACCCTGGTGATGAAGAAACCCCACCCCTGCGGGGAGAAGCGCTGGCTGGTCCTGCGCACCGGGGCGGATTTCCGGCTGCGCTGTCTGGGCTGCGGCCGGGAGATCATGATCCCCAGGCTCCAGGCGGAGCGGAGGGTCCGCTCCGTTCTCCGCCCGGAAAATCCCTCGACAGATTCAAACGGCAGCTGATGGTTTCGGCTGCCGTTTTTTTACGGACAGGCGGGCACTGCGTGGGATTTCCGCACCCGCGCGCCGGATTTGTCGGCGGATGCCCTGCGGCAATGCGACCGACTTTGCCGCAGGATGGCGGTATACTCTCAGGGAACAAACCGTGGGAGGGGACGGCAATGAAAGTATATCTGGATCTGAGCCTGCTGCTGAATTTCCTGGTGGATGCGCTGCTCCTTCTGGGGGCAAACCGCCTGTCCGGCCATCCGCCCGCCTGGGGGCGCTGCGCGCTGGCGGCGGGCCTGGGGAGTGTGTACGCGGCGGCATGTCTGCTCCCGGGATTCCGGTTCCTGGGCAGCGTGCCGTGGCGGGTGGTTTGCCTGGCGCTGATGGCTGTGGCGGCCTATGGCTGGAGCCTGAGCGCCCTGCGGCGGGGGACGCTGTTTGTCTTCCTGAGCATGGCACTGGGCGGGCTTGCCGGGGGATTGGGGAGCGGCAGCTTTGCCGCCATCCTTGCCTCTGCCTGCGGCCTGGCGGTGATGTGCGTGGTGGGATTTCCGTTTGCGCCAGGCAGCCGGAAGTACATCCCCGTGCGGCTGACCTGGCAGGGCAGGCGCATGAACCTGACCGCTCTGGCGGACACGGGGAACACCCTGGCCGACCCCATCACCGGGCAGAGCGTGCTGGTAGCCGGGCCGGAGGCGGCGCAGCTGGCGGGATTGACCCGTGAGCAGCTGCGCGCCCCCATCGTGACGATGCAATCGCGCCCCATTCCCGGCCTGCGGCTGATCCCGTACCGGGCGGTGGGGCAGCCCGGCGGGATGCTCCTGGCGCTTCGCTTTGACGAGGTGCTTCTCAATGGCAGGCCATGCAGCCCCCTCGTGGCCTTTGCACCGGAGGAAATCGGCGGGGGCGAAGCATATCAGGCGCTGGCGGGAGGTATGGCATTATGAATCAATTCCGGATGTTCCTGGAGCGGATCGGCATTCTGCCCCGGGGCAAAATCTATTACATTGGCGGCAGCGACATTCTCCCCGCGCCGCTGAAGGGGCAGGAGGAGCAGGACACGCTGGCCGCCCTGGCGCGGGGGGAGCCGTCGGCACGGCAGACGCTGATCGAGCACAATTTGCGCCTGGTGGTATACATCGCCCGGCGGTTCGAGAACACCGGCGTCAACCTGGAGGATCTGATCTCCATCGGCGCCATCGGCCTGATCAAGGCGGTGAACACCTACCGCCCGGAGCGGAACATCAAGCTGGCCACCTACGCCTCCCGCTGCATTGAGAACGAGATCCTCATGCATATACGCAAAATCTCCGGCCAGAAGGCGGAGGTTTCCCTGGATGAGCCCATCAACATGGATTACGACGGCAACGAGCTGCTGCTTTCCGACATCCTGGGCACGGACGAGGATATGGTTTTCCGCCCATTGGAGGAGGATGTGGATCTGTGCGTACTGCGCCAGGCGCTGGCGGAGCTGCCGGAGCGGGAGCGGGAGATCATCCTGATGCGCTACGGCCTGGATGGTCACAAGGAGCTGACACAGAAGGAGGTGGCGCAGAAGATGGGCATTTCCCAGTCCTACATATCCCGGCTGGAGAAGCGGATCATGCTCCGCCTGCGCAAGGAGATGCTCCGCCAGACCAGCTGCGCCTGATTTTTTTCTTGCAAACCGCCGCCGGGCGTGGTATAATCGATACGAAAATATATCGATAAAAAACCGTATCGAATAACCGGAGGGGTTTCCATGGAGCGTAAGGAAGTATCAAAGGCCGTGCTGAAGCGGCTGCCGGGGTACCTGGCCTACCTGAAGGCCGTGCCCGAGGGCGGCTCGCCGTACATATCCGCCACCGCGCTGGCCAACGCCCTCGGGATGGGGGAGGTGCAGGTGCGCAAGGATCTGGCGATGGTGTCGGACGGCGGCCGCCCGAAGATCGGCTATCTCCGCGCCGGGCTGATCGACGATATCGAGCAGTTCCTGGGCTTTGACAATACCACCGATGCCGTGCTGATCGGCGCGGGCAAGCTGGGGCAGGCGCTGTGCGATTACGGCGGGTTCCACGCCTACGGGCTGAACATCCTGGCGGCGTTCGACCTGTACCCGTCCGCGGCCAGGACGGAGGGCGGCACGCCCATTTATCCCATGGCGCAGCTGCACAGCTTCTGCCGCACGAATAAGGTGCTTATGGGCATTATCACCGTCCCGGCGGGCAGCGCCCAGCAGGTGTGCGACCAGCTGATCGACAGCGGCATCAAAGCCATCTGGAGCTTTGCCTCGTCCCACCTGGATGTGCCGGAGGGGATATTGGTGCAGTATGAGAATATGGCCACATCCCTGGCGGTGCTGTCCATGCAACTGCAGGCGCAGATCAAGGAGAATAGTAAGGAGTAGCGGTGTGGGCGCGGCAGACTTGCTGCGCCTACATTTTGTACTTTCAGTAAAATTTTATCGCAATTTGCCCAAAAAGCCAGTTGACATATGGAAAAGATCGCGGTAAAATATATGCAACTATAGGATTAGTGGGTCACTATGCCCATACGCATAGTCCCGCATCCTGGGAACGAGGTGAGGGGATGGAGGATTCGCAGGTTTTCTCCAGAAATCCGGAGTTTATACTCCGGCAAATTGCGGGGGAGTCCATTTTAGTTCCAGCTGGTTCAGCGGCGGAACATTTCAGCGGATTGGCATCCCTGAATGCTTCGGGCCTTTACCTGTGGGAGCTGCTGGCCCAGCCGTGCACGTTCCGCCACCTTGTGCAGGAGGTCAGCCGCCAGTACGCCGTTGCGGAGGATGTCAGCCGGGCGGACGTGGCGGAGTTTCTGGACCTGGCCCTGGGGAAGGGTGTGGTTCTCCGGTGCTGACAGGATGTTCATTGCTTCCCGCAATTTTTTATAAACGTTTTCAATTTTCAGAAGGAGGAAAAGAAATATGAAAGGTAAATTCACCCATCGCGTCCTGGCTGCGGCTATGGTGCTGTGCATGGTGCTGGCGCTGCTTCCGGCTGGCGTGCTGGCGACAACAACCGTAACACCCTCACCGAATACAGGCAACAGCGATGTGGATTCGCTGGAGGTCGAGTATTTCTCCAGCACCCTGTACAACTGGGATGAGTCCGCGGCCAATGCGGCGACTGCCCTGGCTGATCAGGTCACCAGCACTGGCTGGACAAGCCAGTCTGTGTCCTATAGCCAAAACAGCAACTACAGCACCTACACCAGCGGCAGCTACTATGTGCTGGTGAATGGGGAGTACTATGTCGTGACCAACATCAGCTGCACCCGTAGTGGAAACAAAGGTAACTACACCTACAGCTGGACTGTCACCTACAGCGGCGGCACGGTGACCGGCAGCAACAGCTCGATCACCCTCTACTATCAGAGCATCACCACCAGCTACGAGGGCTTGGGCTTCTACTTCACAGAATCGGGCAATAAGGCCAGCACGGTTCCTTCCTTCAGCAGCTGGAGCAACACCACACAGAACTACAGCGTCTACACCGGCCTGGCCGCTTCTACACTGAGCAGCAGCAGCAACGCCCCGTTCAATGACGAGACTGTCAACGCCGCCAACCTGTTTGCCACCGACGGCAGCAACACCGACTACACCAGCGTTTACACCAATGTCCAGGTGCCCTTCTACATCGACGATGACGGCTACTATGTTCTGGACAGCGACACCTACGGTGTGTACTTTGCTAACGGCACCGCCGCATCCGGCGCGACCATGTCGATTGCCGATCTGCCTTCCCAGTATGCGGCTAACTCAGGCAGCGGCCTTGGTAACATCGTCGGATTTGCCCCGTTTAATAACCTGACCTCTACCGCCGCAACCGGAAAGAACAGTTCCAACCAATCGACCAACGGCTACGCCATCAGCGGCAGTATGAATTACGGCTTCGGCATGGTTACCAGCGTGGACTTCCAGATGACTGACGATGGCAAGGACGCCAATGGCAATGACATCACCTTTACCTTCTCCGGCGACGATGATGTCTGGGTGTACATTGACGGCTACCTGGTTCTGGACATCGGCGGCACCCATGACGCCATCACCGGCACCATCAACTTTGTTACCGGTGACGTAACGCTGACCTCCAACTACAACAATACGACACAGACTGTCATTGACAATGGCGGAAACTACACGGCAAACAGCGACGGCAGCCTGTCCGAGACCAACCTGTACACGGTGCTGGGCACCACCCTGACCGGCTTCGCCTCCCAGGGCACCCACACCATGACCATTTACTACATGGACCGCGGCCAGGGCAAAACCAACTGCCTGATCCGCTTCAACCTGCCCCAGAAGGACAGCGTCAGCGTGACCAAGACCATCGACGAGTATTATACCTCTTCTGAGTATGAGATCTCTGATGATGTTATGAAAACCCTGAACAACATCGACTTCACATTCACTCTGTACAACGGGGAAGAAGTGGTAGCCAACAAGAGCTACTCCCTGTACGATGCGGATGGTAACTTCGTCGCCACAGGCAGTACGGACGCTAACGGTACGTTCACCCTGAGGAACGGCCAGACGGCCACCTTCCACAATATCTCACTGGATGAAGAGTCCAGCTACTATGTAGTGGAGACTTCCCCGGGTGACAGGTGGACGGCCAGCTGGACGGCCACATCCAGCGTCAGCAACGCAACCATCACGGCTGCCAACGGGTTGACCTCCGGCACCGTCACCGTTGACGGCTCCAGCACCACCACGGATACTATTAGCTTTGTCTGTAAAAACAGCTACAGCTACGGCTCCGTCCAGCCCGACGTGGACGTCAATGACGACACCATCGTTCTGGACTACGGCCTGCCCGTGGAAGTAGATGTTCTTGCCAACGACAACGTGACCGCCTACGGCGTGGCGGTTGATTCCACCATGACCCTGGTGGGCGCGGGTGAGGACGGCAAGGTCACCGGTGACTATGGTTATGCCACCATCAATGATGACGGCAACATCGTCTACACCATGACCAAGCAGCTCACCGGCATCGAGACCATTCAGTACACCGTCTCCGCCAGTGCCTATAACACAGAGACCCAGAAGGACGAGACCCAGTCCGGCACCGCTACGCTGACCATCATCCCCGCTACGCTGATGTATTACGAGGAGAACTTCGGAGTTTATCCGACTACCACAACCGATGACTATGGCAATGTAACCACCACCGATACCACAATGGTTGAGTATTCCACTGGTAAAGTGAAGTGGACTTCTGTTGGGACATCTTTGACCGGCTATCAGGAAACCGGTTTTGTCGGCACCACTACGGACAGCACCTATGGCACGGATAAGGTTTACCTTGATGGTGGCTTGTACGACAGCTACGGCACCAGCATGTATGCGAATGTCAGCGGCAATTATGGCGCATCCTTTGAGTATGATTTCACCGGCACCGGCACGGCGATCCTTAGCCGCATTTCCACTAACAGCGCTTATATCTGTGTACAGATTACGCATACGGATGAGAATAACAATACGGTTTATGATGATTGGCAGTACATCGACACCCGCGTGATTGATGACGTGTCCAATGAAGAAACGCTGTACAACATTCCTGTGTACAACAATGATTCACTTGACTATGGCACTTACCATGTCCTGGTTCAAGTTTATAAGACCGGTACGCCTTTGCCTGCCGGTGAGTCTGGCGGCGAGTTCTACCTGGACGGCATCCGTGTCTACAACCCCATGGGCACCGAGGATGACGGTGTAACTGGCTACACTGCCGCTGCTTCCGCGTACGCGACGGACGGCGAAGCGAATGTCTCCATCATCAACATCCGTGCCAAGGTCGTGAGCGATAGCTTGAATCGTACTTTTGCCACGCTTACGGATGTTGACGGTAACATTGCAGATGTTGACACCTACAGCAACATCGGACCCAATGAGGAGCTGTATCTGACGGCAGGTAAGAC
>JAJQHS010000099.1 GCA_021199635.1 Bacillota bacterium
ATATAATCCTCGTTCAGCGCCTCATCGGAGATCAGGGAGGCCAACGCATGGGCAGCGGCGACCTTCATCTCCTCATTGATGTCGCTGGCGCGGACATCGAACGCGCCCCGGAAGCTGCCCGGGAACGCCAGCACGTTATTGATCTGGTTGGGGAAATCGCTGCGCCCGGTGGAGATCACCCGCGCGCCGCCTGCCTTGGCCTCGTCCGGGAAGATCTCCGGCGTGGGGTTGGCGCAGGCGAAAATGATGGCGTCACGGTTCATAGTGGCTACCATTTCCCGGGTCACGGTGCCTGGAGCGGATACGCCGATGAACACATCCGCGCCCACCAAAGCATCCGCCAGGGAGCCGGGCTTCTTATCCAGGTTGGTCACCTGGGCCATCTCCTCCTTGATCCAGTTCAGGCCCTCCCGTCCGGCGTAAATGGCGCCCTTCCGGTCGCACATAGTCACGTTCCGGAAGCCTGCGGACAGCAGCAGCTTTACGATGGCGATGGCCGCAGCGCCGGCGCCGGAGGTGACCACCTTCACATCCTCCTTCTTCTTGCCGACGACCTTCAGCGCATTGGTCAGGCCCGCCAGGGTAATGACGGCGGTGCCGTGCTGATCGTCGTGGAAGACGGGGATGTCGCACTTCTGCTTCAGCTTCTGCTCGATCTCAAAGCAGCGGGGCGCAGAGATATCCTCCAGGTTGATGCCGCCGAAGGAGCCGGAAATCAGGTACACCGCGTTGACGAATTCGTCCACGTCCTTGGTCTTCACGCAGATGGGGAACGCGTCCACATCGCCGAACGCCTTGAACAGGGCGCATTTGCCCTCCATCACCGGCATACCGGCCTCCGGGCCGATGTCCCCCAGACCCAGCACGGCGCTGCCGTCAGTGATCACGGCGCACAGGTTGTGGCGGCGGGTCAGGTCGTAGGATTTATTGATGTCCTTCTGAATCTCCAGGCAGGGCTGGGCGACACCGGGGGTGTAGGCCAGGCTCAGATCGTCCTTGGTGCTGACGGGAACCTTGGCGATGACCTCGATCTTGCCCTTCCACTCGTTGTGGAGGCGCAGGGACTCTTTCGCATAATCCATAGCTATACTCCTTTAATCTGTTCTTATGATTGGATCCTGGGCAGGGTGGAGCCGCCGTAGGGCATGGCCAGGACGGTGGCGTCCGCCCCCAGCCGGGCAAATGCCCGATCCAGTGCGGTCTGGGCGTCCGGCTGCGGATTCAGGAAAATGGAGCGGACGAAATCGTCCTCCATGTCCGATACCAGGTCCACCTCAGCCTTTTGCAGCGTCATGGCGATGGCCGCGGCCTTATGGCCGCCCAGCTGGAAGTCCCGGCCGATCCGCTCGATCATGGCCTCCGGGGATTCCGACTGGGTCATCCACTCCTCAAAGACCCGCTCCCCCAGCCCCTCCTTGCAGGAGCCGATGAGGATGATGATCCCCCCGGGCTTCACCGCGTGGCGGGCATTGTCCAGCGCCTTCTGGGTCTGGTACAGGTTCAGGTCCTTGGGCGCGCCGCCCTGGGACACCAGCACAATGTCCGCCGCCTGGGGCAGCGGCTTCAGGTAAATGGTGTCCAGGAACCGGCACCCGGCGCGGTGCGCCTCCACGGGGTGCCCGGCTACGGCGCGGATGATCTGCTTATGCTCGCTGAGCACCACGTTGAGGATAAAGTCCACGCCGCAGATCCGGCCGGCCTCCTCGATATCCTGCCGCAGGGGGTTCGTATCCAGCGTCCCGGCGCAGCTCTCCGGGCGCACCATCATCCGGTGGTTGGCCTGGATGGCATCCCGGGTGGATACGCCGGGCATGATTGCCTTGACGCCGCCGGAATATCCGGCGAAATAGTGATATTCAATATTCCCCAGGCAGATGCGCCGGTCAGCCTCCGCCACCACCCGGGTGATGTCCACAGGGGTCCCGGCGGCGGTGCAGCCCATATGGATGCAGTCCGCCGGCTCCGAGTCCACGCAGGCGATCTCGTTCCACGCCTGTTCGCCCGCCAGCTTCCGCCGCTCCTGCTCCGTCTGCTCCCGGTGGGAGCCGAGGGCGAACACCAGCGTGATGTCCTCCTTCCGCGCACCGGCGGCATACAGTTCCTCCAGCAGGGCGGGCATGACCTGCGCCGTAGGCATGGGGCGGGTCAGGTCGCTGGTGACGATGGCGATCTTCTCGCCGGGGCGGACGATCTGGCGCAGCCGCGGGGTGCCGATGGGATTCTCCAGCGCGCGGCGCACCTCCGCCTCGCCGGTCAGCTCCAGGGGGACCTGATTGGCATGGAGGACGCCCAGCAGGTTCCGGTCAGGCACCTGAACCTCCTGAACGCCGGTCCCGTATCCGAATTCCAGCTTCATGGCGCGGTCACTTTCTGCGCAGAACGGCCTCGACCTGCTCCACAATATGCGCCGCGGTCAGGCCGAAGCGCTGCTGGAGATAATCCTGGGGGCCGACCTCGCCGAACGCATCCTCCACGGCCACGCAGCAGGAGGGAACCGGGCAGCGCTCCGCCAGCACCTGGTTGATGGCGTCGTACAGGCCGCCGTTGCGGTTATGGTTCTCCGCCACGACCACCGCGCCGGTCTTCCGGGCATAGGCCTCCACAGCGTCCGCATCCAGCGGCTTGATGGTGAACATATCCAGCACCGCCGCGTCAATGCCCTTCTCTTCCAGCTGCGCAGCGGCCTGCAGCGCCTCATGCACCAGGACACCAGCGGCGAAAATGGTCACATCCTTGCCTTCCCGCAGGGTGACGGCCTTGCCGATGGGGATTTCCGAGCCGTCCTCGTACACCTTGGCGTACTTTTTCCGTCCCACGCGGATATACTTGACGCCGGGGCGGTTCACGCACTGGCGCAGCACGCTGATCAGCAGGTTGGGGTCGGTGACATCGATGACCGTGGAGCCGGGCAGCGCCCGGTACAGCGCCACATCCTCGAAAGGCATATGGGTGCCGCCGTTGAGGGTGGCGGTCACGCCGGGGTCGGTGCCGATGATGGTAATGTCATTCTTCGCGTAGCCGCCGGACAGGAACGCCTGGTCATAGCAGCGGCGGGAGGCGAAGGGGCCGAATGTATGCACGATGGGCTTGAACCCGGCGGAAGCCAGGCCGCAGGCCACGCCGATCATATTGGCCTCGGCGATGCCGCAGTTGATCGCCCGGTCCGGGTGGGCGGCGGCGAACTTGCCCGTGCCGATGCAGCTCATCAGGTCCGCGTCCAGGTAAATCACATCCGGGTCCTCCGCGGCGATGGCGGGGATCGTCTCCCCCAGAACCGCCTTGCAGAGCCGGGAATCCATTTCTCCGTTGTAAACAATCTTCATAACTCAACCCTCCAATGCGGCAAGCTCAGCGTTCAGCTGCGCCGTCCACCGGTCGTACTGCTCATCGTTGACGGTGACAGAATGGTTCATGGCCATCTGCTCCACCTCGGGGATGCCTGCGCCCTTGACGGTGTCCAGGATAATGGCATAGGGCTTATCGCCGCCGTTGCGGGTCCTGGCCAGCGCCGCGGCAATGGCCTCCACGTCGCCGCCGTCCACCTTGCAGGTGTCAAAGCCGAAGGCCTGGAATTTCGCCACGTAATCGCCCATGGGGAAGACGTTCTGCGTCCAGCCGTCCAGCTGCCGCTTATTCCAGTCCAGCAGCACCACCAGGTTGGAGAGCTTCTTGGCGGAGGCGAAGGCCATCGCCTCCCAGACCTGGCCCTCGTTGGTCTCGCCGTCACCGACGATGAGGAACACCCGGTTCTTGCGGCCCTTCAGCCGGTCGCCCAGCGCCATGCCGGCGGCAAGGGAGGTGCCCTGCCCCAAAGAGCCGGTGGTCATATCCACGCCGGGGGTCTTGTTCCGGTCACAGTGGCTGGGCAGACGGGTGCCGGGGCGGTTCAGCGTATGCAGCTCCTCATAGGGGAAATAGCCCTTGACCGCCAGGGTGCCGTAAACAGCGGGGCCGGCGTGCCCCTTGGAGCACACCAGCTTATCCCGCTCCGGCCACTGGGGATTTGCCGGGTCGATGTTCATTTCCTCGCCATAGAGCACGGCAAGCACATCCGCAATGCTCAGCGCGCCGCCCAAATGGCCGGAGCCCAGAGAGTGGATGGCCTCCAGCGCCGCCAGACGGATGCGAATTGCCAGCGCCTGAAGCTCGTGTTTTTTCGTTTGTTCCATATTTTCACCTCATATCAGATTGCGGGGTCAGCCGATCGCCGCGCCGTGACGCAGAGCCTTGACCACTGGGAGCTCCTCACCGCTGAGGAACCGGATCAGCGCGCCGCCGCCGGTGCAGATGTAGCCCATCTGCTCCGTCAGGCCGTATTTTTCCGTAGCGGTGATGCTGTCGCCGCCGCCCAGGACCGTGAAGCCCTGGGTATCCGCCAGCGCCTGCCACACCGCCTGGGTGCCGTACTCGCTGGGGGACTGCTCGAACACGCCCATGGGCCCGTTGACGAATACAGTCTTCGCGTTCAGGATGGCCTGGCGGTAGGTTTCCACCGTCCTGCTGCCGATGTCCACCGCGGCGATGTCGCCGGGGATCTGCTCCAGGGAGGCCTCCTGCCGTTCGCCGCCGCATACCCAGGCCAGATCCTCCGGCAGGGTGATCTTCCCGCCGAACTGGTCGTAAAGGGCGGCGGCCTTGCCGATGTACTCGCCATAATTGGATTTCATGATGAAATCCACGCTGCCCTGGCCGATGGATTTCCCCAGCGCCGCCAGGAAAATATTGGCCACCAGGCCGCCGGTGAGGATCTGGTCCGCGACGCCCCGCTCCAGCACCGTCTGCATCATCAGGAAGGCGTCGGAGATCTTCGCCCCGCCCAGCACAAATACGCAGGGGCGGTCCGGCGACTCCATCACCTGGGAAACGGTGCAGAACTCCTTCTCGAACAGGCGGCCCATGTAGGAGGGCAGTACCTGCTCAAAGCCGCAGAGGCTGGGCTGATCCCGGTGGGCGGCGGCGAACGCGTCGCACACATACAGGTCCGCCAGCGGCGCCAGCTTCTCTACCAGCAGGGTCTTCGCCTGTTGCTCGTGGGTCAGGCGCAGCTTCATCTCGAACAGGGTCTGCTCCTCCGCCACGAAGCGGACATTGTCCAGCAGCAGGATCTCCCCGTCCTTCAGGGCGGCGATCTTCTCCCGGGCGGCGGGGCCGCACACATCGTCGATCCACTGCACCGGGCGCTCCAGCAGCTGGGACAGTACCTGGGCATGGGGACGGGTGGTATAGAAATTCTTGTACTCGATGTCGCTGCCCTGGTGCGCCAGCACAACGACCTTCGCGCCCTTGTCGGACAGCTCCCGCAGGGTGGGCACGCAGGCCTGGATCCGGTTGATGCTCTTCAGCGTGCCGCTGGCGCGGTCCACCGGCTGGTTGATATCCACCCGGCACAGGACGGTTTTACCTGCGAGCTGGGCTTCGTCCAGGGTTCTGATTCCAAATCGCATGACGCACCTGCCTTACTTTTTGAAGCGGCCGATCTTCAGGTACTTGTTGGTCATGGCGGTGCCTTCCTCCCGGGTCAGCTGCATGCCGGTGGCCGCGCGGATGGCGTCGATGGTTTCGGGAATGGTGACGGACTCCTGGGGGATGTTGATGGCGTACATAATGTCGTTGCCGGACTCCACGATGGAATCCTCCCACAGGCCGATCTCGTACATATCGCCCCGGCGGTTGCCCAGGTCCCGGGCGTACTTGAACAGGCTGGCGTTGCCCTTGAAGCCCTCGTCAATGTTGACCACGCGGATACGGGGATGCTTCTGGAAGGCCTCCAGCGCCATCTCCTTGGTGATCTTCTTGCCGTCCTTGCCGGTGGCCAGCACGGTGATGATGTGGCCGTGGGTGACGGGGGTATGCACCAGGATGCCGGTGGCGTTCACATGGGGCATAATGGTCATCAGGTCCAGTGCCTGATGGCTGGGCGCCTTCTCCATCTGCAGGGCGTTGGTCAGGCCGCGGTGATAGTCGCCGGGGTCCGCCACGCGGCGGATGATGGTGATGGCCACCTTCTCGATGCCGTAAGCCCGGTCCAGGCAGTCCACGCTGCGGATGAGGCCAGTGGTGTTGCAGGAGGTGAGCTTCAGATAGTTCTGCCCCACGCCCTTTTCATAGTTGGCGTAGCCGTGGAAGAACACATCCGCCACGGAATTCTTCTCGCCGCCCTGGAAGATGGCCTTGACGCCGTACTTATCGTAATAATTTTCCTTATTCTTTGCGCCGACGCCGCCGGGGGCGGAGTCCAGCATGATGTCCACGCTCTTGCACAGCGCCTCGAAGGAGCCGGCAACGGGAATGTCCTTAGCCTCGAACGCCGCAGGGTCTGCGCCGTCCACCAGGTACAGGTTATACTTCACACCGTTCGCGCCGATCATATCATTCTCACGCAGCGCCTGAAGAGCCAGGGTGGGCGCCAGGTCCGCAATGCCGACCAGTTCCATGTCCTCCTGCATGGCCACGCCGTCAGCCAGACGCTGACCGATGGTGCCGTAGCCCGCCACACCTACACGAATTTTTGCCATAAAAAATCCTCCATTTCAATTTTGGTATGCCGGTTTTACCGTGCAAATTCCTTTGCGGACTCATTGTAGCATTCCAACGCGCCTTTTGTCAATTTACAGCGGCAACTTTTTTGTGACTTTTCCTAAAAATTGGCGTTTTGCTCGAAAGTTACCAATTTTAGTTGACAAACTTAACAATTCCGGCGTATAATAACTGTGAAAATCACAACACAGAAAGGACGGTACTCCCGATGAAGGAAATCCGCAGGAAGCAGATGGCGCAGTTCATCGCAGTCCGGCAGTCCGCCACCATGGAGGAGCTGTGCAGCAAGTTCAACGTGTCCATAAACACCGTCCGCACGGATGTGGCCTATCTGGTCAGCACCGGCGCGGTGGAGAAGGTTTACGGCGGCGTGCGCATCGTGCAGCACCGGCAGGTGCCGCTGTTCACCCAGCGCGCCGCCATGCACACCCAGCTCAAGCGGCGGATCGCCCAGCAGGCTGTGCAGCTGATCCAGCCCCATGACCGCATTTTTATTGACGCCGGCACCACGGCCATGCACCTGATCGACCTTTTGCCGCCGGACAAGGAGATCACCGTGGTCACGGACAGCCTGTACGTCATGTCCCGGGCGGCGGAGAAGCCGGGCGTGGAGCTTCTGGTCCTGCCCGGGCGGCTGAACCGGCGCACCAACGCCGTAGCCGACGGCGGCACGCTGGAGTACCTGAGCCGCTATCAGTTCAGCAAGGCGTTCATGGGCGCCTCCGGCATATCTGTCGACGGGAAGCTCAACGTTTCCGGATATATGGAATATGAGATCAAGAAGCGGGCGCTGGAGCAGAGCCAGGAGGCGTTCGTGCTGGCCGACGGCAGCAAATTCGGCCAGGCCGGGCTGATGTCCTACGGCACCCTGGCGCAAATGCGGGCGCTGATCACGGAGCGGCAGGTTCCGGAGGAGATCGAGCAGTACTGCCGGGAGCATCAGGTGCAGCTGCTCCAGGTCGATTGAGGAGGAGATAATGCCATGCCGTACAAAATTGAAACCCATCTGCACACCAGCGTGGTCAGCAAATGTGGCCATCTGGAGCCGGAGGCAATCGCCCTGGCCTACCATCAGGCGGGCTACCGGGCCATCGCCGTCACCGACCACTACAACCGCACCACCTTCGACTACCTGGGGGTGAAGCTGGATTCCGGGGAGGATAAGATGTACCGCTTCCTGGAGGGGTACCGCCAGCTCTCCCAGGCCTGCCGGGCTTATGGCATCCTGGTGTACCCGGGAGCGGAGCTGCGCTTTGACGAAAGTGAGAACGACTACCTGCTCTATGGCTATCATCCGGAGCTGCTCCAGGACCCGGAGACGATTTTCCGCATGGGCATCGCCGCCTTCGCGCCTCTGGCGCGGCAGGATGGGGCGCTGATCATCCAGGCCCATCCCTACCGCAGAAAATGCACCCCCGCCATCGCCCGGTACCTGGACGGGGTGGAGGTGTTCAACGGCAATCCCCGCCACGACAGTCACAATGACCGGGCGGAGGAATATGCCCAGATGTTCGGCATGCTACGTCTGGCAGGCTCCGACTGCCACCAGACGCCGGACATCGCGGTTTCCGGCATTCTGGCGCAGGATCTCCCCGGGGACGGCTTTGCCTTTGCCAATCTGATCCGCGCCGGGCGCTACACCCTGATCACCGGGTGATCGCCTCCACCAGCTGCTCCAGCTGGTCGGCCTTTTCCGGGTCGATTTTCTTCCACGCGCCGCCGTCCACCTGCATATAGCGGTTGCAGCGCTGGTGGAAGATCTGCTCGCAGCCGTCCGAATAGGTCAGCACCACGCGGTAATCCGCCCCCGGGACGCTGGCCGGGTCCACCTCCGGGGTGCCGTAGGGGTCAATGCCCCGCAGATAGGTCAGGACCTGGCGCATAATCTCCCCGTCCGTGCAGGTGTACAGGGCGGCGCCAGTCCCCTCCCCGCGGATGATGTGGATCTCGGTGATGACCCGGAACGGTGCCGGCTCCGCCTGCGCGGGAGCGCCGCATCCGCTGAGGAAAAACAGCAGAAGCAGGGGGAAAATCCGGAAAATCCGGCCTTTTCGCTGTGAATGTGTTGTCATGCCCATTCCTCCCAAGCTAGGATGTGCATCCGGCTTTCTATTATAGGAGAAAAAATCAGGAAGGTCTGACGAATTCATGCAGCGCTGTTAAAAATTCTTCGCGGATGGCATCCCTTTCCGCCTACGACCCTGCCGACGATTCCGCCGCCTAATTCGACAAGGTCAGGCGCATCACGGAGGAGGTGGGCTTCACCACGGACATGAAGGCGTATAAGGCCG
>JAJQHS010000075.1 GCA_021199635.1 Bacillota bacterium
CCCCATAAGCGCTGAAAGGCGGCGGAGCTTCCGCCGCCTTTTCCCGCGGAACACAGATAGAAAGAGGTGTTCTTCATGTCCATTGCTGAAAATGTCGCCGCCATCCGATCGCAGATGGCGCAGGCCGCAGCAGCCGCGGGCCGGGACCCCGCAGAGATCCTGCTGTGCGCCGCCACGAAGATGAACGATGCCGACGCCGTCCGCCAGGCCATTGCCGCCGGGGTGGACTGCTGCGGGGAGAACCGGGTGCAGGAGCTGACGGCCAAGGCCGCCCAGGGCGCCTATCAGGGCGCGCCGGTACATTTCATCGGCCGCCTGCAAACCAATAAGGTGCGCCAGGTGGTGGGCAGGGTCTCGCTGATCCAGAGCGTGGACCGGCTGCGCCTGCTCCAGGCCATCCAGGCCGAGGCCGCCCGGCAGGGGATCGTGCAGGATATCCTGCTGGAGGTCAACATCGGTCGGGAGGAGAGCAAGGGCGGCTTCTTCGCGGAGGCGGTCCCGGACCTGGTCCAGCAAATGGGAAATTATCCCAATATTCGGCTGCGCGGGCTGATGGCAATCCCTCCCATCTGCCGGGATTCGGCAGAAAATTGCAAATTTTTTCAAAAAATGTACAACCTTTCTGTTGACATAACGGGGAAAAAAAGCGATAATGTAGCCATGGACTTTCTGTCCATGGGGATGTCCGGCGATTTCGCCGACGCCATACGCTGCGGGAGCAATATGGTGCGCGTCGGTACCGGAATCTTCGGCCCCCGGGATTATGCCAAGTGTCATCAGCAATGATGTGAAGATACAGGAGGGTACAGTAATATGAGCATTTGGGATGATATCAAGAAATTCGCGCAGCCTTACTCCGATGACGAGTACGATGAGTATGACGAGGATGAGGAGGATACGGAAAGCTACGAGGAGACCCCCGCAGCCGAGCCGGAGCCTCGCCCCGCCCGCACCCGCCGCACGCCCGCATTCGGGTCCTCTTCCGGTGAGGAGCGGCAGCCGGCCAAGGCAGCTGCCCCCGTTTCCGCCACCGGCTCCACCGGCTTCAGCGGCCAGGTGGTCAACATGAGCAACAAGCAGGAGGTGGTGCTGTTCCACCCCGCTAATTTCAACGACACCTCCAAGGCAGCCGACGACCTGCGCAGCCGCAAGGCCGTGATCGTCAACATGGAGAACGTGGACAAGGCCATGGCTCGCCGGGTGGTGGACTTCCTGTCCGGCTGCGCCTACGCGCTGGACGGCAAGGTCAAGAAGGTCGCCCAGTCCACCTACCTGTTCTGCCCGTACAACATGGAGGTCATCGGCGACCTGGAAAACCTGCAGAGCGAAGTAGAGAGCTACCTGTAAGCGCTTCTCAGAAAGGATAAACAAGCTATGTACACACCGCAGCAAATCGAACAGATTTCCTTCAGCCGCGCCACCTTCGGCGGCTACGATATGGATTCCGTGGACGAATGCCTGGGACCGCTGACTGAGGATTATATCACCCTTTACAAGGAAAACGCCCTGCTGAAAAGCAAAATGCGTGTCCTGGTGGGCAAGCTGGAGGAATACCGGAAGAATGAAGCCAGCATGAAGGACGCCATGGTCAACGCCCAGAAGACCTGTGACAAGATGGTCAAGGAAGCCGAGGCCAAATGCACCCAGATGCTGACGGACGCCAACGCCGCCGCCATGGAGAACAGCAAGAACGCGGACGCGCAGATCGCCCAGGAGAATGCCCGGGTGGAGGATGCCCGCCGGGCAGCCGCCGAGAAGATCGACGCGCTGACCGCCCAGCTCACCGCCTGCCTGGAAACGCTGGAGAAGATCAAGTCGGAGAATCGCCCCACCCCGGTGAAGGCCGCCGCCAAGCCGGTGTTTGACTTCGACAGCCAGCCGGACGAGCAGCCGGAGGATCCCACGGATGCCGTGGCGGATGAGATCTCCTCCAACCTGGAGGCGCTGGTGGGCACCACCGTGGACTCCGCCCCCAAGGCCGAGCCGATGCACCCCGTTTCCGACACCACCAGCAAGTTCACCAACCTGCAGTTCGGCAGGAACTACGATCCCACCCATCGGTAAAACTGCATATTCTGCGCATTGACGAGGACAGGCGCCTGTGTGATCCGACCGTCAGAGAGCTGCCGTTTGCTGAGAGGCAGCGGCGGACACACGGTGCGTATCCCCTCCGAGCCGCGCACCGAAGCCCTGCGGGGTGGGTAGGCTGCGCCGGGCGCGCCCGTTACAGCGCTTACGAGTGCCGGGGAACCGGAACAAGAGTGGTACCGCAGAGGCTATTACTGCGCCTTTGTCTCTTACATGCAAGAGGCAGAGGCGTTTATTTTTATGGGACGCGGGGCTCCCGCGCCTCCCGATGTCAAAATGGAGGAATCACCCAATGGACTATAAAAATACCATCATCACCCCCAAAACCGACTTCCCCATGAAGGCCGGGCTGCCCGCCCGGGAGCCGGGGATGCTGGCCCGCTGGCAGGAGCAGGACCTTTACGGCGCCATGCTGGAGAAGAACAAGGACCTGCCCCCCTTCGTCCTGCATGACGGCCCTCCCTTCTCCAACGGGGACATCCACATGGGTCACGCGCTGAACAAATGCCTGAAAGATTTTATCGTCCGCAGCCATGCCATGATGGGCTACTACACCCCCTTTGTCCCCGGCTGGGACAACCACGGGATGCCCATCGAGTCCGCCATCATCAAGAAAAATAAGCTGAACCGGAAGGCTATGCCCGTTCCGGAATTCCGCTCCGCCTGCGAAGCCTTCGCCAAGAATTATATCCAGCGGCAGATGGCCGGCTTCCAGCGGCTGGGCGTGGTGGCGGATTGGGAGCATCCCTACCGCACCATGGACCGCCGCTTTGAGGCGGAGGAGGTCAAGGTCTTCGGGGAAATGTACCGGAAGGGCTACATCTATAAGGGGCTGAAGCCTGTGTACTGGTGCCCCAAGGATGAAACGGCGCTGGCCGAGGCGGAGATCGAATATCAGGATGACCCCTGCACCTCCGTATACGTCAAATTCCCCATGGCTGACGATCTGGGGAAGCTGAGCGCATTTGACCTGAGCAAAACCTACTTTGTGATCTGGACCACCACCATCTGGACGCTGCCCGGCAACATGGGCATCAGCATGCATCCCCGGGAGTCCTACGTGCTGGCAAAGGCCGGGAACGGGGAAACGTATATCCTGGCAGAGGCGCTGGCGGACAAGGTGATGGCACTGGGCGGCTTCCCGGATTACCAGGTCCTGGCCAGCTTCCCCGGCAGCTTCTTCGAGAATATGCTGGCGCAGCACCCCTTCCTGCCCAAAACCTCCCGCCTGCTCAACGCGGAGTACGTCACCATGGATTCCGGCACCGGCTGCGTCCACACCGCACCCGGCTTCGGCGCGGACGACTACCAGACCTGCATGCGCTACGGCATGGAGCTGGTGGTCCCCGTCAACGATCAGGGGCGGCACACGGAGTACGCCGGGAAGTACGCCGGGCTGCGCACGGATGAATCCAACCCCATCATCCTGGCGGATATGAAGCAGAGCGGCATGCTGTTCGCCTCTGAGGAGATCACCCACTCCTATCCCCACTGCTGGCGCTGCAAAAATCCCATCATCTTCCGCGCCACTCCCCAGTGGTTCTGCTCCGTGGACGCCTTCAAGGATGAGGCGGCGCAGGCCTGCCGGGGCCTGAAATGGATGCCCGCCTGGGGCGAGGAGCGGATGGTGAGCATGATCCGGGAGCGCGCTGACTGGTGTATCTCCCGCCAGCGCCGCTGGGGCCTGCCCATCCCTGTGTTCTACTGCCGGGACTGCGGCAAGCCCGTCTGCACCCCCGAAACCATCCAGCACATTTCCCACCTGTTCGGCGAATCCGGCTCTAACATCTGGTTCGAGAAGGACGCCATGGAGCTGATCCCCGAGGGGCTGACCTGCCCCCACTGCGGCGGCAAGGCCTTCGATAAGGAGACCGACACGCTGGACGGCTGGTTCGACTCCGGCTCCAGCCATTACGCCTCCCTGATGCGCAGCACCCCGGAGCTTTGGCCGGCGGACGTGTACCTGGAGGGCGCGGATCAGTACCGGGGCTGGTTCCAGGCCAGTCTGCTGACCTCCGTGGGCGCGCTGGGCAAGGGCGCACCCTTCAAGCAGGTGCTGACCCACGGCTGGACGGTGGACGGCCAGGGGCGCGCCATGCACAAATCCCTGGGCAACGGCGTGGACCCCGCGGACCTAATCAAGGAATTCGGCGCGGACATTGTTCGGCTTTGGGCCGGCTCCTCCGAGTATCACGCGGATGTGCGCTGCTCCAAGGAGATTTTCAAGCAGCTCAGCCAGAATTACCTGAAATTCCGGAATACCGCCCGGTACTGCCTGGGCAATCTGAACGATTTTGACCCGGATCACCTGGTGGCCCCGGCGGATATGGAGCCGCTGGACCGCTGGGCGCTGACCCGGCTGGATCAGCTCATCCGCCAGTGCCGGAAGGCGTACGCGGAATACGAATTCCACATTGTTTCCCACGCCATCAATGATTTCTGCGTGGTGGAGCTGTCCAGCTTCTACTTGGATATTATCAAGGACCGGCTGTACTGCGAGGAGGCCGGCGGCCTGCGCCGCCGCTCGGCACAGACGGCGCTGTACCTGATCGTGGACGCGCTGGCCAAGCTCTTCTCCCCCATCCTGGCCTTCACCTGCGACGAGATCTGGCAGGCCATGCCCCACCGGTCGGAGGACGACAGCCGGAACATCCTGCTCAACCAAATGCCGGACGGCTGTGCCGCTTACGCGCTGGACGCGGCCGCCATGGAAACCTGGGACACAGTGGTGAAGCTGCGCCAGGATGTCAACGGCGTTCTGGAGAAGGCGCGGGCGGACAAGCGCATCGGCAAGGCGCTGGAGGCCCACGTGACCCTCTGCGGCAGCAACGCGCTGAAGGAAAGCTGCGCAGGCATGAACCTGGCGGAAATCTGCATCGTATCCTCCTGCGCGTGGAGCGCTCCGGAGGCGGGCGCGGAGGTCGGCTCCGGGGTAAACTTCCCCCAGCTGACCATCGGCGTCAGCGAGGCCACCGGCGTGAAATGCCCCCGGTGCTGGATGCACACCATGGACGCCAACGCGGAGGGGCTTTGCCCCCGCTGCGCATCCGTTCTGGCCAAGCTGGACCTGGAGCTGTGATAGATTCCTCAGCAGGCGCCGCGCTGCCCCACATTCGGGACGGTGTCCGCAACGCAGTATTCCTCATAATAGTCGGAAACCCAGGCGCTCGTTGCTGAGCGCCTGGGTTTCCTGGCGTTTATCCTGTATTCCATTTTCAGCTCGATAAACTGGAATTTGATTATTTCATGAAAGCACCATTCATGCTCAAGGAAAGCTGCAAGCACAAAGGCAGCGCCTACCGATTCTTCTTCGGCGGCAGCACATCCAATCAATTTTCGTGAATGGAAGCGAGCACGGCACCTATGTCGTCATCAATGCAGATCGACTGATGCGAAATTTCTTGCGGGCAAAAGGCCTCCCCTTTATTGATGCAGGCATAAACCGCTTTCGGATTTTTCGCTGTCATCCGCCAGAAGGGATATTTGATAATCACCGGGGTGTTTGCACCTACTCCAAGCTCCAGGAACAGAATGTGCAAATTTTCATGTCTGCGGATAAAATCATTGTACCGTTCCGCTGCTTTATGCCACCCTTGATCCTCCACAAAGGTATCATCGCAACGTAGATTTACATTCATGGGCGCGCCGCAGATCGGGCAGCGGGGAACCAACTCTGACGGAATCTTCATGTCTTTCTGCTCTGCCACCATCCGCCGAACGGCTTCTTCGTTGTCATAGGTCTTGCTATGGCAGGGCTTCGAACATTGCCACAGGCCATAATCGCCCTGTGTGTAAAACAGACGCTTCTGATCGAACCCGGCAAGCTGGAACTGATGGTCTACATTCGTGGTCAGCACGAAATAGTCCTTGCCTTTTACCAACTCCAGTAGGTCTGTGTACGGCTTCCCCACACCGGCTTCATAGCGATTGACCAGGATATGCCGCGACCACCACGCCCAGTATTCTTCCAGAGTGTCAAAAGGATAAAACCCGCCGGAATACATATCGGTGATGCCATACTTCCTGCGAAAGTCCGAGAAGTATTTTTCAAACCGTTCCCCGCTGTAGCTCATGCCTGCCGAGGTGGAAAGGCCGGCTCCAGCGCCAATGATAATGGCATCCGCCGTTTCCAGCTCGTTTTTCAGCCGGATGATTTTATCGCAATAGGTTTCGGTAGATTTGTAAGTCGATATCCTTGAAAACATTGAAGATCACCTCGATTTGGCTGTGGGTTTGTTCTTTGTATTCCTTCACGGTGTGTACGGCGATTTCCGCCGCCTTATCGTTGGGGAAATGAAATTCTCCGGTGGAGATGCAGCAGAACGCAACGCTCCTAATATTGTTTCGCTCCGCAAGCTCCAGGCAGGAGCGATAGCTGGAAGCAAGAAGCGCTTTGTCCCTGGCTGTCAACCAGTGGCCAACGATGGGGCCGACTGTATGAATGACATACTCACATGGCAGATCAAATGCCGGAGTAATTTTTGCTCTGCCGGTTTCCTCTTCGTGTCCCTGACGCTCCATCAGCTCCGCACAAGCCGCCCGGAGCTGAACCCCCGCATAGGTATGGATGGCATTGTCAATGCAGCCGTGGTTGGGGCAGAAGCAGCCCAGCATTTGCGAATTGGCAGCGTTGACAATAGCGCCACAGCGTAAAGTCGTGATGTCACCCTGCCAAAGGTATATCCCATCCTGAACCGGCGCCAGGTCAACAATGTCCGTAATGCCTTTCTGCCGGGTCGCCTCCTGCAAATAGGCGTCCTGCACCGTTAAAAATTCCTGACTGACCGGCCTCGGCATCCGCACGTTGAACAGCGCCCGGAGAAGCCGCTTCTGCTGCTGCACGTCTGTGGGAATTTCCATTCCCTGATACCGGGCGTTCTCTGCGAGAAGGGCACGAATCAGGTAAATTCTGCGTTCATCTTGGGTCATGGTTATCCTCTCTTTTCGATGGTCTGCTTCGGACAGATTTCCGCACAGCGTCCGCAGTGGAGACAGCGGCTCTGGTCGATGACCACAGGCTTGGTGGAGATGTCGATGCACTTCTGGGGACAGACGGAGTAACACAGCTTGCAGCCAATGCACTTGTCGCCCACAAAATAGCCACTCACCACAGCCTCCGGCTGGCCGATCGCAATGCTGTCTCTCGTCACATGAGCCGGGTCGCTGATGTCGAAGTATTCCCCGCTGGCCTCGTACAGGCGGAATACTTCCAGGGCAGAACGGGTATTGCCGGGATAAATCTTTTGCATATATGGGTTCTTTTCAAAAATCTCATCCAGCGTTTCGTTGCCGATATTCTGAATTTTTCCCCGCAAGGATACACTTTTCTTGTCTTTTGTGGCAGATAGGGCGATATATTTCTGCTCCATGAGCTGCGTATAAAAGGCTTTGCCCTTCGCCGTCAGGAAGTACACACCCTGCTCATCCCACAGCATCATATCAATGGCGCGGGTCTGGGGGTGCCCGTCCCGCCGATGGTAGCCACGGTGGCGGAGTGGATCTGCTCCACCAGCATTTGCAAATAATCGTTTTGATCCATAATGTGTCAACCTCCATTCTTACAGTACAATGGAGCGCCTGACAGCACAGTTTGTTCGTCAGGCGCTCTCACCGATTTATGCGATAAGCCTTAACACTTGCGGGAGATCGATCAGTCAATGAGCCAGGCGGCCATTTCGTCGGCGGCCTTCATAGCGTCCTCGCTCTCCATGACGGAGCCGGGAACGTTGGCATTGCCAGCCACATAGGCCTTGTAATCCCGGAAGCCAGCGGTGGCGAAGCTCTTCAGGTTGGTCTCCACCATCTGGGTATACACATCCACAGGGCCAAAACCAGCGCAGAAGTAACCGGCTACCTTCTTGTCCTTGCGGGAGGCCATGGACATATCCGGTTGGGTGAAGTCCATGAAGGAGTAGGTGCGATCCAGGAAAGCCTTCAGCTGGGCGGGGAACTGATCCCAATGGACAGGAGCCAGGATCAGCATCGCATCGCAGTTGTCGATGGCGGGGATCAGAGCGGTGAAGTCATCCTTCTGAACACAGTTGGGGGTATGCTGACGCTTGCAGCCATCGCAGGCAAGACATACACGCACATCCTTCTCACCGATGTTAAAAGTCGCGACCTCAGCCTTCCCCTCCAGCTGCTCAGCAAATCTCTTTTCCAGGGCATAGGAGTTACCGTTGCGGCGCTTGCTTGCATTGATGATAAGTACTTTTTTCATGATGA
>JAJQHS010000109.1 GCA_021199635.1 Bacillota bacterium
ATAACTCGCCTATCCAAAGCCCAACGGCCACCGCAGCCTGCACCTGATCGTCCGGTTTTCGGACGGCGCTGGGCAGGGGCTTATGGCGGAGATCCAGATGCGCACCATCGCCATCGATGCTTGGGCGGCGCTGGAGCACCAGATGAAGTACAAGCGGGACGTTTCCCACGAGCGGATGATCCAGCAGGAGCTGAAGCGCTGCGCGGATGAAATTTCCTCTGTAGATGTGTCCATGCAGACCCTGCGTGAGCTTATGCGGGAGGACAGCTGGGAGAAAATCGGATAGATGGAAATTCCCCGGAGTCAAGGCTGACTCCGGGGAAGTTTTTCAACGGACTGCACGGTCAGAACCTTATCGTCCACAGTGAAGCGAATGTCAAAACCGGCAAAATTTACGCCGTAGACTCGTCCTGGTTTCCGCTGGTAGGCAGGACGCGGGTCGTGAGAGAGGATGCCGATCGCCGCCTCCCGCTTATCCTCCGGCAGCCGCTCCAGAAGGGAGCGGGGGAATGTGACGGTCAGCAGGTAATCCCCGGCGGTGTCGGCAAAGCCGCCAATGGCGTCCGGGTGGGAATCGCTGTAAGGGATGTAGGGCTTGATGTCGAAAATAGGCGTTCCGTCCATCAGGTCGGCGCCGCCAACGTGCAGCACCGTGCCCATCTGCTCTGTATGCTCTACGCCCAGCAGCCGAACACAGGACAGCCCCAGAGAATTGGGGCGGAAGGGGGAACGGGTGGCGAATACGCCCATCCGGGTGTTTCCGCCAAGGCGCGGCGGGCGCACGGTGGGGGACCATTGCTCCCGCACCGCCTGTGAAAACTGCCACACGATCCACAGGTGGGAAAAATCCTCGATTCCGCGCAGCGCGTCAGCGTTCCGGTATTCCGGCTCAAATACGATGGTGGAGCGCAGTGCATCCACCAGGCCGCTCTGCCGCGGGATGCCGAATTTCGTGGGGAAATCGCTGCGCATCCGGGCAATGATCTGAATGGTTACATCCGCCATACTATGCCCTGACCTTTCGGAAGCAGAAGCTGACGGCAAAGATCAGCGCCAGCGTAAGGGAGATCGCCGCCCCGGCGGAGCATCCCCAGTAATAGGAAACGGTGAGCCCCACCAGTCCGGCGCCCAGGGCAAACAGGACGGACAGGATATGGTACTGCTTCAGGTTCCGCGCCAGATTCCTGGCCGATGCGGCGGGCAGCACCAGCAGGGAGTTCAGGATCAGCAGACCCACGCTGGAAATGGACAGAGTGACCACCACGGCGATGGCGGTGGTGAAAATCGCCTGGGAAAGATGGACGGGGATCCCCCGGGAGGATGCCAGCTGGGGATGGATCGCCGTAAGGGTCAGCTGATTGGAATACAGCACCCAGAACACCAGCACAGCCAGCAGCACCAGCGCCAGCCCGCCGATCTCTCCGGGAGTGACGGAGAGAATGTCGCCGATCAGGTATTTGTTGTACTTGGTAAAGCTTCCGCCGCCGAACGTGGCGGCGAAGATGCCCAGAGCCACCGCCGCGCTGGAAAACACACCGATGATGGTATCCGCCGCCTGATTGCTGCGGCTGCGCACGAAGGAGAACAGCAGCGCGAACGCCACGCTGAACAGCACCGCCGCCCATGTGGGGGACGCCGCGCCGCAGATACACCCGATGGCAATGCCGGTGAAAGCGGAGTGGCCAAGCGCGTCAGAGAAGAAGCTCATCCGCCCGGTGACGATCATGGTGGACATCAGCCCAAACAGCGGGGACATGACCAGAATAGCCAGCAGCGCATTTTTCATGAAATCCCACTGAAGAAGCTCCAATGGGATGGCGTCGCAGATGGCATACCAGAGGCTCATAGCGCCTTGCCCCCTTTCATGTGGAATACGGTTCGGAATTCCTCCGAATCCAGGACTTCCTCCGGCGGGCCCATGCGGACGACCCGATGGTCGATCAGCGCAACCTGGTCTGCATATCGGGGGAGCATGGCAAAGTCGTGGGTGGTCATCAGGATGGAAAGGTCATAGGTTCTGCGGATCTCGTCCAGCATATCCATCAGGGTGGTCATACCTTCCACATCCACGCCGGACAGAGGCTCGTCCAGGATCAGAATGTTGGGCACCGGCTCCAGCGCCAGCGCCAGCAGCACCCGCTGCAGCTCCCCGCCGGAGAGCGCGCCCACCCGCCGGTCGATCAGGTCCGCGCCATGCACCCGGTCCAGGCACTCCAGGATCTGCGCGCGCCGGGATTTTCCAACGCCCAGAAATGCGGGGCGGCGGCTCATACAGCATACGAACAGATCCGCTACGCTCACTGGGTCGCCCGGGTCAAAGGTGGGGCTTTGGGGAACATAGCCGATCTTCGGCTTCCGCCCCCGCTGCCCGGGGGTGGAGAAAGCGATGACCCCGCTATATTCCCGCTGCCCGAGAATGGCCTTGAGCAGGGTGCTTTTTCCTGCGCCGTTCGGGCCGATCAGGGCAAAAAGCTGACCGCAGTGGATGTGCATATCTACATCCTGTAAAATTGGTTCGCCGCCGATCTGAACGGACAGCTTCTGCACCCGCAGGCAGCAGGAATCGCCGCAGGCGCCGCCGTGTGTGGTGGTTCTCATCCGAGCGCCTCCTTAATGGTGTCGATATTGTGGTACATGGAAGTGAAATAGCTGTCCGATGCCATGGCCATGTCCAGCGTGAACGCCTCTGCGCCGGTTTCCGCGCAGATCACCTGGGCGGCGGAGACACTTCCGTTGGTTTCCGTGAAGATGGCGGGGAGCTGGTAGGCCTGCACCAGCTGGATCAGTGACTTCAGCTCCGATGCGGAGGCCTCGCTTCCGGATTCCTCCTCTATGGCTTCCAGAATGTTCAGGCCGAAGGCCTGGGCAAAGTAGGCAAAGCCATCGTGGAAGGTGATCAGATCCCGGCAGGATAGGGCGGCAAGCGTTTCCTCGCCATAGGCCTGCAGGGCGTCCAGCTGTGCCAGGAGATCTTCCAGATTGGCGGAAAAGGTGTCCGCATACTGGGGATACCGCTCAGTTAACCCGGCGCAGATATTGCACGCCATCCCGGATGCATTGGCAGGGGAGAGCCAGATATGAGGGTCCTCCTCGTGATCGTCCCCGTCGGCGTGGCTGTCCGCACTTTCCAGCAGGGGGATCCCGGCGGAGGCGTCGATGATCTCCCGACCGTCCAGAATATCCTCCATAAATTCCTCCAGCCCTGCGCCGGAGATCACGATCACTTCCGCGGCCTCCACCGCCTTGACCTGCCGCACATTCAGGGAATAGTCATGCAGGCAGGATACGCTTTCCGTTACCAGGCGGGTGATGGTGAGGTCAGTCCCGTCGCACAGCCGGGAGGTAAATTCATAAACCGGCAGGGTGGTTGCCGCGATTTGCGCCGTTGCTTCCGTATTTGCGCAGCCCGGCAGCATCAGAAGCAGCAATACGCCCAGCAGGGCAAGCATTCGTTTCATAGCATCGCGTCCTAAACTCTCAGATATCTATAGCATATCACATTTGTCAAGAAAAAGGGAGCCGCAAAAGCAGCTCCCATAGGTACGGAGAGAAATCAGTGGTTCTCCAGCCAGTCGTTCACCTTGGCCTTGGCCAGGCGCAGGATATCTTCACCGGGGTAGGGAGAAGCCTCACCGCCGCACACATACAGGAAGTAAAGCCCGGCAGGAGTCTGGTACAGGCTCTCCTCATATCCGGCGGGGTCGCCGAATTCGCCTACGGTATGCTTCCGGATGAGCGTTGCGATCTCGGTGTCGTATTCCTTCTTGCAGATGACTTTCTTCATCGAAAATGCCTCCTTTCCGTGTGGCAATGAGGGTATTATATCGCCTTTCCCCAAAAAATCAAGTGTTATTTCGCGAACCGGTGCCCTATCCCAGCTGCAAAGTGCCGTCATAGGCGTAAATGCAGGTGCCTTCGTTGATTGCGTCCGGGTAGAGGTATATCCAATCCTCCGCCGCCCCGGCATAGAAAATATGCATCAGTTTTGGGCATTCGGCAAAGGCTTCACTGCCAATATAGCCGGCAGAGCCGGGAACGCAGACGGATTCCAGGGCGGTGCAGCCGTAAAACGCGTAGTCCCCGATCCATGTCACGCCGTCCGGAATGTATACGCCCCGGATCGCAGTGCTGTCCGCAAAGGCCAGCTCGCCGATCTCCACGACCGTGTCCGGGAGGATGACAGTTGTCAGGTAATCGCTGCCGGAGAAGCAGAATTCGCCGATGGCCGTGACGGTCTGCCCGCCGACGGAGGAAGGAACCTCCAGCTCGCTGCCGCCGGAGTACATGCTTTCGTCAAAATACAGTGTGCCGCCGTATACGGTGAACCAGGGCATATCCGGGTCCGTCACCGGGGAAGCGTCCTCCCGCAGCAGCAGGAAAACCGCCAGGCCGAAAGCAAACAGGAGCGCCAGGATCAGCGCAGGGGGCCAGAGCCGCCCCTTCCGCGGGGCACAGATCGGCGCGGCTTCTCCGGGTATGGATGGGTTGTCGTTGGCTGGAAGCATAAAATCACCTCTTTTCCCGTATCATAGCACAGTTTTTTGCCGGATGCAACCATCCTGCGCCTTGCTTTTCCAAAAAAGACATGCTATCCTAGAGGAAAGGGGGCGCGAGCATGAAAGACATTCCGGTTTTTACCACCGTCCATGGCGCGGCCAGCCTGGTGCTCCGGGAAATTCCCCATAGCCACCAGGCCTATATCCGGCTGCAGGCGACCCAGGAGCCGGAAGCAATGCTGGCCGACTGCGTGAATTTTTGCCGGGACTGCGGTGCGGAGCGGATCTCCGCCTCTGGGCACCCGTATCTGGAACGTTTCCCGCTGGTGACGGCAGTGGTGGAAATGAAGCGGAGCTTGGAGGAACTCCCGCAGACGGATGCGCTGCTGCTTCCGGTCCTGCCGGAAACCGTGGAATCGTGGCTGGAGCTGTATAATACGCGGATGGCGCATGTCCCCAATGCGGCGTTCCTGTCCCGGGCGGATGGGTGCGCCATGCTGCAAAAGGGCGACGGCTATTTCGTGCACCGGGACGGGAAGCTGCTGGGCATTGGCAGGGCCTCCGGCGGGACGATTGACGCGCTGGCCGCCGTAGAGCCTGGCGCCGGACGGGATGTCCTGCTGGCACTGTGCAGCGCGCTGAGCGAGGATACGGCGGAGCTGACGGTGGCAACGGCCAACCTGCCCGCCGTCCGCCTGTATGAAGCGCTGGGCTTCCTGACCGTTCGGGAGATCAGTCGGTGGTACCGTGTGGTGTAAACTGCTCCGGAAAAATACTTGACATTGGGGGAAAGCCGTGCTATAATCTCCAAGGCAGTCAAGGAAAGACACTTGACAGGAGGTTCCCAATGGATGCGTTGGAGATGGCACTGCTTTATGATTACTACGGCGGAATGCTTACGGATAAGCAGAGAAGCTGCTTCGATATGCGCTATAACCAGGACCTTTCCCTGGGGGAGATTGCCCAAAATCTGGGCATCAGCCGTCAGGCTGTGTGTGACAGCCTGACCCGCACGGAGGCGCTGCTGCGCAAAATGGAGTCGCAGATCGGCTGCGTCAGCCGCCGTATGGCTTCCCGCAGGGCGATCCATTCCATCCAGGAGGCGGCCGGGCAGCTCCAGGCGCATCCGGATGCTTCCGTTTCCCACCTGGGTGCGCAGATTCTTGCCGCCGTCCAGGAACTTGAGGAGTAAATTATGGCATTTGAAGGCTTAACCGAAAAAATTTCCGCCACCTTCAAAAAACTCCGCGGCAAGGGCCGCCTGAAGGAGTCCGATGTGAAGGAGGCCATGCGGGAGATCCGCATGGCACTGCTGGAGGCGGATGTCAGCTATAAGGTCTGCAAGGACTTCACGAAGACGGTTACCGAGCGCTGCATCGGCGCGGATGTGCTGGAATCCCTGACCCCTGCGCAGATGATCATCAAAATCGTGAACGAAGAGCTGTGCAAGCTCATGGGCAGCGAGGTCCGCCACATTTCCATCAACCCCAATGGGCCGACAGTCGTGATGTTGGTCGGCCTGCAGGGCGCGGGCAAAACCACCAACGGCTCCAAGCTGGCCGGGCTGATGAAGCGCCAGGGGAAAAATCCACTGCTGGTGGCCTGCGATATTTACCGCCCCGCCGCCATCACCCAGCTGAAGGTCTGCGGGGAGAAGCTGGGGATACCCGTATTCGACCGGGGGACACAGGACCCGGTTACCACCGCGAAAGAGGCGGTGACCTACGCCCGGCAGCGTGGCTACGACATGGTTTTCCTGGATACCGCCGGGCGGCTCCACATTGACGAAGCGCTGATGGACGAGCTTAAAAACATCAAATCCGCTGTCCATCCGGATGAGATCATGCTGGTCGTGGACGCTATGACCGGTCAGGATGCGGTGAACGCCGCCCAGAGCTTCAATGAATGGCTGGATATCGATTCCGTCCTGCTCACCAAGCTGGACGGTGATGCCCGCGGCGGCGCGGCGCTGTCCGTACGTGCAGTGACGGGGAAGCCCATCAAATTCGCCGGCATGGGGGAGAAGCTGGAGGACATCGAGCCTTTCCACCCGGACCGTATGGCGTCCAGAATTTTGGGCATGGGCGATATGCTCACCCTGATCGAGAAGGCCGAGAAGGCTTACGACGCCAAGAAGGCCGCGGAGATGGAGGAGAAGCTGAAATCCAACCGCTTCACGCTCCAGGATTATTACGATCAGCTTGTGCAGATGAAATCCATGGGCTCCATGGAGGAGATCCTCTCCCAAATGCCTGGCGGCGCCAATCTCAAGGGCGTGAAGGTGGACGAAAAGGCCATGGCCAGAACCGAGGCTATCATCCTGTCCATGACCCCGAAGGAGCGGGAAAATCCCAATATCATTGCCGCCAGCCGGAAACGGCGCATTGCCGCCGGAGCAGGCGTGCGAGTGGAGGATGTGAATCGGCTGCTGAAGTCCTTCGAGCAGATGCAGAAGCTCATCCGGCAGCTCTCCGGCCCGGGCGCGGGGAAGAAAATGAAGCGTATGCGGGGTATGGGCGGCTTCGGCGGCTTCCCCGGGCTTTAATCTGGTTCGCTGAAAGCAATTGGCTTTGCGATATATATTCATTTATTATTTTGGAGGTGAAACCCATGGTTAAGATCAGATTGAGAAGAATGGGCGCGAAGAAGGCTCCTTACTACCGCATCGTGGTTGCCGACTCCCGTTCTCCGCGGGACGGCCGCTGCATCGAGGAAATCGGCACCTACAATCCCTTGGCTGAGTCCGACAATGTCACGGTGGATGCTGAGAAGGCAAAGTACTGGATCAGCAACGGCGCTCAGCCCACGGATACCGTTCGCGGCCTGCTGAAGAAAGCCGGCGTACTGTAATTCCTGAAGGAGTGGCGCAATGAAAGAGCTTTTGCTGTATATGGCAAAGAATCTGGTGGACAATCCCGACGCAGTCACCGTTACCGAAATCGACGGCGAGGACGGTAAGGTGCTGGAGCTGCGTGTTGCTGAGGGCGACATGGGCAAGGTGATTGGCCGCCAGGGGCGGATCGCCAAGGAGATCCGTACCATCGTAAAAACGGTTGCCCAGCGCACCGGCGAACGGGTTACTGTGGAAATCGTGGATTAACGGGTATGCGTGGCGATTGCGTCACGCATTTCTCGTTTTCCGGGCACACAAATTTGATTGGAGGGATGTTCCATGAAGCTGCCATTTATCGAAGCCGGGCAGATCGTCACTACCCATGGCGTCCGTGGCGAAATCAAACTGCTCACCTGGCTGGATTCTCCGGAGGACCTCTGCCCGCTCCGGCGCTGCCAGATTGGCGGGAAGACCTATCCCATAGAGGCTGTCCGGGTGCAGAAGACCTGCAACCTGGTCAAGCTGGGCGGCGTGGATACCATGGAGGCGGCGCAGTCCCTGCGGGGCAAGGTCCTGGAGCTGTACCGGGAGGATCTGGACCCGGATGCCATTTTCGCGGCG
>JAJQHS010000091.1 GCA_021199635.1 Bacillota bacterium
GTTCCCGCCCCCTGCGCCCGCAGCAGCCGCGCCCGGTCCTCCGGCGTATTGAGCAGCGCCGGGGCCTGCCCCAGCACCAGCGCGTCCGGGTGGGTATCGAACGTCACCACGCCCCAGCCGCAGCCGACCTGGGACGCAAGACTGCGGCACTGGCGAAGCAGCGCCGCATGTCCCACATGGACCCCGTCAAAGAAGCCCAGGGCGTAAATGTTTTTCTCGTTTCTCGTGTCCATATCTGGTGTCCTCCCGCGGTTTCACCGGAAGTTATGGTTCAAAAAAGCTTTTTATGGTTGACATAACGCCATTTTTTACCTGGCTCAGCGCCAGAAATTCCCCCGTTCCGTCGTACACCCGATAGGTGCCGTCGGGCAGGTCCCGGGAAAAGGTGTTGCCATTGCGGCAGCGCAGCGCCTGCTTCTCCGTCAGGGTCACGGCCGAGGCGTCAGGGAACAGGCTGTCCACCGGCAGCAGGAATTCCTCCGGCCGCTCGGCATGCAGGAGCGTCTCCAGCGGGACGGCCTGCTCCGCAGTGTAGCCGCCCGCCTGTGTCCGCCGCAGCGCGGCCATACAGCCGCCGCAGCCCAGCGCCTGGCCAATATCCTTGCACAGTGTGCGAATATAGGTGCCCTTGGAGCAGTGGATGCGTAGCCGCGCCGTATCCCCGGAGAATGCCAGGCAGTCCAGGGCGAAAATGGTCACCGGGCGGGGCTGCCGCTCCACGGTCTGCCCCTTCCGCGCCAGGTCATAGAGCCGCTGCCCGTCCACCTTCAGCGCGGAATACATGGGCGGCGTTTGCTGGATCTCTCCCCGGAATGCGGGCAGAACCGCCAGAAGCGCCTCTTCTGTCACGTTCACCGGCCTGGTTTCCAGCACCGCGCCCGTGATATCCTCCGTATCCGTGGAGAGTCCCAGGCGCAGCTCGGTCTCATAGGTTTTATCCGCGTGCGTAAAAAATTCCACCCCCCGGGTGGCGCGTCCCACAAACACCGGCAGCACGCCGGTGGCCATAGGGTCCAGGGTGCCGCCGTGGCCGATCCGCCGGGTGCCGAACACCCGGCGCAGCCGGGCGGTAACATCCTGGCTGGTCCAGCCCTGGGGCTTGTCCACAATGACGATCCCGTTCATTCCGATTCCTCGGAACCGGTGTTCAGGGACTGGATCAGCTCCAGCATTTTTGCGCCGTAGGTGATGGAGTCGTCCAGCATCCACACCAGCTCCGGTGTGTAGCGCAGCTGGAGCGCCTGCCCCAGCGACCGGCGGAGGTAGCCCCCGGCGGATTTCAGCCCCTTCAGCGCGTCCGGCGCCCGATCCGCGTCCAGGAAGCTGACGAACACCTTCGCGTAGCGCAGATCGGTGGTGGTTTCCACCCGAGTGATGGAGATCATGGTGCCCTGCACCCGGGGATCCTTCAGGCCCCGGATGGCATCGGACAATTCCCTGCGGATCTCCTCGTTAATGCGCTGGATTCGGTTGGATGCCATTTGTGCATTCTCCTTTCTGATGGCAGGAGGCGGAACCCCGCCGCCGTCCGCGGGCGGCGGTGGGGATTTTGCGGCTTACCGCTTGACCTCCTGCATGGCGAAGGCTTCGAAAATGTCGCCCTCTTTGATGTCGTTGAATTTCAGGATGCTCATGCCGCACTCGTAGCCTGCGGTGACCTCCCGCACGGCGTCCTTGAACCGCTGCAGGGAGCCGACCTCGCCCTCGTGGATGACGATATTGTCCCGCAGCACCCGGACCTGGGCGTCCCGGGTGATCTTGCCGTCCTTGACCATGCACCCGGCAATGGTGCCGATGGCGCTGACCTTGTAGGTCTGGCGCACCTCCGCATGGCCGATGACCACTTCCTCATATTTCGGCGCCAGCATGCCCTTCATGGCCGCCTCGATCTCGTCGATGGCGTTGTAAATGACCCGGTAATACCGGATGTCCACATTGGCGCGCTGGCCGGAGGCCTGGGCGGCGGCATCCGCGCGGACGTTGAAGCCCACGATGATGGCGCCGGCGGTGGAGGCCAGGAGAATATCCGACTCGTTGATGGCGCCCACGGCGGAGTGGATGACCCGCACTCGGACCTCGTCGTTGGAAATCTTCTCCAGGGAAGACTTGATGGCCTCCGCGGAGCCCTGCACGTCCGCCTTGACGATCAGGGGCAGCTCCTTCATCTCGCCCTCCTTCATCTTGGCGAACAGGTTATCCAGAGTGACCTTGGTGGTCTGCCGCGCCAGGGCATCCTTTTCCGCCTGGCGGCGCTGCTCCACCAGCTCCCGGGCCATCCGCTCATCGGTGACGGCGTGGAATTCGTCGCCGGGGGTGGGCACATCGGCCAGGCCGGTGATCTCCACCGGCACGGAGGGTCCGGCGGCTTTCACGGTGCGGCCCTTGTCGTTGGTCATGACCCGGACGCGCCCCACGGCGGTTCCGGCGATGATGATGTCGCCCTGCTTCAGTGTGCCGTTCTGCACCAGCAGCGTGGCGATGGGGCCCCGGGCCTTATCCAGCCGGGCCTCGATCACCGTGCCCTTTGCCCGGCGGTTGGGATTGGCTTTCAGCTCCTGCACCTCGGCGGTGACGATCACCATATCCAGCAGTTCCTCCAAGCCCATGCCGGTTTTCGCGGAAATGGGGCAGATGACCGTGTCGCCGCCCCACTCCTCCGGGATCAGGTCGTACTCGGTGAGCTGCTGCTTGATGCGGTCCGGGTTGGCGTCGGACTTATCCATTTTATTGATGGCTACGATGATGGGAATCTTCGCGGCCTTGGCATGATTGATCGACTCCACGGTCTGGGGCATGATGCCGTCGTCCGCGGCCACCACCAGGATGGCGATGTCCGTGCACATGGCGCCCCGGGCGCGCATGGAGGTGAAAGCGGCGTGGCCCGGCGTATCCAGGAAGGTGACCATATTGCCGCCCACGTCCACCGTGTACGCGCCGATGTGCTGGGTGATGCCGCCGGCCTCCCCCGCGGTGACGGAAGTTTTCCGGATGGCGTCCAGCAGGGAGGTCTTGCCGTGGTCCACGTGGCCCATGACCACCACCACCGGCCCGCGGGTCTGGAGCTCCTCGGCGGTGTCCACATGGTCGTCAATGATCTGCTCCTCGATGGTGACGGTGACCTCCTTCTCCACCTTGCAGCCCATTTCCGTGGCCACAAATTCGGCGGTGTCGAAGTCGATGGTCTGGTTGATGGCGGCCATAACGCCGTTGCGCATCAGCAGCTTGATCACTTCCCCGGCGGTCTTCTTCATCCGGCTGGCCAGCTCGCCGACGGTAATCTCCTCCGGGATCTTCACGGTGACAGGTGCCTTCCGGGCGACCTCCATCTGGAGGCGGCGCATCTTCTCCTGCTCCTCGTTGCGCGCCTTGCTGCCCTTGAACTTATTGTCCTTCCGGTTCTGCTGCTGGCCCTTCTTGCCGCCGATCTTCTGCTTGCCGCCGGCGTAATTCTGGGCGCGCTCCGAGATCAGGCTGTCCACCCGGTCATCGAACCGGGCGGCGTTGACCTGCACGGCAGAGGTATCCACCACCCGGCGCTCCCGCTTCCGCTCCGGCTCCGCGGGCTTGGCAGGCTTCGCCTGCTTGGGCGCCTGGGCCTGGGGTTTTGCCGCCTCGGGCTTGCCGGACTGCTGGGCAGGCTTGCCGGGCTGGGGCTTGGGCTGCTGGGTCGCCGCGGCCTTGGGCGGCTCCACCTTCGTCTGCTCTGCCTTCGGCTGCTCCGGCTTGACCGGCTCTGCCTTGGGCTTCACCGCGAACACCTGCTCCAGAGAATCGATGGGATTGTGCTGAGTCATATAGTCGAACACCAGGTTCAGCTCCTGCTCTGTCAGCACCTGGGTGTTGGACTTGGGCTTCTCATAATACTTGGAGATGATCTCCGAGATTTCCTTGGGGGTGACGCCGAAATCCGCCGCCAGCTCCCGCAAACGATATTTTACCATCAAACTCATATATTCAATGCACCTCCAAAATCATTTTTCCTTCTTATCCTCGGCGATCCAGCGCTTTCCGAACCGCTTGTTCCGGGCATGGGCTTTGGCCTCCGCCTTGCGCTGAAGCTGCTTATCCTTCCGCTGCCGCAGGGCATCCGCCGCAGCGGCATATTTCTCCGGCTCGCCCAGCGCCTCCACCAGGGAGAGCGCCAGCCCCACATCCTCGATCGCTGCGATCGCCAGGCTGGTGCGCCCCACCACGAAGCCCATCTCCGCCTTGGTGAACCGCACCCGCAGGCACTGCTGCTGGGTTCCGGCGGTCAGGCTCCTGGCCCTGCGCCAGGTATGGTCGGAGGCATCCGACGCCACCAGGATCAGGTGGGCGTGGAGCGCCCGGGCAGCCGAAGCCACCGGCTCCTCCCCCAATGCCGCCTCGCCCGCCTTCTGGGCAAGCGCCAGGTAATTCAATGCTCTATCCATGCTGCGCCTCCATTTCCTTCTCCAGCCGGTCATACACCGTCTGGGGGATGTCGGCCTCCAGGCACCGCTCCAGCGCCCGGCTCTTCCGGGCTTTGCGCAGGCATTCCAGGTCCGGGCAGACATATGCGCCCCGCCCGCTGAGCTTGCCGCTAAAATCCAGGCTTACCGTTCCGTCCGGCTGGCGGACCACCCGGATCATTTCCCGCTTGGGCTTGCGTTCCCGGCAGCCCATACACTGCCGCTGAGGGATTTTTCTCTGCATGACCGTTTCCCCCTTCCCGCGCGAATTACTCCGCCGCTGCTTCCGCGGCCTGGGATGCAGAGCGGATGTCGATCTTGTAGCCGGTGAGCCGGGCAGCCAGGCGGGCGTTCTGCCCCTCCTTGCCGATGGCCAGGCTCAGCTGATCGTCCGGCACCACCACCTGGCAGGTCTTCTGGCCGGGCACCGGGGTAACGGAGATGGCAGTGGCCGGGTTGATGGCAGCCTTCACATACTCGCAGGGGTCCTCGCTCCACACCACGATATCGATCTTCTCACCGTGCAGCTCCTCCACAACGGCGGCGACGCGCCCGCCTCTGGGGCCTACGCAGGCGCCCACCGGGTCCACGCCCTCCACCAGGGAGCGCACGGACATTTTGGACCGGGAGCCGGCCTCCCGGGCGATGTTGCGGATCTCCACCTGGCCGTCGGCGATCTCCGGCGTCTCCAGCTCGAACAGGCGGCGCACCATATTGGGATGGGTGCGGGACACCTGGACCATGGAGCTGCGGCTGCCCCGGCGTGCCTCCAGAACGTACACCCGCAGCAGCATGCCCTCCCGATAGGTTTCCCCGGGGATCTGCTCGCTGACCCGCAGCACCGCGTCGAAGGCATCTGTGCCCTGCCCGGCGCTGACGAAAACATCCCCGCTGGGGTCCAGCTTCTGCACCGTGGCGGTGAGCAGCTCCTGCGCCTTTTCCGAGCCGGTCTCCATGACCATGCCCCGCTCGGCCTCCCGGATGCCCTGGATGACCACCTGCTTGGCAGTCTGGGCGGCGATGCGGCCGAATTTCTGAATGTCCACAGGGATGCGCACGGTGTCGCCTACGTTGATGGAGGGATCCAGATTACGGGCGGCGTCGATGTGCATCTCCACGGCCTCGTCCTCCACCTCTTCCACGGCGGTCTTCACCACGTACATGAACAGCCCCTGCTCGGAGATGTCCACAACCACGTTGTCGGCGGAAATATCCCGGTGGTCCTCCCGGTCCTTCCGGTAGGCATTGGTCAGCGCCTGCTTCAGCCGCTCCACCATGTAGTCCACAGGGATCCCCTTCAGCTTCTCCAGCTCCCGCAGGCTGGCGAAAATTTCCGCGCCGATGTCTACCTTGGGCGCTTCGGCCTGCTTTTTGCCTCTTGTTGTTCTGGCCATTTTTCTTCCTCCTGTCAAAATTCCACGCGGAGCCGCACCAGCGCGACCTCCGATTTTTCAAATGTGACGGTTTCCTGCCCGATCTCCACGGTGACGCAGCCATTGTCGTACCCCCGCAGGATGCCGGGCAGCTCCTTGCTGCCGTTTCGGGGGCGGTAGAGCTTCACCAGCACCGGGCTGCCCAGGAACCGCTCAAAATCCGATGGACGCTTCAGCGCCCGCTCCAGCCCGGCGGAGCAGACCTCAAAATGATAGGCCTCGGGGATGGGATCCACCTCGTCCAGGATGGGGTCCATCGCCCTGGAGATGGCCTCGCAGTCATTGATGTCCACGCCGCTGTCCTTCTCGATATACAGCCGCAGGAAGCGCTGGGAGCCTTCCCGGACATATTCCACATCCCAGAGCCTGCAGCCCTGCGCCTCCACAATGGGCTGGGCATATTGCCATACGATTTCCGTTACCTTCATGCGTTCCTTCCTTTGCTCAAAAAGAGAGAGGGGTCAGCCCCTCTCTCCAAAAGTCAAATATCGTTACATGCCAGATTATACCACGTTCTCCAGGGAAATGCAACCCCTTTTCCTGGGATTATTTCGGATTTTTTCGCCTTTTTTAAAATTTCCCTGGCTGCGCGCTATTGTCCGCCGCTGAGATACTTCCGGTCCCACTCATCATCGAACAGGCTGCTGCGCATATCCATGGGGCAGCCCTGGCTCAGATCGTCCGCCAGCTCGGTGAGCACGGCGGTGGGCTCCAGGCTCTCCAGGTAGAAATCCGGCAGCGCCGACGCGCCCAGCGAAGCGCCCATCACCGCGCCGGTGACCGCGCCCACTGCGGCACTCCGCCCGGAGTGGTTCACCGCGGTGATCATGGCGGTGTCGAAATCCCCGCCGCAGGTGACGCAGGCGTACAGCGCCCCCGCCAGCACCTCCGCCGCAGTGCGGCAGCCCAGCCGCTCCATCGCCTCGCAGGGTGTGACGGAATCGGAGGCGGCCAGGGTCAGCGCCATTTGCAGCAGCTCCCAGATATGGGTGGTCTGGGGATATTCCCGGCCAAACAGCATCTGGATGGCGTCCACCGTGTCCCGCAGCAGCGGCAGCGTTTCCTGCCGGGGGTCCCGCAGCAGGGCGCAAAGGGCGTGGGTCAGCACCGCGCCGGACAGGAATGCCTCCGGATGGCCATGGGTCAGGGCGACGGCCTCCGCGCCCAGGTGGTTCAGCTCCTGCTGCTCCATCTTCAGCTCGCCGGAGAGCAGCGCGATGGGCACCGCCTCCGTCAGCGCGCCGGGATAATTGGAGCGCAGGGCCGGCTCCTCCATGGAGCCCAGGGCGTCCTTGGCCAGCACATCCAGCATCCGGATGTCCATGCAGCAGCGCCGCTTCAGCTCCGGCACGCCGGACAGCCAGCAGTAATTCCGCTCCGGCTGGCAGTAGCGCTGGCTCCGGGACCACTCCCGGATGGCCAAGCCGATGTATCGCACCAGCGGCGCCATCTTGCCCTGCATCCGCCCCCGGGTCAGCCCCAGCAGCATCCCATTGGCAGTGAACGCGGCGATCTGGGTATAGGAGGTCACGTCCGCATAGCCGTTGACCAGGTCGTAGCCCAGCAGGCCGTTTGGCCCGTAATCCGCCCGGATCTCCCCCAGGGTTTTGCTGTCCACCGTGTAGCCCATGGCGTCTCCCACTGCCAGGCCCAGCAGACAGCCGCGAAAAATATCCTGCTTTCCGGCCATACGCGCCCCTCCTTTCATATATTATTATAGGATTCTTTGTGGAAAAAGCAATAACAAATTGGGAAATTACCCCATTTATCCCGAAATTGTCAGCCCCTTCGGGTAGAAAAAGCGGATTTTCTCCCCGGTCAGCCGGATGTCCATTGCGTTGGCAAAGGCCAGTTCCCCATCCAGATTGATCGCCGTGGCGCGGTCGCAGGTGATCTGCACCCGGCGCGTGCGGAAATGGCGGATGAGCGACGGGAACTCCGCGAACCGGCCGGATTTATACTTTCCCACCACCTGCGCCACCTTCAGCCGGGAGACCCGGTCCACCACCAGTACATCCAGAATACCGT
>JAJQHS010000026.1:0-11451 GCA_021199635.1 Bacillota bacterium
CTGCTTGCCCCAAGGTATCCAAAACCCATATCCAGATGCATAAGGAGGCGGGCGCGTTCGGAAGCCTGCCGGATACCAGCCAGGTCAGCTTTTTCTGATTGCAAAAGCATGGCAGGTATGGTATAATGTAACGATATTATTGGATAAGGAAGTGGGACCCTATGCAGGAAACCGAAAAGCAATTTCATATTCAGTGCGTCGAGGGCGATGTGGGACGCTATGTGCTGCTGCCCGGCGACCCGGGCCGCTGCGAGGCCATTGCCCGGCATTTTGACGATCCGGTACATATCGGCATGAACCGGGAGTTCAACATCTACACCGGCACATTGCTGGGGGAGAAGGTATCCGTCTGCTCCACCGGCATCGGCGGGCCCTCCGCCTCCATTGCAATGGAAGAACTGACAAAAATCGGCGCGGATACCTTCCTGCGGGTGGGCACCTGCGGCGGCATTGCGCTGGATGTGCAGCCTGGGGACATTGTGGTGGCCACGGGTGCGATCCGCTATGAGCATACCTCCATGGAGTACGCGCCCATTGAATTCCCCGCCGTGGCGGATCTGGACATCACCATCGCCCTGCGGGACGCGGGCCAGGCACTGGGCTACCGCACCCATTGCGGTGTGGTGCAGTGCAAGGATGCCTTCTACGGGCAGCACAGTCCGGAGAAATCCCCTGTCTATTACGAACTGCTGCAAAAGTGGGAGAGCTGGAAGCGGCTTGGCGTCAAGGCCAGTGAAATGGAGTCCGCAGCGCTGTTCGTAGTGGCGGCGGCGCTGGGCGTCCGCTGCGGCAGCTGCTTCCACGTGGTGTGGAATCAGGAACGGGAGAAGGCGGGCATGTTCATGCCTATGATCGAGGATACCTCCGGCGCGATCGCTGTGGGCATCGAGGCAATGAAGCGGATCATCGCCGCAGATAAGGAAAAATCACAGATTCAGGAGGATGCATAATGGAGAAAATCAAAAAAATTCCGGAGCGCAGTGAAATCCCCGTAGAGGACACCTGGGCTACCGAGGACCTGTTCCCCAGCGACGAGGCCTGGGAAGCGGAGCTGGCCACGCTCAGCGCGGACAAGGAGAAGGCGGCGGCCTTCGCCGGGAAGCTGGGCAGCAGCGCGCGGACCCTGTACGCCTATCTGCAGCAGATGGAGCAGCTCAGTGAGAAAACCGGGCTGCTGGCCAATTACTGCATGCGCAAATCCGATGTGGACACCCGCAACGCCAAATATCAGGGCATGGTGGGGCAGTTCATGTCCGCGTCTGTGGCGCTGCGGGCTGCCTGCGCATTCGAAACGCCGGAGATCATGGCCATTTCCGAGGAAACGCTCCAGAGCTTTTATGCCCAGGAGCCGGGCCTGGAGCGCTATCGCCGGTACCTGACCGACCAGCGCCGCCGGAAGGCGTACATCCTGTCCCCTACCGAGGAGAAGCTGCTGGCTTCCGCTGGGGAGATGGCCAATGCGCCGGATACCATCTACGGCGCGTTCGCGGATGCGGATATCACCTTCCCGGACGCCATTGACGCCCAGGGGAACAAGCATCCGCTCAGCCAGGGCACCTTCGTCGCCTGTGAGGAGAGCCCGGACCGTGTCCTGCGGAAGAGTGCATATGACAATCTTTACCATGGCTTCGCTGGCTACCGCAACACCGCCGCGGCGCTTCTGAACGCAGAGAATAAGCAGCGCAAATTCTTTTCCGACGCCCGGAAATATCCCTCCCCTCTGGAGGCGGCCCTGGACCGCACCAACGTGCCCACCTCCGTTTATCAGAACCTGATCGACACGGTGCATGCCAATCTGGACAAGATGCACCGCTATGTCCGCCTGCGCAAGAAGCTGCTGGGTGTGGACGAGCTGCATTTTTACGATGTGTATACGCCGCTGCTGCCGGATGTGGATAAGAAGATCCCCTTCGACCAGGCCAAGCAGACGGTGTACGATGCGCTGGCGCCCCTGGGTGAGGACTACCGGAAGATCCTCAAGGAGGGCTTTGACAACCGCTGGATCGATGTCTACCAGAATGTGGGCAAGCGCAGCGGCGCATACTCCGCCGGAGCCGCCGTGCATCCCTACGTGCTGCTGAATTACTCCGGCACGCTGGACAGCCAGTTCACCCTGGCACATGAGATGGGGCATGCGCTCCACTCCTACCATTCCCATAAGCACCAGAATCCCATCGATGCCGGCTATGTCATCTTCGTGGCGGAGGTGGCATCCACCTGCAACGAGGCGCTGCTGATGGAGTACCTGCTGGGCAAGACCACGGATAAGAAGGAGCGGGCATACCTGATCAACCATTTCCTGGACCAGTTCAAGGGCACGCTGTACCGCCAGACGATGTTTGCTGAGTTTGAGCTGAACATCGGACGGATGACCGCGGAGGGCAAGACGCTGACGGCGGACGTCCTCAGCGCCGAGTATAAGCGGCTCAATGCCCTTTACTATGGCCCGGACATGGTGGTGGACGATGAGATCGCCATGGAATGGGCGAGGATCCCCCACTTCTACTACAATTACTATGTGTTCCAGTATGCAACCGGCTACTCCGCCGCCATTGCCCTGTCCCGCCGGATCCTGCGGGAGGGGGAGACGGCCGTAAAGGATTACATCGGCTTCCTGTCCGGCGGCTGCTCCAAGAGCCCCATCGACCTGCTCAAGGGCGCGGGCGTGGACATGACCAGCCCGGAACCGGTGAACCAGGCACTCCAGCTCTTTGGACAGCTGCTTGACGAGATGGAAGCGCTGACAGAGGATCTGTAAGGATGCCGGAGCTGTTTATTCCCACCCTGCACACCTTCGCTATGGACAATATTTTCACCGGCTCCTGGGGGAGCTTCCGCTTCCGGGCAGAGCCAAAGGTGGTCATGCGCACGGCGAAAGAGGTGGATTTTGACCAGAGCGCCATTCATGCGGAATACTGGCATGGCCCCTACTGCTATGAAAAGAGCAGCATGGAGGGGGAACGCACCTTCCCCATGACGGAGCAGGGGCGCATGGACATGAAACAATGGCTGGAGGCGCATATCTGACACCATGGCCGCTGCCGGAAGGCAGCGGCCAGATTTTTCGGCATTTTTCCAAATAGTTCTTGCAATCGGGGCAGTACATTGTGTATAATATCAATAAAAAACGAGGGAGGAAGCCTATGGAGCATCCGGCACTGCAGCAGATTCTGACCGAATGCGCCCGCCCCCCGGCGCAGGAAGCTACCGTTGATTACTTAGCCGAAAATTTGGGGAAATTCGTAAAAGTTGGTATTCCCGCGATGATCTGCATTCCCCCCACGCAGGGGAACCTGGCCGAGCTGATGCGCCGGGCGGTGCTGCAATGCGGCGGCGTGCCTGTCATGATCGGCGACGATCTGCGGTGGAAATCCCTGCTGCGGCTGGGCTTCAGCACCAAGGCGGAGACGGTGATCGGCCCGCCGCTGATCGTGCTGGGGCTGACCAAGCTGTCCAAGGCCACGGGCATCCCGCTGTTCATCCAAAATGTGCTGACCTTTGGGTATCCCTGCCTGGACTGGATGATCGATGGGATCATTCACGGGCTGGACTGCAGCACCTGGGGCTGCTACACCCCGGAAGCGGATGTGGCCGTGGCGGGGTTCTCCTGCGGCAGGTGCCGCGGGATCCACCTGCGGACGAAGGAATTCGGCATGGACATTGTGGACGAGGGCGGAAGACCCTTAGGCCGCGCCCCAGGTGCGCTACGCCACCGTGGATTGGGGCAGGATGGACAATGCCCCGTGCCCGTGCGGGAACCCGGCTCCCAGGCTGCTGGGGGTGACCTGGGGAGGCGCGGTGGACCCAACGCTTATGGCGCTGAACCGGGAGCTGCACAGCTGGACCAGTGTGCTGGACTGCCAGGTGACAAAGGGACGCTTTGGCCTGGAAATCGAGATCGTGGCCTTTCCCGGAGAGAAGCTGCCGAAGCTGCCCAGCTGCGCCAGACTGTCGATCCGCCGCTGGGACCCGGAGGCGGATGCGCCGATGCGCTGGTTCTGAGGAAAAGATCGCAGATTCCCCGGAAAACGCATTGACAAATCCGCATTTTGTGGTAGAATATCTGCGGATATGCAAAGACAATGCGGAAACCAAGCGGCAGCGGGCTGCTTCAGCGAGAGAGGGACGGTGGGAGCCTCTCGGATGCCCCGCCGCAAGCCACTTCCTGCGTCGCCCGGGAGGACCGGGACGGGAGCTCCCGTTACAGAGCGTCTAAGATGCTGCCTGCGCGGCGAATTAGGGTGGTACCGCGACCTTCGTCGCCCCTATGATTGGGGGCGGCGTTTTTCATGGGAAGGAGGCGGAAAAGTGGACAGAACCGAGCGGGTCGAGCTGACCGTACTGGTCATGGCGGAGGATGCCGAAGGGCGGATGCTGATGGAGGATCGCCGCGACCCGGATTGGGGCGGGCTTTGCTTTCCCGGCGGCCATGTGGAGCCGGGGGAGTCCGTTGTTCGCGCCGCCATCCGGGAGATGCAGGAGGAAACGGGGCTGACCGTGTCCCACCTCCGGCTTTGCGGCGTCAAGCAGTTCCCAATTCCAGGCGGGCGGTACCTGGTGTTCCTGTTCCGCACGCAGCATTTTTCCGGCAGGCTGCACAGCTCCCTGGAGGGGCCGGTGCAGTGGCTGCGCCGGGAGGAATTTTCCCGGTTCCGTTTAAGTGACAATCTGGAGCAGCTGCTTTCCGTGTTCGACTCGGACAGCCTGAACGAAATGTTCTGGCGGGACGGGGCGGATGGCTGGGAGCTGGAGCTTCTGTGATATGATTACATTTCTTATGGAGGTAGAATCCAATGAGTCAAAAACCCTATGGCGTCAATGAGCTGCGGGAGATGTTCCTCTCCTTTTTCGAGAGCAAGGGGCACCTGCGTCTGCCCAGCTTCTCCCTGATCCCGCAGAACGACCAGTCGCTTCTGCTGATCAACTCCGGCATGGCGCCCATGAAGCCTTACTTTACCGGCGAGGTGGAGCCGCCCCGCCGCCGGGTATGCACCTGCCAGAAGTGCATCCGCACCGGCGACATTGAGAACATCGGCAAAACCGCCCGCCACGGCACCTATTTCGAGATGCTGGGCAACTTCTCCTTCGGCGATTATTTCAAGCATGAGGCCATTGCCTGGTGCTGGGAATTCCTGACGGAGGTGGTGGGGCTGGATAAGGACCGGCTGTACCCGTCCATTTATGAGAACGATGAGGAAGCATTTGCTATCTGGAATCAGGAGATCGGCGTGCCCGCCGAGCGGATTTTCCGCTTCGGTAAGGAGGACAATTTCTGGGAGCATGGCTCCGGCCCCTGCGGCCCGTGCAGCGAGGTTTACTATGACCGGGGGGAGAAATACGGCTGCGGGAAGCCGGGCTGCACCGTCGGCTGCGACTGTGATCGGTACATGGAAGTCTGGAACAATGTCTTCTCCCAGTTTGACAATGACGGCAACGGCAATTACACCGAGCTTTCCCAGAAAAATATCGATACCGGTATGGGTCTGGAGCGGCTGGCGGTGGTCTGCCAGGATGTGGACAGCCTGTTCGATGTGGACACCGTTATGAACATCACCAATAAGGTCACCCAGCTCACCGGCGCGTCCTATGGCAAGACCGGCAAAATGGACGTGTCCCTGCGGGTGATCACCGACCATATCCGCGCCGCCACATTCATGATCGCCGATGGCGTTCTGCCCAGCAACGAGGGGCGGGGCTACGTGCTGCGCCGGCTGCTGCGCCGGGCTGCCCGCCATGGGAAGCTGCTGGGGGTGAACCATCCCTTCCTATACCAGGTGGTGGAAACGGTGATCCAGGAGAACGAGAATCATTACGGCTACCTGCGGGAGCGGGCGGCGTATATCACCAAGGTGGTAAAGGTGGAGGAGGAGAACTTTGCCCGCACCATCGACGGCGGAATGCACATCTTCAGCGAGATGCTCTCCGAGCATAAGGCTAAAGGAGAAACGCAGTTCAGCGGCGCGGATGCGTTCAAGCTGTATGATACCTACGGCTTCCCAGTCGATCTGACGGCAGAAATGGTCGCCGACGAGGGCATGACGCTGGACCAGGACGGCTTCACCCGCCTGATGCAGGAGCAGAAGGTGCGCGCCCGGGAGGCGCGGAAGGCATTGGGCGACCTGGCCTGGGCGGGCATCGATCTGGGGCTGGACAATACCCCCACCAATTTCGTGGGCTACACTGTCAGCAGCTGCGAGGCCACCGTCCTGGCGGTCTGCGTGGGCGAGGAGGTCGCCGGCACCATCGCCGGAGGCGAGCGCGGCATCCTGGTGCTGGATAAAACCCCCTTCTATGCGGAAATGGGCGGCCAGGTGGCTGACCGAGGCGTGATCCTGGTGGGCGACAGCCGCTTCGAGGTCACGGACGTGCAGAAGGATAAGGCGGGGAAGTACCTGCACTACGGCAAGCTGAACAAGGGCAGCATCAAGGTGGATGATCTGGTCTGCGCCTGCATCGATGTGGACCGCCGCAAGGCGATCATGCGCGCCCACTCCGCCACCCACCTTCTGCAAAAGGCGCTAGTCAGCGTGCTGGGGGATCATGTGCATCAGGCCGGTTCCTATGTGGAGCCGGATCGGCTGCGGTTCGACTTCACCCATTATTCCGCCATGACGCCGGAAGAGGTTTCCCGGGTGGAATCCCTTGTGGAGTCGTCCATCCTGGAGGGTTACCCCATCGATGTGCGGGAGATGAAGATCGACGACGCCAGGAAGCTGGGCGCGACGGCACTGTTCAGCGAAAAATATGGCGATGTGGTGCGCGTCGTCAACATGGGCGGCTACTCCATCGAGCTGTGCGGCGGCACCCATCTGGACAATACGGCGAAGGTCGGCCCGTTCCACATTGAGAGCGAGTGCAGCGTGGCCTCCGGTGTCCGCCGGATCGAGGCCATCACCGGACGCGTCTGCCTGACGGAGATGGACCGCAGCCGGGAAATGCTGCACGCTGCCAGCCAGCAGCTGAAGGTCAGGCCGGCAGAGCTGGGCGAGAAGATCCATGCCCAGATCGAGGAGCTGAAGAACCTGCGCAAGACTATCGAATCCTTCCAGGCGCGGGAGGCCGCCGGTGAGGCGGAGCGCTTCCTGTACGGCGCACGCCTGGTGCATGGGCTGCATGTGATGACCGCCACGGTTCCCAAGGCGGACGCGGCTAAGCTGCGCCAGCTGGGCGACCTGCTGCGGGATCGAATGCCGGATGTGGTGGCGGTGATGGCCGCGGTGAACGACGGCAAAATCACTTTCCAGGCCGTCTGCGGCAAGGAAGCTGTTGCAAAGGGGATCAAGGCCGGCGACCTGGTGAAGCTGGTCTGCTCCGCCTGCGGCGGTGGCGGCGGCGGCAAGCCGGACAGCGCCATGGGCGGCGGCAAGGATGTGTCCCAGGTGGACAATGCTCTGGCACTAGTGGACGATTATGTGGACGCCAGACTGAAATAAGGATTTCGGGCGCTGCCGCTATGGCGGCGCCCATTTTTCCGAAAAGGGGGGGAGCCGGATGCGGAAGCTCATGTGGTTCACCATCGGGTTCGCTGCGGCGACGCTGCTGTGCGCCTGCGTTTATGGCGGCTGGCTCCTGCCTGCGGCAGCGGGAGCCGGTGTGGTGAGCCTGGTGCTGGTGGGACTTTGCTGGAAATTCCCGGCGTTGAAACGACCGGCGGCGGTGGCGGTGGGCTGCGTCGTTGGGCTTGGCTGGTTTGCGGTGTATAATGGCAGGTTTCTTGCCGCGGCGAGGGCGGCGGATGGAAGCACTGCCGCGGTTACCATCACTGTGTCGGACTATAGCGAACAGACCAATTATGGCAGCGCGGCGGAGGGGACCGTCACGCTGGACGGCCGGACGTACCGTGTCAAGTTCTACCTGAAAAATGACGCTTCCCTGGCGCCTGGGGATACGGTTTCCGGCAGCTTTCGCCTCCGGTTCACCACGGACGGCGGCAGCGAGGACGCCACCTATCACCGCACGGAGGGCATCTTCCTCCTGGCCTATCAGACCGGGCAGGTCACCCTGACCACGGCGGAGCGGGTCCCCGCGCGTCTGCTCCCGGCGGTGTGGCGGCGCGCCATCGTGCAGAGGCTCCAGGCACTGTTTGCGGAGGATGCGTCCGGTTTTGCCTGCGCGCTGCTGGTGGGGGACCGCAGCGGCATTGACTACGAAACAAGCACCGCATTCAAGGTCAGCGGCATCAGCCATATCATCGCGGTATCCGGGCTGCACGTTTCCATCGTGTTCGGCCTGATGTACACGCTGATGGGGCGCAAGCGCGTCCTGTCCTGCCTGCTGGGGATCCCGGCGCTGTTCCTGTTTGCGGCCGTGGCGGGGTTCACGCCGTCGATCACCCGGGCATGCGTCATGCAGTCGCTGATGCTGATCGCCACTCTGACCGATCAGGAGTACGACCCACCAACGGCACTGGCCTTTGCTGTGCTGGCCATGCTGGTGTGGAACCCGCTGACGGTCCTTTCCATCAGCTTCCAGCTATCCGTCGGCTGTATGACGGGGATATTCCTGTTTTCGGAGAAAATTCAGCTGTATCTGTCCGACCCGGCGCATCTCGGCTCAGCGAAAGGGAAGGGAATCGGCCCGGCGTGCAAGCGCTGGCTGATCACCTCCGTTTCCATTACTTTGAGCGCCATGGTCGTCACGACCCCGCTGGTGGCGTATTATTTCGGGACGGTCAGCCTGATCGGTGTGCTGACCAATCTGCTGACGCTGTGGGTCATCGTGTATATTTTCTATGGCATTGTGCTGTGTCTGGCACTCAGCCTGATCTCCATGGGCGCAGGAAGCGCGGCGGCCTGGGTGACCGCCTGGCCGATCCGATACGTGGTGAATACGGCAAAAGCCCTGTCCCAGGTGCCGCTGGCGGCGGTGTATACGCAGAGCATTTACATAGTGGTGTGGCTGGTCGGCGCGTATCTGCTGCTCGCAGTGTTCCTGCTGCAGCGGAAAAAGCGGCCCGCGCAGCTGTTCCTCTGCTTCTGCCTGTCGCTGTGCGTGGCACTGGCGCTGTCCTGGGCGGAGCCGCTGGCGGATGAATGCCGCATGACGGTGCTGGATGTGGGGCAGGGGCAGTGCATTCTGCTGCAAAGCGGAGGGAAGACCTTCCTTGTGGACTGCGGCGGCGACAGCGATACGGAGGCGGCGGATCTTGCCGCGGAGACGCTACTCAGCCAGGGCATAAGCCGCCTGGACGGCATCATCCTGACCCACTATGACGCGGATCACTCCGGCGGGCTGGCGTATCTGCTGACCAGGGTCTCCACAGATCTCTTGCTCATGCCGGATGTCCTGGACGAGAATGGAGTGGGAGCGGCCCTGGCCGCCGCGGCGGGGGATGGCCAGGTGGTGTATGTGGACAGCGACCTGATCCTGACATATGCGGACACGGAAATAGAAGTATTTGGCCCGATTTCCTACCGTTCCGGCAACGAAAGCAGCCTGTGTGTCTTGTTCCGGACGGAAAATTGTGCTATAATGCTCACAGGTGACCGGGGTGCGCTGGGGGAACTGATGCTGCTGTATACCCATACGCTCCCCAAGGTGGATGTGCTGGTCGTCGGGCACCATGGCTCGGCGTCCTCGACCGGGCAGGCGCTGCTGGATGCGCTGGAGCCGGACATCGCCGTTATTTCCGTGGGCGCGGATAATTCTTACGGGCATCCCACTCAGGCGGTCCTGGAGCGGCTAGCGGAATGCGGCTGCACCGTGTACCGGACGGATCTGCAGGGGACCATTTTGATCAGGAGGTGAAAACCATGGCAAAAAAGATCGATACTTCCCAGGCGCTTTCCGCGCTGAAGGGGGACATCCGGGCTAAATCGCCCAGAAGGCTGTACTTTTTCCATGGGGAGGAAACCTTCCTGCTGAACTATTATCTGGGAAAAATCAGGGAAATGCTGGTGGAACCGCTGACGGAATCCTTCAATTTCCACCGGCTGACCAACGAAAGCTTTGACCTGCAACGCTTCGCCGACGCGGTGGAGAACCTGCCTATGATGGCGCAGTACACCATGGTGCAGGTGGACGACGTGGACCTCTTCCGCCTGGGGGATAGCGAGCGCAGCAAAATCGCGGAGATCCTGGGGGATATTCCGCCCTACTGTACGGTGGTGTTCACCTATGAAACCGTGGCGTGGAAACCGGATAAACGGCAGAAAAAGCTGTGGGAGGCCATGGATAATAATGGCATGGTGGTGGAGTTCGCCCGCCAGAGCCAGCGCGACCTGATCGCCTGGGTACACCATGGTGCAGGTGGACGACGTGGACCTCTTCCGCCTGGGGGATAGCGAGCGCAGCAAAATCGCGGAGATCCTGGGGGATATTCCGCCCTACTGTACGGTGGTGTTCACCTATGAAACCGTGGCGTGGAAACCGGATAAACGGCAGAAAAAGCTGTGGGAGGCCATGGATAATAATGGCATGGTGGTGGAGTTCGCCCGCCAGAGCCAGCGCGACCTGATCGCCTGGGTGACGAGGCATTTTGCCGCCAACCAGAAGCGGATATCCCCGGAGCTTTGCGCCTACCTTATCGAGATCACCGGCGGCACCATGACCGCCCTCAGCGGGGAGATCCGGAAGATTTGCGCCTTCTCCGGCGCGGAGGAGATCTGCCGGGCGGACATCGACGCGGTGACGGAGCCGGTGCTGGACGCGGTGGTATTTCAGATGACGGACCTGCTCAGCCAGGGCGCATATGGCCCGGCGATGCAGAAGCTGCGGCAGCTGCTGCAAATGCAGCAGGAGCCGATCGCGATCCTGGGGGCCGTGGGCGGGCAGCTGCGGCGGATGGGCACGGCCAGGACCCTGTTGGACAATGGCAGGAATGCCGCCGAGCTTCAGCGCCTGTGCGGCTTGGGGGACTATGCCGCCCGGAAAACTATGGACGCCGCCCGGCGCTTCCCGCCGGAATTTTACTGCGCGGCGGCGGAGCTGGTACTGGAAACAGATTATAGGATGAAAACCTCCTTCGACCAGCAGGAGCGGCTGCTGGAAATGCTGGTGCTGCAGCTGGCGCAGGAGGCACGCGGTGATTAAAATTCGGGAGGCCATCCTGGTGGAGGGCCGCTATGATAAGAATACCCTGTCCCAGATCGTGGACGCACCCATTCTGGAAACCGCCGGATTCGGCATTTTCCGGGATAAAAAGCAGCTCGCGCTGCTGCGCCGGGTGGCGGAGGCCCGGGGGCTGATTGTATTCACGGACGCCGACGGGGCCGGACTGGTGATCCGCAATTATATCCGCGGCGCCATCCCGGAGCAATACCTGAAGCACGCCTACATCCCCGACATCCCTGGTAAGGAGAAGCGGAAGGCTACTCCCGGACGGGAGGGCAAGCTGGGCGTGGAGGGGATGCGCCCGGAGATTCTGGTGGAGGCGCTTCGCCGGGCGGGCGCTACCATCGAGGGCGAGGCGCCGATGCCCAGCCGCGGGACGATCACCAAGCAGGACCTGGT
>JAJQHS010000026.1:11461-30789 GCA_021199635.1 Bacillota bacterium
GACCTGGTCTAGCTGGGGCTGTCCGGCGGGGCAGACAGCAGTCTGCTGCGGCGAAAGCTGCTGAAAAAGTTGGATTTTCCGGAGCATTTAAGCAGCAATGCCATGCTGCGGGCGCTAAACCTTCTGTATTCCCTGGAGGAACTGAGCGAAATGATGGACACGCTGGAGTGATACGATGGTAGATATATCGGTAAACAATCTGGTAAAATTTTTTGTGATTGGCGAAAACCTTCTCGATGGCCTGAGCTTTGAGGTGCAGGAGGGGGAGCGGGTGGCCATCCTGGGCCGGAACGGCTGCGGGAAGACCACGCTCTTCCGGATCCTCACCGGCGAGATGGACTATGACGAGGGGGAGGTTTTCGTCAATCCCAATAAGCGCTTGGGCCTTATTTCCCAGATCCCCAGATTTCCCCAGGGCTATACGGTGGAGGATGTGCTGCGCTCCGCGTTCCAGCCGCTGCTGCGCACGAAGGCGCGTATGGAGGCGCTGGAAGCGGCGATGGCCGTTTCCGCGGACCCGGTGCAGCTGCGGGAATACGACGCGCTGGTCAACCGTTTCCAGTCCGGCGGCGGCTATGAGATGGACGTGGAAACGGATAAGGTTTGCAACGGCCTGGGGATTTCCCGGGAGCAGCGTGCCCAGGCGTTTGAAAGCCTTTCCGGCGGGGAAAAGACCCGGGTCAACCTGGCACGGCTCCTGCTGGAGAAGACGGATATCCTGCTGCTGGATGAGCCGACAAACCATCTGGACCTGCGTAGCGTGGAATGGCTGGAGGGCTACATCCTCGGCTTCAAGGGCACGGTGCTGGCCATCTCCCACGACCGGTACTTTCTGGACCAGATCGCCCAGCGGGTGATCGAGATCGTAGACGGCCGGGGGGAATTCTACTCCGGAAACTATTCCTTCTATATGGATGAAAAGCAGGCGCGCTTTGACCTGCAAATGAAGCACTACGAGCAGGAGCAGGCCAAGCTCAAGCAGCTGGGCTATACGGTGGAACGGATGAAGGGCTGGGGCATCAACAACCGCACGCTTTACCGCCGGGCAATGTCCATCCAGCACCGGATGGAGCGCATCCGAAAAACGGAGAAGCCCAAAACCCAGCGGACCATGAAGGCCAACTTTGGGGAGCGGGACTTTTCCGGGGATGTGGTGTTCAAAATGAAGAATGTCGCCAAGGCATTCGGGGATCGCACCCTCTTTTCGGATGTGAACCTGAATGTGGAGGGCGGCGAGCGGACCGCCCTGCTGGGGGACAATGGCACCGGGAAATCCACATTCCTGCGCTGCCTGCTGGGGGAGGAGGACTGCGCAGGCAGGATCCAGTTCGGACCCACGGTGAAGTGGGGATATTTGCCGCAGATCATCCACTTCGACCACCCGGAGCGCAGCCTGTACGACACCATGCTTTATGAGAAAAACTGCACCCCGCAGATGGCGCGGGACCGCCTGGGCGCGTTCCTGTTCCAGGGGGAGGACGTGTTCAAGACGGTGGGGAACCTGTCCGGCGGCGAGCAGAGCCGCCTGCGGCTGTGTATGCTGATGGATGAGAAGATCAATCTTCTGATCCTGGACGAGCCAACCAATCACCTGGACATCGCGTCCCGGGAATGGGTGGAGGCGGCCATTGAGGAATTCGACGGCGCACTGCTGTTCGTATCCCATGACCGGTACTTCATCGAGCGGTTTGCCGAGCGCATCTGGCTGCTGGAGGATGGGCACATCCGGGACTTCCCCTGCGGCTATGCCAAATATCGCTCCATTCTGGAGCATGAAGCGGTGGCCAAGACATCTTCCACAGCGCCTAAGCCTAAGAAGGAGCGCCCGAAGGGCGGCGCCAAGGACGCGGAGAAGCTGGTCCGCCGGCTAGAGCGGGAAATCGAGGGCTTGGAGCGGCAGATCTCCCAGCTGGATGCCCAGATCGAGGCGGCCGCGTCGGATTACCAGGAGCTGACCCGTCTGCTGGAGGAGAAGGAAAGCGCCGAGGCGGCGCTGCTGGAGCGGATGGAGGCCTGGGAGGCGGCGCAGGAATGAAGTTTTTCCAAATTCGTTTCCTGCCGGTTGACAGTATCCGCCGCTTGGGGTATAATACTGTGAGAAAAATCAGCCGACTTTCCAAAGCGGGAAGGATGGCTGCAAAGGAGTGCATTTGAAATGAGTTCCTGCGATGGCAACTGTTCCTCCTGCGCATCGGATTGCGCAGATCACAAGCCAGAGAGCCTGCTGGCGGCGCCTAATCCAAAATCCAATGTGAAAAAGGTTATTGCCGTGGTTTCCGGCAAGGGCGGCGTGGGTAAATCCACGGTCACCGCCATGCTGGCGGTGGCGATGGCCAGGAAGGGGAAACGCGTGGGCATCCTGGACGCGGATATCACTGGCCCGTCTGTGCCGAAGGCCTTCGGCGTGACCGAGTGCCAGGGAGCTGACAAGGATGGATTGTATCCTGCGCTGACCCGGGGCGGCATCCAGGTGATGTCCATCAATCTGCTCCTGGACGATCCCGGCGACCCGGTGGTGTGGCGCGGCCCGGTGATCGCCGGCGCGGTCAAGCAGTTCTGGACGGACGTGATCTGGGAAGATGTGGACTACCTGTTTGTGGATATGCCTCCCGGAACCGGCGATGTGCCGCTGACGGTGTTCCAGAGCCTGCCGGTGGACGGTATTGTCATCGTCACCAGCCCCCAGGACCTGGTCAGCATGATCGTGTCCAAGGCGGTGAAGATGGCCAATATGATGCACATTCCCGTGCTGGGCTTTGTGGAGAACTATTCCTATCTGCTGTGCCCGGATTGCGGGAAGAAGATTTCCGTGTTTGGCAAGAGCCATCTGGAGGAAACCGCCGCGGAATTCGGCCTGCCGATCCTCGCCAGGCTGCCGATCGACCCCGGCCTGGCGGAGGCTTATGACAGCGGCTGCATGGAAACGGTCAGCACGGACGCGCTGATGGACGCCGTCGCAGCTGTGGAGCAGGCGGAGTAAGATAAAATTTATGCCCACAGAGGTGTAGCCTCTGTGGGCATTTTTTCATTCGATCAGTCCCAGCGTCTGCTTCCAGCGAAGCACCCGCGTAACGGCGGAGTCCAGGATTTCCGTGGAGATTCGTCCGTCCTCCACGGCTTCCAGTACGGCGGCATATTGCACCCGGTACTCCTGGCAGCAGAGCAGATCGTTCCCGGCCAGCACTGCCAGCACCGCCGCTTCCCCGGCGCCGTAGCTGTCGGAAATAGCCTGCATTGCCAGATCATCTGTAACGATGACACCTTCAAAGCCCATATTTTCCCGCAGGTAACGGTGAACCTCCGGAGAGAGGGTGGCTGGATATGTATCGTCCAGCGCCTCTACGATCACATGGCTGACCAAAATGGCATCGCATCCCGCTGCGATGCCAGCGGCGAAGGGCACCAGGTCCCAGCTCTCCAGCTCCTCCAGTGTGCGGGAGTCGATGGCCATAGCGGTGTGGGTGTCTGTGTTGTTCCCATAGCCCGGGAAGTGCTTCAGCACGCTGCCTACGCTGTATTCCGCCATAGTCTGCACCATGGCAGCAATGACCTGGCCGGTTTCCTCCGGCTCCAGGCCCAGGGAGCGGTCATACATAAAGGCCTCCGGGTCCATCGTGATGTCGCACACCGGCGCCATATTCACCTGGATGCCCAGGCTACGCAAAAGGCTGCTCTTTTCCGCCTCTACAGTAAGCACGGCCTCCAGCCCGCCCTCAGCGTAAAGGCTGCGCGGGGAGGGGAACCGGCTGTCCCGGAACGCGGTGAACCGGCTGACGCGGGTCACCGTCCCGCCCTCCTCGTCCACGGCGATCAGCAGGGGGATGGAAACGGCGGACTGATAGCTTTCCACCTTTTCCCGGAAGGATGTTGGTGTTTCCCCGGTAAAGTCGGATGCAAACAGGATGTATCCGCCCAGGTGATAGGCCGCGGCATCGGCGGCCGCGCCCTTCCCCGGACAAAAGGCCAGAAAAATCTGGCCGACCTTTTCTTCCACGGTCATTTTGCTGAGAATGGATTCCACGATGTCCGCTTCCTGGGATGGGGATTCTGTGGAAGACGCAGTGGATTCCGTTGGCTTTTGGGTCTCCGGTGGGGCAGAAGATTCTGCCGGTTCCGTAGTTTCTGCGGGAGAGGGCGCTGCTGTGGGGATCGTGGATTCCGCAGGTGTGGAGGTTCCAGCGGGTACGGAGGTTCCAGCGGGTACGGAGGTTCCAGCGGGTGCGGAGGTTTCCGTTGGCGCGGTGGCAGCGGAAGAAGCGGAGGACGCTGTTTCCGATGGGCCGGTCTGCGATCGGGTGGTTTCCGGCGAAGCGGCGACGGAGCAGCTGCAAAGCAGCAGCGCCAGGATCAAGGTGGGGATGATTTTTTTCACAGCGAAGGCCTCCTTCCACATGCAGTATAGCATGTCCGGGATACGGTGTCAAGGCACCCGGAGAAGGCAAAAGAATCCTCCCGGCGGGCCCGCCGGGAGGAAAATCACTCACAGAATATGGCCGATGAGGAACCAGAGCACCAGCAGAACCAGCAGCAGAGGCACATATGCGCCCAGGGCGGCGGTCCCGATATATACGGCGGCAACGCCCAGGTGGTTCAGCGCCAGCACCAGGCAGGACAGAAGCAGCGTGGTCAGCACGGCCTTGGACAGCATTTTGCCCACCAGACTGGCGAAGAAGAAGGTGTACAGGAATCCGATCAGGGGGTTGACGGTGGAAAGTGCAGCGCCCACCACCAGCTTCAGCGCGCCCAGCAGGAGCATAACGATCAGCAACACCAGCAGGATGACCGGAGCCCAGGTCAGGAATCCCTCAGGCAGGAAGGACGTGAAGATCCCATTGACGAGCACGTGCAGCAGCATGGCCAGAACAACGGATACACAGCGGAAGAACAGCCATCCGAAAACATGCTTCCCCTGGGGCATCCAGTTATTGACCAGATTGACCAGGAACGCCAGGATCACCATGTTCAGGACTTGCCCGCAAATGGTGACGAAGTCCGAATCCGTCAGAGAGAAAATCTGCATATATTCCCCGGAAATGCTGACAAAAGGCAGCGGGGAGATCAGGAAGGACAGATTGACGCCATAGCTGAGAATCAGCACGGTGGCGGCATAGATGAACAGAATGCCGATGGCGGAGGAAACGCTTTGATTCAGAACGGATTTTTTCCCGAACAGCATCCGGGCCAGCAGTCCGACGATCAGCGCACCCGCGATGAGAATCAGCACGGATTTCAGAAAAACGGCAGCATCCTCGCTGTTCGCGAAAATGGATTGCATCAGGTTTGTGACAGCTTCCATTGCTTACCTCCTCAGGTCAGAAACGGGAAGCAGCCGCCAGGTCGGTGGCGGCTGCAAGCGTTTTTGGGAAACAGGATTACTTCAGCTCTGCCTCGGCGCCGGCTTCCTTCAGGTCGGCGACCAGCTTCTCGGCATCTTCCTTGGAAATGCCTTCCTTCAGGGTCTTGGGGCAGTTGTCAACCAGTTCCTTAGCGTCCTTCAGGCCCAGGCCGGTAACAGCACGGACGACCTTGATAACGTTCAGCTTGGAAGCGCCAGCGGCCTTCAGGATGACGTCGAACTCGGTCTTCTCCTCAACCTCGGGAGCAGCGGCGACGGCGGGGCCGGCCACAGCAGCGGCAGCGGCAGAAACGCCGAAAACTTCCTCCAGGGTGTGTACCAGCTCGGACAGCTCCAGAACGGTCAGACCCTTGACTTCCTCTACGAGAGCAGTGATCTTTTCACTAGCCATTGTAATGATCCTCCTAATGAATGTAATTTAGAATTTTGAGATGGATTTGCGGAAATCAAGCCTCCGCGGGGGCTTCGGCAGCGGGCGCGCCGCCTTCCTTCTGCTCCCGGATCTGATCCAGGACAAAAGCCAGGCTGGAGATCGGCGCCAGGAAGGTACCCAGGACCTGCGCGACCAGAGCGTTCTTGCTGGGCAGCTCACCGAATCCGTTCAGCTGCTCGGCGGACAGGACAGAGCCTTCCACGATGCCGCCCTTGATGGACAGGGGAACGCCTCTGTTCTTCTTGGCAAACTCGCACACGATACGGGCCGGGGCGATGGGATCGCCGGTGGTGGAAGCCATAGCCGTGGTGCCATTGAGGAGCTCACTGAAATCGTAGCCTGCATCCTTGGCAGCGAAATTGGTCAGCGTGTTCTTAACAACGGAGTATTCTACGCCGGCTTCACGGAACTGCTTACGCAGGTCGGTATCCTGAGCAACGGTGATGCCCTTGTAATCGACGAAAACCACGGAGGAGGACTCCTTGATCTTGCCGCTCAGGGCTTCCACAATGGCCTTCTTGCTCTCAAGAACCTTTGCGTTGGGCATTATTTTTCACCTCCGAAAAAATAAAAATGTCTTCCTGCCAGAAGACAGAAAGACACGCAGAAATCTTATCAGCGCACCTCGGCAGGATTTACGGCCGGAGGCCACCTGCTGTCTTTGGCAACGGATAGATTGTACACTTTCTTTTCCGATTTGTCAAGGGATTTTTTATAAATTTCCCTTTTTCTCGGAAATTTCCCCGCAGATGGAAATCTGCGGGGAAAATCAGCTTACAGGTACTTCGTAGTGGAAACCTTTACGCCGGGGCCCATGGTGGAGGCCACGGTGCAGGAGCGGATATACTGGCCCTTGGCAGCTGCGGGCTTCGCCTTCACAACGGCCTGAACCAGGGTGTCCATATTCTCCTGGAGCTTCTCGGGGCCAAAGGAAACCTTGCCGATGGGGCAGTGGATGATGTTGGTCTTGTCCAGACGGTACTCCACCTTACCGGCTTTGATCTCCTTGACGGCAGCGCCGACATTGGGGGTCACGGTGCCGGCCTTGGGGGAGGGCATCAGGCCCTTCGGGCCCAGGACCTTACCAAGACGGCCAACGATGCCCATCATGTCCGGGGAGGCCACGACGACATCAAAGTCGAACCAGTTTTCCTTGGTGATCTTCTCCACCAGCTCCATGCCGCCCACGTAATCTGCACCGGCGGCCTTGGCGTCCTCGACCTTGGCGTCCTTGGTGAAGACCAGGACCCGGCGGGTCTTGCCGGTGCCGTTGGGCAGAACCACGGCGCCGCGGACCTGCTGGTCCGCGTGACGGGAGTCAACACCCAGCTTGATGTGCAGCTCAACAGTCTCGTCGAACTTCGCGGAAGCGCCCTTCACGACCAGGCTCAGAGCCTCCATGGGATCATATTGAACAGAGCGGTCAATCAGCTTGGCGCTCTCCTTGTACTTTTTGCCTCTAAACAATGTATTTATCCTCCTTATCGTGGTGATGCGGAAAAATCCTCCCACATATCCGAGGTATGCTGCACCTCGGTCAGCAAATATCAGTCAGTAACGGTGATGCCCATGGAACGGCAGGTGCCACGAACCTGGCTCTCTGCAGCCTCCAGGGAATTCACGTTCAGATCGGGCAGCTTGGTCTTGGCGATTTCGGTGACCTGCGCGGCGGTCAGGGAGCCGACCTTCTGCTTGTTGGGCACGCCGGAGCCGCTCTCCAGGCCTGCGGCCTTCAGAACCAGCAGGGGAGTGGGGGGCGTCTTGGTGATGAAGGTGAAGCTGCGGTCTGCGTAAACCGTGATGACGACAGGAATCTTGTAGCCCTCCTGATCCTTGGTGCGGGCGTTGAATTCCTTGATAAATGCGGCGATGTTCACGCCGTGCTGACCAAGGGCGGGGCCTACAGGGGGAGAGGCGGTCGCCTTGGCGGCATTGATTTGCAGTTTGATAATACCGGTAACTTTCTGTGCCATAATAAGCACCTCCTGAATAAAATGTGGTAATGATGCGCCATGCGCATTTTTCGGGGCGGTGAGCCCCTCCCACGGTCCGGCCGGATGCCCGGCCCGATGCGTTTACGGGGAAACGACCTCCACCTGATCCAGTTCAAACTCGACGGAGGTTTCACGGCCAAACATGGATACGATAACGTTGACCGCGTTGTTTTCGACCTCAATGCTCTCCACCGTGCCGGTGAAGCTGCTCAGCGGGCCGTCCAGGATGCGAACCGTATCGCCAACGGAATAGTTGACTACGATCTCGCGCTTTTCTACGCCCATCTGGTATACCTCATCCTCCGACAGCGGGGTGGGATCATTGCTGGATGTACCGACAAAGCCGGTGACACCCCGGACATTTTTGATGATGTGCCATGTGTCATCACTGTAAAGCATCTTCACCAGTACATAGCCGGGGTACACCTTCCGGTCGAAGGTTTTGCTGACACCGGACTCGGTGATCTCGGTGACGGTTTCCATCGGGATGGAAACGGCCAGGATCACATCCTGCAGGTGACGGCTCTCCACGGTCTTCTCAATGGTTGCCTTTACAGTGTTTTCATAACCGGAATAGGTATGGATCACATACCACTTTGCAGCATCTGCCATAGCACCCACCTTAGTGGAATGCGTTGATCAGCGCATCGACACCGACCTGAGCCACCAGGTCGAACAGCCAGATGAAGACGCCAACAACCAGAACACACGCAACGACGATCAGGGTGTTCTTGGCTACCTGCTGCGGGGTGGGCCATACAACCTTCTTCAGCTCGCTTTTCAGCTCACGGAAGTACTTGCAGATGCGGCCCCAGAGCCGTTTGAACCAGCCCAGCATTCTTTTGAACCAGTTTTCCTTTTTCACGTCTGCCATTATAGCCCCTCCTTACTTCGTCTCGTTGTGGATGGTGTGCTTCTTGCAGAATCTGCAATACTTCTTCATCTCGAGACGATCAGGGTCATTCTTCTTGTTCTTCATGGTATTGTAGTTTCTCTGCTTGCACTCGGAGCATCTCAAAGTGACTTTTACGCGCATATCGGCACCTCCTTAAAATATTGCCTCCCTGTATAACCCTGTCCAGTAAAATTTGGTTGGACGGCCAACTACAACTGCCGCCGCGGGGCTGAAAAAGGCGCACCAAACACAGCCTTTTTTCACAGGTAAAGCCATTCTACCACAGCTTTTTTATATAGTCAACAATTTTTTCTCCGTATTTTTGGGAAATTTTCCGAAAGACCGGGCATGGCAAATCCTCCGGAGGGAGTCCGGAGGATTCACACTTTCTTTTTCCGCGCAGATGGTATATAATGGTAGCACCACGGGGAAAGGAACGACACGCATGAAAATCATGGGAATCGATTACGGCGACGCCCGGACCGGGGTCGCTATCTCAGATCTGCTCTGCACGATCACCGGCGCCACCTATGTCGTCAAGAGCCGGAACACAGAAAAGGCGCTGGCGGACATCTGCCGCCTGGCGGAGGAAAACCAGGTGGGGGAGATCGTCGTCGGGCTTCCCCGGAATATGGACGGCACGGAAGGCCCCAGGGCGGCGCTCTGCCGGGACTTTGCCCGGCAGCTGGAGGAGGCATCCGGCCGGAAGGTGGTTATGTGGGATGAGCGCCGCACCACTGTGGAGGCGCACAATATCCTGTCCCAGCACAATTACCATGGGCAGAAACGGAAGGATACGGTGGATGCGGTGGCGGCGTCGCTGATCCTGGAGGGCTACTTGTCCTTCCGCGGGCGGTAAAGCAGCTCCCGCACGCCGGTCACCAGAAGGAGGATGCCGAAGCCCTTCCGCGCCAGCGCCAGGTCGATGGAAGCGCTGACCCAGGAAAAAAGCCCGGCCATCAGGCAGCCGGTGAGCATAGCGGGCAGAATGGCCCTCAGCTGCAGCCTGCCCCGCCTCCAGCGCAGCAGGCAGACGCTTCCTGCTGCCGTGATGAAGAACATCAGGTTGATCGCCCGGGCGATGAGCGGCTCTGTGTCCAGCGCCAGCGTCAGCCATAGGATCAGCAGGGAGCCGCCGCCAACGCCCAGGCCGGACAGGAACCCCAGAAGCATCCCGGCCAGGATGCACACCGGAACTAAACTCAGCACAGGTAGCGCATCCCGCCCCACAGGATCATCCCGCCAAGCACCCGGTGCAGCCATTTGACCGGAAGCTTTCCGTCCAGGAGCCCGGCCAGCAGACCGCCGGGAATGCTCCCCAGCAGGTAAGGCCAGGCCGTCTGCAGAGGGAGCCCGGAAGTCTGGGACGAAACCGCCAGGGAAACGACGCATATGGGAAGGATGATGGATACCGAGGACGGGAAAACCGCATCCTCCGGTAGCTCCGTCAGGCTTGTCAGCGCGGGCACCAGCACCATTCCCCCGCCTGCGCCGAACAGCCCGTTTACCGCCCCGGCCAAAGCACCTGCGATGGCCGCGCCATATTTTTTCTTACCGTTCATGCAATCACCCGGTAAGAGTTTTCGCACCGGGGCAGCAGAATATACACCGGGCCGAGAGAAACGGACTGCAAAAAGCTCCGGAGCCAGCGCGGGCTCCGGAGCTTCGAACATTTCAGGGGGCAATTCAGCTCAGCGTAAAGTCATAGGCCATGTGGGACAGATCAAGCACCGTGACTTCGTACTCCGCCACCAGGCCATCGTGCCAGGCGGACAGATCATCGGAGCGCAGCTGGGTGTCGATCATATAATCCCGGTAGCTCAGCTCACACTGACCCACAAAGTACATAATGTGGTAGCCATAGTCGGTTTCCACGATGTCGGTGTTGCCTGCCTTGCGATTTTCATCGAAGCACCAGTCATTGAACGCGTCCACCATCTCGCCGTAGTAGACATTCTCGTACAGACCACCATTGCTGGAGGAACCGGTATCGTCGGAGTTTTCCTCGGCCAGCTCGGCAAAGGCATCCTCGGTAGAGGCGCCGGCTTTCCAGCTGGCGAGCAGGGTCTGGGCTTCCTCCAAAGCGGCTTCCTTGGCTTCGTCGGTGACATTGCCGTCGTCATCCTCCTCAAAGGCGACCAGAATGTGGCGGACATTGATCATCAGATCGGTGTTGTCATTGCTGCCAAGGTACAGGAGCACGTAGTAACTGCTGACCTCTTCCTCGCCGTCGTCATTTTCCGTGGTGATGGTGTAGGAGGTAATGTCGCCAACCGCGCGGCCATCCTCGGACAGCCACTGCTGCGCCTCCTCGTTGAAGGAGGAGTTGGAGATATAGGAGGTGAGGTTGGCGTACTGGACATAGGAATATTCTGTGCAGGAGGCGGTGGCGTCCGCGTTGATCTCCAGCGCCTGGATGGCCTCGTCAAAGCTGTCGGCGTCGGTGGCACCGGAGGCCAGCAGGGTTTCCATGTCGGCCCTGGCCGCTTCCCGGGCGGCGGCGTATTCCTCGTCGGAGTATTCGGTGGTGGTGTTGCCATCGTCGTCGGTCACTTCCGTGCCGCCCTCCAGATAGCTGCTGGCGGTGACGGTGTAGTACGCGAAGCAGTAGGAGGAATACTCATTATAAATATCCGCGTCGTATGCCCGGTAATCGTCCTCGGTATACGTCAGGGAATCGGAGTAGTCAGAGTAGAATGCCATCGCGGTAGCATAGATCTCGTAGTATTTCAGGTAACTCTTCAGGGTGGCGCCGCTGCCATAGACGGCACGCAGATAGGCGTTCGTGCTGCTGTAGCCATAGTAGGAGGCGTAGTACTCCATGTTTTCCTCCATGGCGTCCAGCGTGGCCTGGGTATCCTCGTCCAGCGTGTAGTTCTCGGCCATTGCCTCGTCATACAGCGCGTAGGTGCTGGCGGCGTTGTCAATGGCGACGTCGATGAAGTAATCCGCCCAGGTGGTTCCGTCGGTGGAGTCATACTCCTGCTCGTTCAGCGGCGTAGAGGTGGAGAAAGGCAGGAAAATGGACCAATAGCTGCCATAGGTGCTGTAGAGCTGGGAATAATAATAGCTGTAGTATTCATTGATCACGTCCACATAGAAGTAGCTCAGTTCTGTGGTGGACAGGGTACGGTCGCCAATGCTGACAGCCTTGCTGCCCCGCAGGATGGCGCCCTCCACCGGCGTTTTCAGGGCGATGCCCAGCACGATGGCGATAACGAGTACCATAACAACTACGAAGGTAATAGTATAGGCTTTCAGGGATTTATCTTCTTTTTGCTGCCTCCGCTGCTTTTCGGTCAGTGCGGCGGATTGCTGCTCCTTGCGGAGTTTTTTCTTGTTGGATGCGCTCATGTAATCAATTCCTCTCCTTGTCCGTATGGTACGCCGCGCAGGATAAGGGTGCGCGTAGACCTTGGTATTATAACGGATTTCTCCGGCAGTTTCAAGTCCTTTCTTCCTGAAAAGCGGGAAAAAGCGAAAAATTTATCCCGTTCGTTCCCACGCTGGCCAGGCGGATGCGAAAAAACATAGGGAGCCGAAGCTCCCTATGCCTAACCCCGCTTTAGCCGTGTGCGTCCAATTATGACCTGCACGATTCGGCAGGTGGGTTGCCGCTCTGAATTTTCGCTGCTCCCAGCGTCCGCCCGTCGTCAAAGCGGGGGCGGGAGGTCTGCAATCCAATCCGGAAAAAAGCATCCCGATTACAAGATGTGGGTCCAACAGGACACATCACGCACCAAGCAGGAGAAAAAATGAATCAGCCGTCTTCCTCCTCCGCGTAGAGGGAATCCATCAGCAGGTCGTAGACGGCTTCCAGCTCCGCCTCATCCTCGATGGCGCACAGGATAGGCTCACCGTCCTCCTCTGCCGATCGGAGGATGCTCACCTGAATCTCTGCGCCCTCCGGGCTCTCCTCCCCGGCGGGGATCACCGCCAGATAGGTCGCGCCGTTGTAAATCAGCTCGGAGAGGACCTCCAGCTCATATTCCTTCCCGTCCTCGTCGGAAATAGAGATAAAGTCGGAGCCAAATGCGTCTTCCATATCGCAATCCTCCATAGGAATCTGTGATGAGGCTATTCTACTCCATCTGCTCCGTAAAATCAAGAGGAAAGTTTACTATATCATGACAGGTAGTCCTCCAGCAGCTGGTTCAGCTGAGCGCGGCTGCCAATGGGTATGCCGATCTCCAGCGCACGCTGATCCGCAGGCGGAAGGGAGACGGCGCTGTAGGGAAACACCTGCACCGGCTCCGGGTCGTCACCGTTCCACAGGGCGATTTTCCCGTGGTGGATGCCCAGCATCAGCCCAATCAGAACCGCGCGGGGGAGTGCTTTCCATCGCTTCACAGGGACATCCCTCCTTCTGGAGTAGTATGGCCGGATTTTTTTGCTTTATCAGCAATTTTGGGGCTTTCGTTTTCCTTTGGGGTATGCTATAATCATATAACTAATGCTATGCAATCCTGCATATGGTAGGCAGGTTTCTTTGCGTGCAGCCGGCAGCGGCTGCATATCATGGAGGTTTCAATATGGGCAATCAAAATTCCGGCGGCGCACGGCGCGTTTCCCGTCAATCCTGGAAGCCGAACCGCTTCCTGGTGATCCTGCGGGGGTTGTGGAGCTTTGTCTATGCGCTCCTGAAAATTGCCGTTGGCGCCGCGGCGACGGTGGCGGTCATTACGGTGATCTGCCTGTTCTGCTTTGTGGGGATCCTGGCGGATTATCTGGAAACGGATATCCTGCCCAATTCGGAGGTGCAGCTGGAGGGCTTTGACCAGTCCGGCAACTCCTACGTGTACTATGTGGATTCCAACGGCGACATCCAGGTCCTGCAGAAGCTCTACGCGGAAACCAGCAGCGACTGGGCCTCATATGACGAGATCCCCGAGGCCATGATCCAGGCGGCGGTAGCCATTGAGGACAAGCGCTTTTTTGAGCATCAGGGCGTGGACTGGTTTACCACCATCAAGGCCTGCATCAACATGTTCGTCGGTTCCGGCAGCCAGTTCGGCGGTTCATCTATCACCCAGCAGCTGATCAAAAACCTGTACCTGGAATATGACGACAGTGCCGACGATGTTACCGTCCAGCGAAAGGTGCAGGAGATTTTCCGCGCCACAGAATTTGAGAAGCGGTACGACAAGACCGTCGTGCTGGAATGGTACCTGAACAAAATTTACCTGGGCGAGAATTGCACCGGTGTAAAAGCCGCCGCGGCGACCTACTTCGGCAAGGAGCTGGAGGATCTGACGGTGGCGGAATGCGCCTGCATTATCAGCATAACAAATAACCCCTCCCGCTATGACCCGTACCGCGAAACGCTGGACAGCGACGGCCTGACCGGACTGGAGGAGAACCGCATCCGCCAGGTCAACACCCTCTATGAAATGCGCAACCAGGGCTGGCTGACCGAGGAGGAATACTGGGAAGCCTACAACCAGGAGCTGGTGTTCAAGCGCGGCATTGACGACGACGATGAGTACGTGGACTGCAAGAACGAGGAATGCGGCTACCACGGCCACCGCGGCACCTACCTGCTGGAGGACGGCGTTTATTACTGCCCGCAGTGCGGGGAGCCTACCACGGCCAGCGGCGACGCGTCCCAGACGGTGTACTCCTGGTTCGTAGATACTGTGCTGGAGGACGTGGCGCAGATGCTCTGCGAGCAGGCGGGGCTGGAATGGAACAGCACCACGAAGGAGGACTTCAAGCGTCTGGCGTCCCAAAGCGGGTACCATATATATTCCACGCTGGATATGACGGTGCAGAATGCGGTGGATGCCATTTACACGGACTTGACCCAGATCCCGGAGACGCAGAGCCTGCAGCAGCTGCAGTCCGCCATCGTGATCATTGACAATACCACCGGCGACATTGTGGCCATGGCCGGAGGCGTGGGGGAGAAAACCGTCCACGACGCCTATAACTGCGCCACGGACGCAACGCTGCAGCCAGGCTCCGCCATCAAACCGCTGTCGGTCTACGCGCCGGCCTTTGAGCTGGGGGCGATCACGCCGGCGTCGGTCATAGACGATCTGCCGCTTTACTATGTGGATGAAACGCCGTTCCCCAGGAACGATACGAAGACCTATTCCTACAGCCGCACGGTCCTGGACGGCCTGGTTTCCTCCGTGAACGCGGTGGCGGTCAACACACTGGATAAGATCGGCCTGGAGTACAGCTTCCGGTTTGCCCGGGATAAGTTCGGACTGTCCACGCTGGTGGAATCATACACCAGCTCCAATGGGACGGTTTATTCCGATATCGGCTGGTCGCCGCTGGGCATGGGCGCGCCGACCTTTGGCGTGACCGTGCGGGATATGGCCAGCGCCTATGCTACCTTTGCCAATGACGGCGTCTACCGGGAGGGCAGGACCTTCACCAAGGTGTATGACAGCGAGGGCAACCTGGTGCTGGACAACACCCAGGATTCCGTGCAGATCATCAGCGAAAAAACGGTCAATTACGTGAATTACTGCCTGGACAGTGCGGTAGATTACGGCACCGGCACCCTGGCAGACCTGGATGATATCGGCATTTCCGTCGCCGGTAAAACCGGTACCACCATGAGCCGGAAGGACCTGTGGTTCTGCGGCTACACCGGCTACTATACCGCCGCCGTTTGGAGCGGATATCTGACGCCGGAGGAAATCATCCAGGTCGGAACCAGCGGGAACCCCTCCGCCCGGCTCTGGAACAAGGTCATGGAGCCGCTACACGAGAGCCTTTCGGATATCTCCCTGTACGATTCCAACGCGATGGTGAAGGTGACCGTGTGCCTAGACTGCGGTAAGCTGGCCACGGACGCCTGCTCCATGGATGTGCGCACCTACGATTCCGGCATCAGCCGGACGGCAACGGCGTATGTCTATCCGGAGGATATGCCTACGGAGGAATGCGACTGCCATGTGATCGTGGACTTCTGCACGAGCTGCAACGCGGTGGCCAATGATTACTGCAAGCTGCTGGCGGAGGCCGGGCAGACCACGCTGGTCAAGCGCTCCCTGGTGAAACTGACCCAGACCGAGGTCAACGCCATCGCCGCCGCAGGCGAGGTGGGACTGTCCTCCGCCTACCTGAAGGATAACTATGTGTACCTGGTGGATAAGAACGGCAGCCCGCTGTACTCCTACAAGGGCATTTCCGGGACGGTCAACTCCGGCGTCAGCGCCCCGTACCTGGTATGCACGGTGCATACCCAGGCGGATTGGGAGGCATACCTGGCGCAGATCGGCGGGACAGAGGAGCCTGCCGATCCCACGGAGGAATCCACCGACCCGACGGAGGAGACAGAGGAACCGTCGGAGGATACGGGGGAAAATACAAATTAACGGGAGGAACCATGAGCTGGTTATCCGATCAATGGAAAGAATATGAGCTGCTGGACGCTTCCGATGGGGAGCGGCTGGAGCGGTGGGGGAAGTACCTGCTGGTCCGGCCTGACCCCCAGGTGATCTGGCAGACGGAAAAGACCCATCCGGGCTGGAGCCGGTATGATGCCCGGTATCTCCGCTCCAGCACCGGCGGCGGCCACTGGTCCGACCATAGCCTGCCGGAGCGTTGGAAGATCCACTACCGGGATTACCTGACCTTCTACGTCAAGCCTATGAATTTCAAGCACACCGGCGTATTCCCGGAGCAGGCGGCCAACTGGGACTATATCCGGCAGACGGTGGCCGATGCCCACCGGCCGGTGCGCGTGCTGAACCTGTTCGCCTATTCCGGCGGCGCTACCCTCGCGGCGGCCGCGGGGGGCGCGGAGGTGTACCACGTGGACGCCGCCAAGGGCATGGTTGCCTGGGCAAAGGAAAACGCCCAGGCGTCCGGACTTGGGGACCGGCCCATTCACTGGATCGTGGACGACTGCGGGAAATTCATCCAGCGGGAAATTCGCCGGGGGCGGCGCTATGACGGTATTATTATGGACCCGCCCAGCTATGGCCGGGGCCCCGGCGGTGAGGTGTGGAAGATGGAAACCAGCTTCTATCCCTTCCTGCTGGAAACGGCAAAGCTGCTGACGGAGAATCCTTTGTTTGTGATCATCAATTCCTATACCACCGGGCTGGCGCCCTCAGCGGTGGGCTATGCCGCGGACGCGGTGTTCGCCGCGCAGTACGGCGGGCATACCCAGGCGGAGGAGCTTGGTCTGCCGGTCACATCCACGGGGCGAATGCTGCCCTGCGGCGCCACCGGCCGGTGGACACCCTGAATTGGAGGATACCCTTTTGAGCAATGCAATTGTTGCGGAACATCTGGCGTATACGTATCCGGGCGTGGAGGACACGCCCGGCGTCACCGTATTTGAGGACTTGAACCTGTCCGTTGCCGAGGGCAGCTTTACTGCGATCCTGGGCAGCAACGGCTGCGGGAAATCCACGCTGGCGAAGCATTTCAACGCCATACTTCTGCCCTCCGGCGGCAAGGTGTGGGTATTCGGGATGGATACCCAGGAGGAGGAGAACCTGATCGCCATCCGGCGCACCACCGGCATGGTGTTCCAGAACCCGGATAACCAGATCGTCGCCAATGTGGTGGAGGAGGACGTGGCCTTCGGCCCGGAGAATCTGGGCGTTGCCAGCCCGGAGATCCGCCGGCGGGTGGATCACGCGCTGAAGCAGGTGGGGATGTACGAATATCGGGAGCATGCGCCCCATCTCCTCTCCGGCGGGCAGAAGCAGCGGGTGGCCATCGCCGGGATCATCGCCATGGAGCCGAAGTGCATCGTCCTGGACGAGCCTACGGCTATGCTGGACCCCCGGGGGCGCCGGGAGGTCATGGATACCATCACCCAGCTGAACCAGCAGAAGGGGATCACCGTGATCCTCATCACACACCATATGGAGGAAGCCGCCAAAGCCCAGCGGGTCATCGTGCTGGACAAGGGCGGCATTGCGGCGGACGGTACGCCGGAGGCGGTATTTGCCCAGGTCCCGCTGCTGCACAGCCTGGGATTGGCCGCGCCGGAAACGGTGGAGCTTTGCTGGGAACTGAACCAGCGGGGCTCTCAGCTGCCCCTGGACCGGCTGGACGTGGAATCATGCGCGCAGACACTTTACGAAAGTCTGAAGGTCTGACCCGCGGGAGGTAAGAGATTTGGCGCCAATTTTAGAAATAAAAAACCTGACCCATATTTACAGCGCCGGGACCCCGTTCGAGCATAAAGCGCTGGACGATGTATCCTTCAGCGTGGAGCGGGGGGAGTTTATCGGCGTGATCGGGCACACAGGCTCCGGCAAGTCCACCCTGATGCAGCACCTGAACGGCCTGCTCAAGCCCACATCGGGGACGGTGCTGCTGGACGGCAGGGATATTTGGTCGGATAAAACCTTCACCCACCAGGCGCGGTTCCGGGTGGGACTGGTGTTCCAGTACCCGGAATATCAGCTGTTTGAGGAGACCGTATATAAGGACATCGCCTTCGGCCCTAAGAACATGGGACTCCCAGAGGCGGAGATCGACCGCCGGGTGCGGGAGGCCGCGGGCTTCGTGGGCGTGACGGAGGAGCAGCTGGAGGCTTCCCCGTTTGACCTGTCCGGCGGGCAGAAGCGCCGCGCGGCCATCGCCGGCGTGATCGCCATGGAGCCAGAGGTGCTGATCCTGGACGAACCCACTGCCGGGCTGGACCCGGTCGGCCGCCAGGGAATCCTGGAAAATATCGAAACCTACCGCAAGGCAAAAAATGCCACCATTATGATGGTCAGCCATTCCATGAACGATGTGGCACGGCTTACGGACCGGCTGATCGTACTCAATGGCGCGCGGCTGGTTATGGACGATACGCCCGGCGCGGTATTCTCCCGGGCGGAGGATCTGCTGGATATGGGCCTGGATATCCCGGATGTGACCCGGGTATTCCTGCGGCTGATCCAGCTGGGGCTGCCTGTACCGAAGGTGTACACCATGGAGCAGGCGGTAGAAGCGCTGACACGCCTGAAGGGAGGCGCCGCCCATGCTTAAAGACATTACCCTGGGGCAGTTTTTCCCGGGACATTCCGTGATCCACCGCCTGGACCCCCGCACCAAGCTGATCTGCATGGTTGTATATATTGTCGCGCTGTTCATGGCGGACGGCCTGATCTCCTACGGGATGATGCTGGCGTTCCTGCTGGTGTGCATCCGCATGTCCCATGTGCCGGGGAAGGCATTCCTGCGGGGCATGCGGCCTATGGTGTTCCTGCTGACCTTCACGGCCATTCTGAATCTGTTCTTTACCGGCGGTGAAACGGTTCTGGTCTCCTTCTGGCGCATCACCATCACGCTGGAGGGCCTGACCCGGGCCTTTTTCATGCTGGCGCGGATCCTCATGCTGCTGGCGTGTACCTTCCTGCTGACGTATACCACATCGCCCATCTCCCTGACGGATGGCCTGGAATCGCTGCTCTCACCGCTGAAGAAGCTCCACGTCCCCGTTCACGAGCTGGCGATGATGATGTGTATTGCCCTGCGGTTCATCCCCACGCTGATTGAGGAAACGGATAAAATCATGTCCGCCCAGAAGGCCAGAGGCGCGGATTTTGAGACCGGCAAGCTGATGGACCGGGTGAGGGCGCTGGTCCCCATCCTGGTGCCCCTGTTTATCAGCGCGTTCCGCCGGGCGGATGAGCTGGCTACGGCGATGGAGTGCCGCTGCTACCATCGGGGCGACCG
>JAJQHS010000026.1:30799-44688 GCA_021199635.1 Bacillota bacterium
CATGGCCATGGAAGCCCGCTGTTACCGCGGCGGCGACGGCCGCACAAAGATGAAGTTGCTGCACTATAACCGGCTGGATATCCAGGCGTTCGGAATTACCGCTGCCGCGCTGGCGGCGGTGATCCTGCTGCGCAGCTTCCAGCTTTGAGGTGGTATATGCGCAATATTGCACTGTTCCTCACATATCTGGGTACGGCCTACCATGGCTGGCAGGTGCAGAAAAATCTTCCCACCGTGGCGGAAACCATGGAGAAGGCCGCGGCAATGGTGGTTGGCCATCCGGTGCATATGACCGGCTGCGGACGCACGGACGCCGGCGTCCATGCCCGGTGCTATGTGGCGAATTTCCACACCACGTCCACCATCCCTGCCGAGCGGCTGCCTTATGCGCTGAACACGCATCTGCCCGAGGACATTGTGGTGACGAAGGCGTTCGAGGTTCACGAGGGCTTCAATGCCATCGCCTCCTGCGTGCGGAAGGAGTACACATACCAGATTTACAATTCCCGGCTGAAGGACCCGTTTTATGTAAACCGCGCCTGGTTCTATCCACGCCCGCTGGATGTGGGCGTGATGCAGCGAGCGGCGGATTGCTTCGTTGGCACCCACGATTTTGCCGCCGTGCGCAGTGTAGGGACGGATGTCCGGTCCACGGTTCGCACCGTATATTATTACCAGGTAGAGCGGCAGGGGGAGCTGGTGACGCTGAAGGTCTGCGCCAACGGCTTCCTGTATAATATGGCCCGCGCCATGGCCGGGACCCTTGTATATGCGGCGGAGGGAAAAATCCAGCCTGCCCAGATCGGCGCGATCCTGGACGCAGGGAACCGTACCGCCGCCGGCCCTACCGTGCCCCCAGGCGGGCTTTATATGACCCATCTATGGTATGATGACGGCGTGGAAAAATTTGAATGCACATCTCTTTAAGGAACAATTCATAATTTATTCTCTTATTTCTCCTGCAAATGTGCTATACTTAGACAGAAGAAATGGCTTTCCGGCAGAAACGGAGTGATTTGTTATGCAGCCGAAGCTCTGCACCAAGTGCAAGAAGAATATAGCGGTGGTATTTATCACCAAAGTGGAAAACGGCGTTACCATGAATGAGGGGTACTGCCTGAAATGCGCCCGGGGTCTGGGAATCCCACAGATCGACCAGGCGGTGAAGCAAATGGGATTTTCGGACGAGGACCTGGACACGCTGACTGACGATATGAGCAACATGTTCGGGCAGATCGACCAGGGAGATTCCGATGACGACGATATGGACAGCCAGACGGCTACGTTCCCTCTGCTCAATCAGCTTTTTGGGTCGTCCAATCTGCCTGCTGCCCCCGGCGGCAGCCATCCTACCCCCCGGAAGGAGCAGGCCTCCGATAAGAAGGAGGAGGCACCCCGCCGCAAGAATAAGAAGCATAAATTCCTGGACAGCTACTGCATGGACCTGACCGGCCGCGCCCGGGAGGGCAAGCTGGATAAGGTGATCGGCCGGGACGTGGAAACAGAGCGGGTCATCCAGATCCTGAACCGTCGCCAGAAGAACAATCCCTGCCTGATCGGCGAACCCGGCGTTGGCAAGACCGCCATTGCGGAGGGGCTGGCGCAGAAAATCGCCGCGGGCGATGTGCCCTATAAGCTCCGGGATAAGGAGGTTTTCCTGCTGGACCTGACCGCTCTGGTGGCCGGGACCCAGTTCCGCGGCCAGTTCGAGAGCCGCATGAAAAGCCTGATTGCCGAGATCAAGGAATGCGGCAATATCATCCTGGTCATTGACGAAGTGCATAACCTGGTGGGCGCAGGGGACGCGGAAGGCTCCATGAATGCCGCCAATATCCTGAAGCCCGCCCTGTCCCGGGGGGAAATTCAGGTCATCGGCGCCACCACCTACAATGAATACCGCAAGTATATCGAGAAGGACGCTGCGCTGGAGCGGCGGTTCCAGCCGGTCTCCGTGGCGGAGCCAACCATCGAGGAGGCCTGCCAGATCATGCTGGGCATTTCCAAGAGCTATGCCGAGTTCCACGGGGTCACCATCTCCCCGGAGATCGCCCGGCAGTGTGTGGTGCTGTCGGAGCGCTACATCACGGACCGCTTCCTGCCGGATAAGGCCATCGACCTGCTGGACGAGGCCTGCTCTGATGTGAACCTGCGCTGCAAGGAGATCTCCCAGCTCGCCGAGCTGAAAAAAGAGCGGGACGACTATGAGCTGGAGCTGCAAATGCTCACGGAGGACACACAGAACCAGAATTACGAGCGCCTGGCGTATATCCGCAGCAAGCTGTGCCAGGTCGCCGAGCAGATCGAGAAGCTGGAGCAGGTGCCGCCCCCCGCGGTGACCATGGAAAATTTGGCCAGGATCATCGAGCTTTGGACGAAGATCCCCGCATCCAAGATCAAGGCGCAGGAATATGAGCAGATCAGCGGCCTGCAGGATCGGCTGAAAACCCATATTGTCGGGCAGGACCAGGCGGTGGAAGCGGTGTCCAGAGCCATCCGCCGCCATCGGGTGGGGATCTCCCCCAAAAAGCGGCCGGTTTCCTTCATCTTTGTCGGGCCCACCGGCGTGGGCAAGACGGAGCTGGTGAAGTGCCTGGCGGACGATATGTTTGACAGCGTGGACAGCCTGATCCGCCTGGATATGTCCGAATATATGGAGAAGCATACTGTCTCCAAGCTGATCGGCTCGCCTCCCGGCTATGTGGGCTATGACGAGGCGGGGCAGCTGACGGAGAAGATCCGCCGGAAGCCCTACAGCGTAGTGCTGTTCGACGAGATCGAGAAGGCACACCCGGATGTGCTGAACATCCTGCTCCAGGTGCTGGACGACGGCAGGATCACCGATGCCCAGGGCAGAGTGGTGAATTTTGAAAATACGATCATCGTCATGACCTCCAATGCCGGCTCGGAGGGCGGCGTGAGCAGCATGGGCTTTGGCCGCACCCCGGAGGACCAGGTGAAGGAGCGGACCATGCGGGCACTGCGCGGCTTCCTCCGCCCGGAATTCATCAACCGGGTGGATGAGATCATCACCTTTAACCAGCTGACCGAGGAGAACTTCCTGGGCATTGCGGACATCATGCTGGGCGAACTGAAGCAGAGCCTCCAGGAGCGGGGCCTGTCCATCGATCTGGCGCCGGGCGTGCGGGAGCATTTGGTGAAGAAGGCGTACTCGGTCACCTATGGCGCCCGGAACCTGCGCCGGGTCATCCAGCGGGAGCTGGAGGACCCCATCTCCCAGAAAATCATCGATTCCTTTGAAAAGCCTATTTCCGCTATCCACGTGACGGTGGAGGATGACGCCATCGCCGTAACCGCGGAATAAAACGCAAAAAATGCAGAATGGGGCAGGAGATTTGCCCCCCAAAAAGAAGAACGCCGTGGCGGCTGCATCCTCAGCTGCCACGGCGTTGCGCGCGTTATGTGCCCAATTTTCTGTCCTCATTAAGAAGCGGCGCCTGGACTTGAGGGAAAGCATGTGCGGAGGATCGGAATGCGGCAGCCCGGAGAACTGCCGCAAACGCTATGATTTTTCCTCCGGAAAGCGGATCCGCTCTGCATTACGCTGGCGCAGCGCGCCGGAGATCACATTTCCATCCGGTCCGTAAGCGAGTCGGCCATCTGCTTGGCCGTGTCCTCCACCGCAGCGGCGGCTTTGCCCGCCAGCTTCCGGGCGGTGGAGTGCTTGGGCAGCATCATCACCGCCACGGCTCCGGCGGCAGCGCCCAGCCCCATGGTTAGCGCCCATCCTTTTACCTGCATGAAAATCCCTCCCTTCCCGCTTAGTATGCCCGGGATCGGCATATGCGCGGTTGGAAAATTCATGCTTTGCCGTAGGTCTGCTTCAGGTACAGGATCGCCTGCCGGTAGCCCTCCAGCCCCATGCCCTTGATGGTTTTTTCGCAGTACATCCCCGGGTAGGAAATCTGGCGGAACGGCTCCCGGGCGTCCACGTCGGAAATGTGCACCTCCACTGCCGGGATGGACACCGCCTTCAACGCGTCCAGAATGGCTACGGAGGTATGGGTGTATGCCGCGGGATTGATGACAATGCCATCGATTTTCCCCAGGCTTTCCTGAATCTTATCCACGATGGCTCCCTCGTGGTTGGACTGGAATTGGGTGACCTCCAGATTTTCCTCCCGCGCCACGTCGGCAAGCAGCGCCAGAAGATCGGCGAAGGTGCGCCGACCGTAAATGTCCGGCTCCCGGATGCCCAGCAAATTCAGATTGGGGCCGTTGATTACCAGAATTTTCATGTTTCTCCCTCCATACTGGCCAGAATCGCCATAGCAGCGGCTTCCGGCGTGCCTGTGCAATCGATCTGCACGTCGGCAAAGCGCTGGTAAAGCGGGCGGCGGATGCGGTACATTTCCTGCAAATCCCCGTTTTGCGACAGAGGCCGCCCGGCGGTTGGCAGATGGTCAATGCCGCGGTTCAGGCAGAAGAGGACGCCGTTGCGATGGAGCAGGGGGTAGTTGCACGCCCGGGTGACACAGCCGCCGCCGGTGGCGATAATGCAGCCGGACTGCCGCCCCAGCTCCGCGAGCACCTGGGTTTCCAGCGCCCGGAAGCCATCCTCCCCACAGCGGGCGAAAATCTCCGGGATGGACATCCCGGCTTTCGCTTCGATTTCGGCATCCGCATCCCGGAAGGGGCGGCCGGTTTTCTCCGCGAGGATTTGCCCCACGGTGGTCTTCCCGCAGCCGGGCATTCCGATGAGGATGATGTTTTCCGTCTGGGCACGGATAGTGCGCAGGATGTCCGGGATCACACCGTCGTCAATGGCGTGTCCGGTGAACCACTCCGCACTCTCCTTGGCCTGGGACACCAGCATTTGCAGCCCGCCGCAGGTGACCAGCCCCCGCCGCTGGGCGTCCATCAGAAGCTTCGTCCGCGCAGGGTTGAAAATTACGTCAAGAACACCCTCCAGCGCCCCGAACGGCTCCAGCGAAACGGGGCTTTCCTCCACATTGGGGAACATCCCCACCGGCGTAGTATTCACCAGGAGCCGGGCATCGGCATGCCGGTCGAGATTCTGGTAATTGTTCTCCCCGGTGCGGGAGATGACGACCACTTCCGCCCCGGCGGCGCTCAGGACCGCCACCGCGGTATTGGCTGCGCCGCCGCTGCCTAGGACCAACGCCTTCTTCCCGGCGGCGGACAGCCCGGTGGAGGCGAGCATCCGCTCGAATCCAAAATAATCCGTGTTGTGCCCGATCAATGTCCCATCCGGGCGGCGGACGATGGTGTTCACCGCGCCTACGGCTTTGGCTCTGGGGGAGAGGGCGGCGCAGTAGGGAATAACTGCCTTCTTATAGGGAATGGTCACATTCAGCCCGCTGAAATCCCCCTGCCGCAGGAATGCGCCCAGCGCATCCGGGGACACCTCAAACAGGGAATAGGCATAATCCCCCAGGAGGCGGTGGATTTGGGGTGAGTAGCTGTGCCCCAGCTTCTCGCCCAGCAGTCCGCATTGCATCACACCACCTCGCAGTAGCTGCCCAAGTATTTGAATTCCTCGCACAGGTCGCCCAGCTCGCACATGAGCTGAACGAACTCCTCCGAATAAATGGAGGTATCCAGGTCAAAGTAGAACATGAATTCAAAATCCCGGTCAGGGATGGGGCGGGATTCCAGCTTGGTGACGTTGATGCCCAGCACGTAGAGCCGCGCCAGCACCCGGTACAGCGCGCCAGGGCGGTGGTTCAGGACCATCATAATGGTGGTTTTGTCCGAGCCGGGATAGATCTCCAGATTTTTGCTGATGCAGATAAACCGTGTGCGGTTGTTCCCCTCGTCCTGCACGCCGGATGCCAGGCATTGCAGCCCATACAGCTCGGCGCAGCTCCGGCTGGAGAGGGCAGCCAGATCGGTCCGCCCGGAATTGGCCACCATTTCCGCGGCGACGGCGGTATTTTCCACCGGCGTGAGCTGAATATTCTTGTGCCGGTTCAGGAAATCCCCACACTGGCTGATAGCCTGCTCATGAGAGTATATTTCCCGGATGGAATCCATGGATGCGCCGGGATTGGCCAAAAGGCTGTGGTCCACCTTTAGCCGGAAGGTGCGGACGATGGAGAAATTGTGGCGGATCATCAGGTCGTACACCTTTTTTACGGAGCCTGCGGTGGAATTTTCGATGGGCAGGATGCCGTACTGGCAAAGCCCCTGGTCGATTGCGGAAAAAACGCCGTCAAAATTCTTGAAGTAAATAATGAAGGGATTCTTGAAGATTTTTTCGCAGGCGATCTGGGAATAGGCACCCTCCACTCCTTGGCAGGCCACCATGGGTGTCTGCGGGAACAGCTGAGGCGTGGAAGCAATGGCCTGGGTGATCTGCTGGTAAAGCGCGGAGAGGTTCCCGCTGCGCTTGCCCTGGTAGCTACGGCTCAGCTCGAAGAGCATGGAGTAAAGCACCCGGGTGTAGTTCGCCATCTCCGGGCCGGCCTTTTTCGCTACGTCCGCCAGCTTCTCCCGCTCCCGGGAGGGGACAAAAATCGGCAGATTTTCCGCCTTTTTGCAGTCGGCGATCTGCGCGGCGATCTCCATCCGCTGGGTGAACAGCTTTACCAGGTCGTCGTCAATGCGGTCGATCTCGCCCCGCAGCTCTTGAATATCCATGGTTATTTCCTCCTTGTTGTCTGGGTGTTGCCCAGGATCAGATCCATAATGGCGATTGCCGCCGCAGCCTCCACTACCGGAACGGCTCTGGGGACAATGCAGGCGTCGTGCCGCCCCTTCACCTGAAGCGGCGCGCTGCACCCCTGACGCAGGGAAACGCTCTGCTGGGGCTGGGAAATGGATGGCGTGGGCTTGACGGCCACCTGGAAAATGACAGGCATTCCGTCGGTGATCCCGCCCAGGATGCCTCCGGCGTGGTTGGTGACCGTGCGCACCTGACCGTCTTCCATGGTGAAGGGGTCATTGTGCTGGCTGCCGGTCATATGCGCCGCGGTGAAGCCGGAGCCAAACTCCACCCCCTTGACCGCGGGGATCCCAAACAGAATGCGGGAAAGGTGCCCTTCCACGCCGCCGAACATCGGCTCGCCGATTCCGGCGGGCAGACCGGTGACGGCGCACTGGATGATGCCGCCCACACTGTCCCCATCCCGCTTCGCGTCAGCGATCCGGGACTGCATCTGCGCCCCGGCCTGGGAGGAGATCACGGGAAAGTCCGGTGAAACCCGGGACAGTGCCGGGGAAACCGGGTCAAATGGCTCGTCCGCGAGCCCGGCAATGTCCAGAATGTGGGCGCCGATCCGGATTCCGGAAAAGGCCAGCCACTGCAGGCATAGCCCACCGGCAATGCACACCGGCGCAGTGAGCCTGCCGGAGAAGTGCCCGCCGCCGGCGGCATCCTGAAAACCGCCGTATTTGACCTGGGCAGTGTAATCCCCGTGGCCGGGGCGGGGGCAGTCCGCCAGGTTGGCATAGTCCCCGGAGCGGGTGTCCGTGTTGCGGATCAGCGCAGCGATCGGCGCGCCGCAGGTGAAGCCGTCCAGGATCCCGGATAGAAATTCCGGCGTATCCGCCTCATGCCGGGCGGTGGCGTATGCGCCCTGACCCGGTGCACGCCGGTCCAGGAACCGCTGTAATTGGGGAAGATCCACCGCAAGCCCCGCGGGGATCCCGTCCAGAACCATGCCGATCCCCGGGCCATGGGACTGGCCGAAGATGGATAATTTCAGATTGTCACCGAAAGTGCTGCTCATAATTGCCTCCTGCCCGGCGGTAGTCCGCCCAGAAATGGGGATAGGATTTGGTAACGGCCTCCGCACCCAGGATGGTCACGGGTTCCGTGCAAACGGTGGCCGCAATGGCTGCGGCCATGGCGATGCGGTGATCCCCGGCAGCGTCCACGGTTCCGCCCCGGTAGTCGCCGCCGGAAACGATCAGCTCGTCGCCGCGAATCTGTGCGCAGCCGCCCAGGCTGCGCAGCATTGCCGCCGTGGTCAGCAGGCGGTCGCTTTCCTTCAGGCGCAGCCGCCCGGCGTTTGTGAAAACCGCACCGGCTTTTGCCCCGGCTGCGGCGGCCAGCACCGGAATCAGGTCCGGCGTCTGCCCGGCATCGATCACGGCAGGGGATTCCAGTTGCCGCAGGAAATCCCCGATTTTTTTATCGCCCTGGGCGGAAGCCTCGTTCAGCCCGGTGATGGTGACGCGGGAGCCAAGGGCATTGGCCGCCAGCCAGAACGCGGCATTGCTCCAATCCCCCTCCACCTGGAGGGTGCCGGGGGAGCGAAGCGCCTGGGATGTGACAGTGAAGCGGAGGCTTTCCTGCGGGACCCGCACACCAAACGCGCCCATCGCGGACAGCGTCATGCGGATGTAGGGCGCGGACTCCACTTTTCCTGTAACCGTCAGCGTGCTCTGCCCGGGCAGCAGCATCAGCGCAAACAGCATTCCGGTGATGAACTGGCTGGAAACGCTGCCGCTGATGGAATAGTCCCCGGGACTCAGCTGCCCTGTGCATAGGATGGTATCCGCCGATGGGCGGGAGAGGCAGCACCCCATCCGCTCCATCTCCTCCCAGAGCGGAGAGAGTGGGCGCTGGGGCAGCCGGCCCGCCAGCCGGAACGTGGCATTTACGCCCAGCGCACCGGCTATGGGCAGGAGAAAACGCAGCGTGGAGCCGCTTTCCCCGCAGTCCAGCGCCGCAGTCCCCGGGACCGCCCGAACCGGGGCGACCAGAAACCCATCCTCCCGGCGCGTGATTTCCGCGCCAAGGGCGCGTAGGCAGCGGACGGTAGCGTCGATGTCCTGATTGCTGTCCGGGCAGGTCAGGACCGTGGGCGCATGGGCAAAAGCTGCGCAAATCAGCAGCCGGTGCGCCTGGGATTTGGAGGGAACGGCGGGGATTTCGCCGGAGAGGAGCCCCGGCTGAATGATAATGTCCATATCAAAGTCCTGCCTCGATCAGAGATTTCAGCTCCGCCACGGGCGTGGGGCGCAGGATGCAGCAGCCAATGGTCTGGGGGATCACCAGATTCACCGTGCCGCCGGTGCGCTTTTTGTCCGACAGGGCGGATTCGTAAAGCGCCTGGGCGGAGAAAGATGTGGAAGTGGGAAGGCCGAAGGTGTGCAGGACGGACAGAATTTCGTCCCTGCATTCTGGGCTGCAGATTCCCATCGCCGCACCGGCGCGGCTGATGATGGCCATGCCAATGGCCACGGCCTGGCCGTGAGAGATCGCGAAGCGGCTCTGAATCTCCACACCGTGCCCGACAGTGTGCCCTAAGTTCAGCTTCTGGCGCACGCCGGTGTCGAATTCGTCCTGCGCCACCACGTCCCGCTTCAGCGCCACGCACCGGGCTATCACATCCTCCCGGCGGAAGGCCAGACCTGCCCCAGCCAGATGGGCGAAAAGCTGGGCATCGTACAGTATGCCGTATTTGATGACCTCTGCGCAGCCGTCCCGGAAATCGTCCGCCGGGAGGGTGGACAGGGCGTCCAGGTCGCACAGCACCAGCCTGGGCTGGCAGAATGCACCCACCAAATTTTTCCCAGCCGGCAGGTCGATGGCGGTTTTCCCGCCCACGGAGGAATCCACCGCAGCCAGGAGCGTGGTCGGCACCTGGATGCAGGGAATGCCCCGCAGATAGGTCGCGGCGGCGAACCCGGCGATGTCCCCCACTACACCGCCGCCCAGGGCGACGACGCAGTCGGTCCTCGTCAGGTGATTATTTGCAAGAAAGTTCAGAATTTCCAGGTAAGTCCCCGGGTTTTTGCTGGCTTCTCCGGCGGGAAATATGAAATGCACTACCCGGAATCCGGCATTTTCCAGGCTGCTGCGGGCGCTTTCGCCGTACAGCGGCCAGACATTGGAATCGCTGACGATCGCGGCGGAGCCCACTTGGCAGACCGCGGCGGCCTGGGCGCCCAATTCGCTGAGAAGCCCGGCGCCGATTCTGACCGAATAATCCCGGGATGCGTGAACCGGTACTGTTTTCATCCGTCTACCTCCTCTTTGCGCCTGCGCCCCTCGTCCAGCAGGGCTGTGAGCGCGGCAATGTCCTGGGCCTGCAGCGCCTGCCGGTAGGATTGCAGACTTGCAATGTATGCGTCCAGCTCAAAGAGCATATTCTCCCGGTTCTCCATGCATAGCTCCGCCCACATCTGTGGGTTCAGCCAGGCCACCCGGGTCAAATCCTTGTAGCTCCCGGCGGAGAAACCCTTGTGATGGGAGGCGGTGGGAGATTTGATGTAGGCGTTGCTCAGTACATGGGGCATCTGGGAGGTGAAGGCAATGCGCTGGTCATGCTCCTGGGCGGTGCAGACGGCGAACGCGCCGAATTCGCAGGGGGCCAGCGCCTCCTTGGCCCGCTCCAGCAGCGCCATATCGTCGAACCGGTGGGGCACCAGAACCATGGGCGCGCCACGGAACAGGTTGGAGCGGCTGTATTTGAAGCCGGAGTAGTGGGAGCCGGCCATGGGATGCCCGCCGATAAAGGTAAAGCCGTAGGTCTGCGCCAGCGGGAAGCAGCGGCGGCAGATCTCCTCCTTGACGCCGCACAGGTCCATCACCAGGGTGTCCGAGGAGATCCGGTGGGCGTTGCGCTCCAGCCAGGCGGCGCAGCCATCCGGATAAATCGCCAGCAGGATCAGCTGGCACTGGGGTACCGTATCCTCCTGCAGGACGCCGCTGACTGCCCCGGTCAGCTGGGCAAATGCCAGGATGGATTCGTCCTTATCCGCAGCCAGCACCCGGTGACCTGCCCGGGCGTAGGCGCGCGCCATGGAGCCGCCGATCAGCCCCAGGCCCAGGACCCCTACGGTCATTGGATCGCCTCCCGGATTTTGCGCACCGTGGACGCCAGCGCGTCGAACTGGGGCGGTGTCAGGGATTGCGCACCGTCGCAAAGGGCGTGGGCGGGATCGTTATGCACCTCAACCATAATGCCGTCCGCACCGGCGGCGGCAGCGGCGCAGGCCATGGGGGCGACCAGCCGCGCCTTTCCGGTGGCGTGGCTGGGGTCCACCACCACGGGCAGGTGGCTCAGCTCATGCAGCACGGGAACCGCAGAGAGGTCCAGCGTGTTCCGGGTATAGGTTTCGAAGGTGCGGATGCCCCGCTCGCAGAGGATGACATTCTCGTTCCCCTCGCTCATGATATATTCCGCGCTCATCAGCAGCTCCTGCAGGGTGTTGGCCAGCCCGCGCTTGAGCAGGATGGGCTTGTCCGTTTTGCCCAGCTCCTTCAGCAGGTCGAAATTCTGCATATTCCGGGCGCCTACCTGGATGATGTCCACATCCGCGAACAGGGGCAGGTTGTTGATGTTCATGATTTCCGTGATAATGGGCAGCCCGGTGGCGGCCTTCGCCTCCAGAAGCAGGCGGATACCCTCGCCCTTCATGCCCTGGAAGGCGTAGGGGGAGGTCCTGGGCTTGAATGCGCCGCCACGGAGGATGCTGGCCCCGGAGGCCTTGACGGACTGCGCCACGGAGATGATCTGCGCTTCGGATTCCACGCTGCACGGCCCGGCGATCATGGCAAAGTGCCCGCCGCCGATTTTCACGCCGCTGATGTCCACCACGGTATCCTTGGGATGGAATTTCCGGTTGGCCTGCTTGAACGGCTCGGAAACCCGCTTTACGCTTTCCACGATTTCCAGGCTGCCCAGCAGCTCCATATCCACCCGGCTGGTGTCGCCGATCAGGCCGAGGACGGTCACCTCCGCGCCTTCGGAAACGTGGACGTCCAGATTCATGTGTTTCAGCCAGTCCACCAGGTGGGCGGTCTGAGCGGGGGTCGTGCCGTGCTTGAGAACTGCGATCATGGTAAAATTCACTCCTGATAAAAAGAAATACCGCACAGAAGCGATTCTGTGCGGCGCCTGTCATGCTTGACCAGCCATCCGGAACAATCTTTGCAGCACAAATCGCTATTACCTTTCCCAAAAGAAAAAGTAATAGTAGCCAAAGAAAAACTGTGCGGCAAAGCTGGGAACGTGCATAGCGTGCCTCCGTATCCGGTAATCATGGTCATTGTAACACCTTGCGTGTCGGAATGCAAGAGAAAATCGAAAAAAGTGGGGAAATTTTTCGGCTCCGGGGAGCGCCCGGAGCCGAAAATATATCTCCTGTATGCAATCTGCCGGGTCCTGGTGAGCGGTTATTCGGTGGGCACTTCTGTGGGAGTCTCTGTGGAGGTGTCGGTCTCCTCGGTCACCTCCACCACCGTGAAGGCCTGCTCTGCCACTGACTGGCCGTTGAAGTAAATGGCCACAGTGTATTCCCCTGTGACCTCCGGCATGAAGGGAATGGTCAGCTTTCCGTAGCTGCGGTACCACATGGAGGTCCAGGTCATGGACTGGGTGGCATTGCTGATCAGGTTCCCATCGGCGTCCCGGATCACGTACAATATGGTGATCAGGTCAGAGGAGGTATTGTACTCGCAGTTCAGCTGGGTCACGAAGGAGGCACTCTCCCCAACGGCGAAGATCGTGGTGTAGTCCTCAGCGGCTACGTCATCCTGGTCCCAGTCTTCCGCCTCCGGCGTGCGGCACATATTCAGCAGGATATTCTCCGCCGTTACTAGATAGCCGGAGAAAGCCTCCGCCTGGGGCGCGTCATATTCGCTCGTCCCGCCGAATACGGTTACGCCGGATGCGGGCTGGATGGTAATGTCATAGTGGCACCCGGGGAGCAGGGGCGTGATCTCACCCTCCGCCTGGTCACACTGCACCACCTGCTGGTCGTCGCTGCCGTCAATGGCGTACAGCAGCAGCCATCCGCCCTCCGGCTCGGCGCCCTCATACGTCCAGGCGACCTGAATGCTGAGGCCATCCTCCGAGGTGGCCTGAATGTCCTGGAAGGTGATGGAATTGGCGGAGAGGAACACCCGGGAGCCAAGGGTCATACCTTCGGCGGTGACCTCCACGGTGTAGCCGGAGGTGACGTCCAGGTCATCAAAGGAAGCCTCGGTGTCCGTGACTGTGATGGTCTTGTCGTAGCCCAGGTCGTTGTAGCAGCGGACGAGCCAGCTTTCCACCGTGCCATCCTCCGGCGCGTCCCAATCCACGATCAGCGCGCCGGACTGGAAGCCGAGGATCTGGAGATTCTGCGCATACAGGATGGCCGAGGGGATGAATGTGATCGTGTCCGTGCCGGTGATGTACAGCTCAGAGGACGGCGACAGGGTGAAGGTGTATTCCTTCCCGACGGTCAGGCCGGTGATGGTCACCAGGTGGCCGGAGAAGCTGACGCTCTGCGGCTCCGCATCCTCCGCGTTGTAGGTCATGATCCACTCGGAAACCTCCGGCCCTTGGACGGAGAAGCTCAGGATCACCGAGCCGTCCTCATTACCGGTGGTGGCCTGGAGATTGGACAGGATGGTCTGGGCGGGGGAGGTATAGGTTTCGGACAGCTTGCCCTGGAGCCGGTGGAACCCGGTGATATACACCTGAACGCGATAGCTGGTGCTGGGGCTCAGGCCGGTGAATACCGCCGTACCGCCGGAGACGGTCTGCGTCTGGGTGTTGCCGTAGGGATCCGTGCATACCACATACAGCGCGTCGTCGGCAATTTCGCTGTTCACGGTTACGGTCAGGGAATCCTCAGAGCCGGCCAGGGAAATGTCCAGGACGGTCTGCAGGTAGTAATTTTCATAAAACAGGTATCCGCCAAAGCACAGCAGCACGATGATCGCCAGGGCAATCAGCGCGGCGGTCAGCCCCTTGTGCTTCTTCCGGGTTTTGGGCGGACGGGCGCGGGACTCCTGGGGCATTTCTGCGGGCGGCTCCGTCTCCTCGGACATCGGCTCCGCCGGGGCGGAGGCTTCCTCCGGCTCCTGCGGCATTTCCTCCGGCTGGGATTCCGGCTGGGGTTCCGGCGACTGGGGCAGCGTGACCTCCAGCGCCTCCGGCGCAACCACCGGGTCGGGCAGCTGG
>JAJQHS010000035.1 GCA_021199635.1 Bacillota bacterium
TGTTTTTAACTTTATAAAAGAGCGACTTAACCAGCCGCTCTTTTTTCATGCCCATCTGGAGGTGATTACAGTGGATTTACTCAAGGGCAAAGAGATAATGGTCTGGACATTCATGGGCAATACCAGAATGTATCAGGCACTCCGTGATTACGGCGACCGCACGAGCGAGTATGTGTCTGCATAATAAAAGCCGGGAACTCCCGACCATTTTGCACACCCTCACGCTTTCCTGCACACCCTAAAATCTGTTTGCACACCCCTATGTACACTCGCGCACAGCTCCGTTGGATTGTATCAAATATGCGGGATAAATATCATATACTTTATTGATCTCTGTTTTTCCGACAGTTCCGAGTCGGGTCAACAACTCAGAGACATCGGCGGGTGTAAAGAACTCGCCGCCGGATTTGCCTGCATTGCTGGCATACATGGTCATCAGATATTCATAGGCGTCGCCAAAGGCGTCGATGTCGTGGTGCTTCACGTCGCCCAGGTTCATCGCGGCCACGCCGTTTAACAGCTTGACCAGCTTATCATTGCGTTTTGCCACGGTGCTGCCCAGTTTGTTGCTGTTGACATCGAAGTCATCGAACAATCCGGCAAAGCTTCCCTCGGATTCGCTGCCTTTTGCAGACTCCTCAATGTGCCGGAAAATAGTTTCCAGGGTCATATTCAGGTTCTCATCATCAGGAGCGACCTTCAAAACATTCCAGAAAAGCTCACTGGGCAGGATAAAGAAGCCCTTTTCCTCAACAAGTCCTTCTCTGGCTATCTCTGCATCTGCGTCAGACATAGCAGCATAGTCAAAATCCGTGTCTCCGGCGTCAATTTCGCCTTGATTAACATAATTGACCAGATTTTCAGAGATATAGCGATAGAACATTGTGCCAAGGACGTAATTCTTGAAGTCCCAGCCGTCCACTGCTCCCCGGAGTTCGTCGGCAATGGCCCAGATCGCACGGTGCAGTTCGTCCCGTTCCTGTTCTTTCTTCGTATCAACCATCGTACTTTCCTCCAAGTTTATTTTTGTTCCAGCACTTCCCCTAACCGTGCCTTATATTCTTTCCCAACCTCGTCCGGCGAGATCACCCGCATCTGTTATCCAAACTGGAACAGCCAACCCCAGAAGGTTGGGGAAAGCTGGACTTTGACCGTTGCGATGTTCCTGTCTTCAACGGTGGCCATCCGCCCGCAGGGAAACGCATGCCCCTATTTACGCGGCGTTTCCCGTTTCAGGTGGATGTCCGGCAGGATCACGAGGGTCTCCTCGGTGTCATTCATGCCCTGCCACGCTACGATGAAGCGTATATTGGCAGATTGGGGAACATATCCACTCCTGAGCAGCTTCTGCAGCGTTTCCCGGCAGGACCTGGAAAGCTTGGCCACGCGCACCGTCCTGCCGCCTGCGTCAGCAGAAAGGTATTCACCGGAAACGGACAGCGGTCTGCCGCTGCGAAGCTTGGAAATCAGCGCCTTCCTGCCCTTAAAATAATCCAGCACCACATCCCTGTGCGTAAGCTGCAGGGATATTTCCTCCGGCGGAGCGTATGCGTTAGTGTCCTCGATGCGCATGATGCCGGGCAGATCAAATTGCGTAAACAGGTCTGTATCGCAGTGGATGTACAGCGCGTCCTTCGCCCGCGTCATGCCAACATACAGCTTGCGCTTCTCTTCCTCGGAAGCGCATTGGTTCCCGCTCAGCATCAGGTACACGGCGCTGAATTCCCGCCCCTTGGACTTGTGGATGGTGGAAACATAAACGGCCTCCTGCTCATCATCATAGAAATCCTCATAGTTGGATTCCTTGAGAAATTCCTCAAAATCCGTACGGTACTTCGTGGAGTTGGTTTCCTCGAAATCCCGCAGAAGATTGCGGCAGATCTCCAGGCAGGGGCTGCCAGCATAATCCCGATATAGCTTCTGCTTCGCGTTTTTCCACAGTGCGTCCGGGATCACCGAGGATTGCAGGGACGCGTCGATCTGCTGCAGGAAAGACCGCACCTCCAGAAGGTCGTACAGCCGGAATCCGCCCATCGATTGGATGAGCTTCGACCGGACCCCGCTCTTTTGCAGGAGTCCCAGCACCCGCAGCGCTTCCTCATTTGTATTGGTCAGCACACAGCGCTTGCCAAAATCGCGGGATTCCAGGATTTGATTGACGATTGCCTGCTCCATGCTGCGGCTGTAGTGGCGGGTGATGCAGACCGTCCCCTCCTCCTTCTGAACCGCTTCGATCCCGCCGGATTTCATGCGCTCGTGTACCGTGGATACGAATGCGTTGCTCAGCGCGACAATGGAAGCCTTGCTTCGGTAATTTTCGGTCATTTCATATTTGACCGCCCCATAATCCTCGATCAGTGCGCGGAGGTACCTGGAGTCTGAGCCGCGGAATCCATAGATGTTCTGGTCATCATCCCCCACCGCGATCACGCGCATGTCCTCATTGCACTGCATCAAGGCACAGACCAGGTCAAATTCATCGGCATCCATATCCTGCGCCTCATCAATGACGAGGACGCTTTTTGTAATTTTTCCCTGCTCCACCTCGCCGTTGCGAATCCGCTCCGCGGCATTCCTTACCACATCCTGGGCCCCGTCCAGGCTGCCGATTTTCCCGAGCAGATCAAAGCAATAGGAATGGAAGGTCTTAATCTCCACATAATGGGCTGTGTTTCCGATCAATTCCACAAGGCGCTTCTTGAACTCCGTGGCAGCCGCCCGGGAAAATGTCAGCATCAGAAGCTGCTCGTCCTTTACATCCTCCAGGAGCAGCAGCGCCGCCAGCTTGTGGACAAGCACCCTTGTTTTCCCGCTCCCTGGCCCGGCGGTGACCACGATGTATCTGGAATCCGCATCATTGATGATTTTCGACTGGATGTCAGACAATTCGCCAAACAGCTGGTGATACTTATGCGGCGTAATGTTCCGGTCAATGTCCTTCTCCCGGCCGCCGGAAAAATATTTGGCGATAAATTGCCGGAAATCCATCTGGAAGTAATCCTGCACATACTGAAGCGCAGCGTTGTAATCACGTACCATCAGGTTCGCGTACTCGCCAACGATGTGGATCTGGCGAATTTTCTGCTTGTAAAATTCATCCAGGAAGCGATAGTCTTCGACCTTGTAGCGGATCCGGTTGTCAGTGACAAGCCGCTGGATCTCCATGCCGTTATAGAGGACGAGGAATCCGCCCTCCAGCTTCATCGCGTCGATCTTCGACAGATAAAGCAGCGCATCCTCCACATCGGGCAGCGTTACCTCCCGGCCCTGCAAATCTATGCGCGGCGTGGACAGGTACCCATTGTATAGCCCCACCAGGGAGAACATGACCGGCTTTTCTTCCTTCTTGGAGGCCGGCCGCTCACCTGCCTGTGTATACAGTTCCTCCAGGATAAATCTGCACAGCGCGATCCGCAGCTGGAATTTATCCGTCAGTTTGGAGATTTCCATTGTTGGCACGAGCTTCACGGTCTTCGCGCCGCTGTTTTCCGCCTTGCGCACATAGTTTTTGATGGTATGGTAGTACATCAATGTGCGCAGATCCTTTACGCTGGATGTGGAGATCCCATTCTGGAGCGCCTCTTCATTCAGCTCCTTGAGATTGTACTCGCATCCATCGTCCGTCAGCTGGGACAACAGGAAGGCTTCCAGCCGGGAGAACCGGTCCAGAATCTGGGCGGATTTATTCTCCGTGTCCGTCGCCCGGATGTATGCCGACATATCCTGGGAATCCGCCAGCATTCCATCCTGGCGCATCAGGTTGACTGCGCTGATGACCTCCTCCTTGGTCAAGCCCAGGATATCCGCCAGGTAATCGACCCGGGATTCCGCGTCATCATTTCCGGCCTTTGCAATGCTCCTGCTGGAAATCAGGGATTTGATAATGCGCTTTGCATCCGTCCGCTGCTTATCCGAAAACAGCACGGACTGTTCAATGCGGAAGGCGGCCTCCTCCATATTCTGCGCAAGAATGCTGGTGGCAAAAACCTGGGGCATATTTCTTCCGCGCTTCACATAGCCGGCATTTTCCAGCGCGGAGATTGCCGTCCTTACGCGGGTCTCCACATCTTCGGTGGAATCGTCCCACCCGGCGTAGCGGGCGACCTCCAGCGCGGAGCAGCATACACGCGGCCGCAGCTTGGTCATGTCCTTGATCGCCTTCCACACCTGCTGGATCTCGCTGATGCTCAGCTTCGTCTGGTTGAGCAGGATAAAGTGCTTGTCCAGATCGTTGTCGTTATACAGGACATAGCACTCCGCTTGCATGGAGGGGTCGCGCCCTGCCCGTCCTGCCTCCTGGACATAATCCTCCAGGGAGCTGGAGATGTCATAGTGGATGACCAGCCCAACATCCTTTTTGTCCACGCCCATGCCGAAGGCGGAGGTCGCCACGATCACCCTTACCTCGTTGCGGATGAATGCCTCCTGGTTCGCGATTTTCTCGTTGGGCTCCATTTTTCCGTAGAAGGGGCGCGCCGGGAATCCGTCGGCGGTCAGCTTGATCGCCAGCTCTTTGGCCTGTCTTACCCTGGAAACATAGACGATGGTGGGACAATCCTTCTGGGCGATCAGGTTCCGGAGGGCACTGTACTTCTCCTCATTCGTCTCTTTATACAGGACCACGTAATGCAGGTTCTCCCGCGTGGCGGAGGACGCGAAGATTTTCAGGTCCAGGTCCAGCTTCTTCTTGAAATAATCGCAGATATCCCGGATCACCTTTTGCTTTGCGGTGGCGGTAAAGCAGGATACGGGGATCGGCTTCTTGTCCGCTTTCTCCTTCTGCAATTGCCGGATAAAGTCGCCAATGTACAGATAATCCACCCGGAAATCCTGCCCCCACGCCGAGAAGCAGTGTGCCTCGTCAATGACGAAGCGGGCAATGTTCCGGGAAGTCAGTGCCTTTTCAATGCTGCGCGAGCGCAGCTGCTCCGGAGAGATGTACAGCAATGCGGCGGAGCCGTCGCGGACGCGCCTCAATGCATCGGCCCGCTCGATGGGGCTGAGAAGGCCATTGACCGTTACCGCCTCGGTAATGCCCAGGCGGTTCAGGTTGTCCACCTGATCCTTCATCAGAGATTGCAGCGGCGAGATCACGACGGTCAGGCCATGGAACGCCCTGCCTGCCATAAGCGCAGGCAGCTGGAACGTGATCGATTTTCCCCCGCCGGTGGGAAAAACTGCCAGCAGGGATTTGCCGTCCACCGCAGCCTGCGCAGCGCGCTGCTGGAGCGGTTCGCCGTTATAGGTGCGGAAGCTGTCGAAGCCAAATGTCTGCTTCAGCGCTCTGTGGATATCCAGCACATCCCGGCAGTATGCGCATCCCTCGGCGCAAGGCGTACCGCGCAGGTACTTGATCACATTCTCGATCCTGGGGAAATTCCGCAGCAGCCACGGCGGCGTGATGGAGTACAGGTCATCCACCCGGACCAGGGCGAGGGCATACGCCAGCTCTCTTGGATAATGGCGGATCAGGGGCGTCAGGTCCGCGTTGGCGCAGATTTTCCCGGTAAACTCCGTCCGGATCAAATTGGCGATGTCGGCGGGACCGGGCCGGAAATGGACATATTCAAAAAAGCCGGAGAATTCCGGGTAGCTGTGCAGCAGGGTGTAATAAATCAGCTTGATCCCAGAAGGCAGCGACAAAAACGCATTGACCTCATCGTAGAACAGATTCTCCGCCTTTTTGCAGTCGTTTACGGGATTGTTCAGCTCATCGGACTGCAGCTTATCATCCTTCAGAAGCGCATGGTACGGGCGCTTGGGAAACAGCAGCGGCGACAGGTACAGCGTATCGATCGCGGCAGCGTTCATCTCGCTTCCGGACGCGGTTCGGATATACTTCAGGTCGTGATGGACAATGTTATGTCCGCAGACGAACTCCGCCCCGGAAACAAACGCCAAAAAATCGTGGATGGATGGCGAATGGAAGGTATTGCCGTCCTCCTTCACCGCGCCAAGGTCACATATTTTTTCAGAATCTACGCCGACCTCGGCGTCAATAAATACAACCGACTTTGCCATGGTGCCATCCCTCCCATCCGTAAGCACGTCCCGGCTGGGCGCCCGGTTCCGCAAAGTGCTGCCGGAAGCGCAGGTGCCGCGCGAAAAGTACTGATAAAATATCTTTCCTGCATTATAGGAAAAATTTGTCAGGTTGTCAATGATTTTGGGAAAACTTGGGAGAGAACAAGCCCCAAAAAATTCAGATTTCGCATTGAGTTTGAAATTATCCGGTATTTTCCGCATAAATAGGCGAGCCACCGGAGCGCATTTCTGCTGCTCCGGTGGCTCCTGCCCGTCAGATATGGCTGATTTTGTGGAGGCACTCGCTGCAGATATTCTTGCCGCAGTAGGACACCAGGCCCTGTGACGATGCGCAGAATATGCATGACGGCTCGTGCTTTTGCAGGATGACCCGATCGTGATCTACGTAGATCTCCATCTCATCCTTCTCCGCGATGTCTAGGGTTCTACGGATTTCGATGGGGAGGACGATCCTGCCAAGCTCATCAACCTTGCGAATAATGCCGGTTGACTTCATATGCAATCAACTCCTTCCATAATCTGTTGCGTGCCGGGACTATCGCATTATTTAGTTTATTATCATAATATACGTTAAAACGCAATCTGTCAAATACTTTTTTCAAAATTTACAATTTTTTCTCTCTTTTTTTCGGAAATTTCCTGCGATGCCCGGAATAGGATACATCGAGGTGGTCTGCAAATGGCAATGAGCTGGATCTGGGTGGGAATTCTGGCGCTGTCGCTCCTGTGCGCCGCATGGACGGGGAACGGCAGCGCGCTGGCATCGGCGGTACCCAATGGGGCGCAGGCGGGCATTACGCTGACCGTATCCATGGCAGGCTCCATCTGCCTGTGGAGTGGCGTCGGGAGCCTGATGGCACACGCCGGAATCACCCAGGGGCTTGCCCGCATGCTGCGTCCCCTGCTGAACCGCGTCTTCCCCTCTACGCGAACGGATGCCGCCCTCAGCCGGCACCTGAGCGCCAATATCTGCGCAAACCTGCTGGGGCTGGGCAACGCCGCCACGCCCGAGGGCGTTCAGGCCGCCAGGCGTCTGGCGGACCCCGGTCGGCCGGGCATGGCGACGGACGAGCTTTGCCGCCTAATCGTGCTGAACACCGCCTCAATCCAGCTGATCCCCGGGAACGTGGCTGCGGTGCGCGCCAGCCTGGGCGCGCAGGCGCCTTTTGATCTGCTCCCCGCCGTATGGCTGACAAGCCTTTGCTCCGCCGGGGTGGGTGTGGCCGCGGCCTGGCTGCTGGGAAAGCTGTGGAAGCATGACTGATTATGTGGTGCCCATCATACTGCTGGCAGCCTCCGTCCTGACGCTGCGCGGGAAGGAGAGCGCCTATGACGTGCTGCTGGGCGGCGCGTCCGAAGGGCTGAAGCTGCTGCTCTCCATTGTGCCGTCGCTGGTGGTGCTGCTCACTGCAGTGACCATGCTCCGTGCCTCCGGCGCGGTGGACATCCTGAGCCGGCTCCTGTCGCCTGTGTTTGAATGGTTCCGAATCCCGCCGGAAACCGCCATGCTGGTGCTGGTGCGCCCCTTGAGCGGCAGCGCCGCGCTGGCGGTGGGCGCGGAGCTGATGGCGCAGTACGGCCCGGACTCCATT
>JAJQHS010000009.1 GCA_021199635.1 Bacillota bacterium
TCGTGCTGATGCTCCTGGCCGCTGCCGCTGTGGTCACCGCCCGGAAGCGCGTGATCTGACATCCCATAAAACCCAAATTACCCGTGAGGATTTTCCTCACGGGTAATTCTTTTGCAGCCCCACGGAACGGCGGGGATGGCGGTGGCCGCAATGCTCCGCCCACCCCGTAGGGCCGTGTGCCCACACACGGCCAGCACCCGGGCCTAGATTCCGGATAAAACCCACCCCGGCGCAGTGTTTGCCATCCGGAAATATTGGCTACCAGCCAAGGAGCCTATTGACAAAATGATGTTTTCGTGTATAATTGTATACAAAAATACATGGACTTCCGGAAAGGGCGCGGCGCTATGCTTGAAATCTCCAATAAAACCAACCTCTTGGAGCAAAAATCCTACAAATACTCCCTACAGGACGTGGACGAGCCGAACCTGCTGCGGGAAATTTATTCCTACGGCACGGTCCCCAAGGTCGCGTTTGACCACCGGCGGGTGCCGATGAATATGCCGGAGGAAATCTGGATCACCGACACCTCCCTGCGGGACGGCCAGCAGTCTGTGGAGCCGTACACCGTGGAGCAGATCGTGAATATCTACAAGCTGCTCTCCCGCCTGGGCGGCCCCTACGGCATCATCCGGCAGACAGAATTTTTCATCTACAGCAAAAAGGACCGGGAGGCGCTGGAAAAATGCCTGGCGCTTGACCTGAAATTCCCGGAGATCACCAGCTGGATCCGGGCGAACAAGCAGGATTTCCGCCTGGTCCGGGACCTGGGGCTGAAGGAAACCGGCGTGCTGGTCAGCTGCAGCGACTACCATATTTTCAAGAAGATGAAAATGACCCGCTCCCAGGCGATGGAATATTACCTGGCCACGGTCAAGGACGCCTTTGACGCCGGGATCATCCCCCGCTGCCACCTGGAGGACATTACGCGGGCGGATTTTTACGGATTCGTGGTGCCCTTCGTCAACGAGCTGCAGAAGCTGTCCCGTGAGGCGAAAATCCCCGTGAAGATCCGCGCCTGCGATACCATGGGCTACGGCGTGCCCTATACCGAGGCGGCTATGCCCCGCAGCGTGGCAGGGATCGTCTACGGCCTGCAGCATTATTCCGACGTGCCCAGCGAATGTCTGGAATGGCACGGGCACAACGACTTTTACAAGGCGGTCACCAACGCCTCCACCGCGTGGCTGTACGGCGCGTGCGCCGTGAACTGCTCGCTGCTGGGCATCGGCGAGCGCACCGGGAACATCCCCCTGGAGGCGATGGTATTTGAGTACGCCTCCCTGCGGGGTTCCCTGGACGGTATGGACCCCACGGTCATCACGGAGATCGCCGACTATTTTCACCACGAGATCGGCTACGACATTCCGCCCATGACCCCCTTCGCCGGGCGGGATTTCAATGTCACCCGGGCGGGCATCCATGCGGACGGACTGCTGAAGGACGAGGAAATTTATACCATCTTCGACACCCAGAAGCTGCTGAACCGCCCGGCGCGGGTGGAGGTCAGCAATACCTCCGGCCTGGCGGGGATCGCCTACTGGATCAATGAGAATTACCGCCTGACCGGCCAGGCGCAGGTGGATAAGAGCGACCCGCTGGTGGTGGAAATGAAGCGCTGGGTGGATCAGGCGTATGAGGCCGGCCGGCAGACGGTGATGTCGGCAAAGGAGCTGGAAGAAAAGGTGGAGCAGCTGGCTCCCGGCAGGTTCCGGCGGACGTAAGGAGGAAATATATGGCAGAGTTCAAAACCGTTTCCCTGGCGGATCAGGTATTTGAGAAGCTGGAAAACGACATTATTTTCGGCGTGTATCCCCAGGGGGAGGTCCTGACGGAGCTGAAGCTGGCGGAGCAGCTGGGCGTCAGCCGCACCCCGATCCGGGAGGCGCTGCGCCGCCTGGAGGAGGAGCGATTGATCGCAGATTCCGGAAAAGGCTCGGTGGTCCTGGGGATCACCGTGGAGGATCTGATGGACATTATGGGCATCCGCCAGCACGTGGAGGGGCTGGCCAGCGCCTACGCCGCGAAAAATATCACGCAGGAGGGCATCCGTGCGCTGGAGCATATCATCCAGCTCCAGGATTTCTATTACCAGCAGCGGGACCTGGATCACCTGCGCCAGCAGGACGACTGCTTCCACGATACCCTGTGCGACCTGAGCAAGCGGGTGGTCCTCCGGGACACCCTGCGCCCGCTGCACCGGAAAACCCGCCGCTACCGGAAAATTTCCCTCACGGACGAGAGCCGGATGCGCCAGTCCATTGCGGAGCACCGGGACATTGCCGACGCCGTGTCCAAGGGAGATGCCGAACGGGCGTATTCCCTGACATGGGAGCATATTGCCAACGCGAAAAATCACATGATCGAAAGGTTGGATTATCATGGGTAAAACCATCGCGCAGAAAATTATGGAGGCGCACCTGGTTTCCGGCACGCTGACGCCCGGCAGCGAGGCCGCCCTGCGCATTGACCAGACGCTGACCCAGGACGCCACGGGGACCCTGGCGTATCTGGAATTCGAAACTATGGGCATCCCCAGGGTGAAGACGGAGCTGAGTATTGCTTATGTGGACCACAACACGCTGCAATGCGGCTTTGAAAACGCCGACGACCACCGCTATCTGCAATCCGTCGCCGCGAAGTACGGGGTGTACTTCTCCCGCCCGGGCAACGGGATCTGCCACCAGGTGCATCTGGAGCGGTTCGGGAAGCCCGGTAAAACCCTGATCGGCTCCGATAGCCATACGCCCACCGGCGGCGGATTGGGCATGCTGGCCTTCGGCGCCGGCGGCATGGATGTGGCGGTCGCCATGGGCGGCGGAGCGTACTACATCACCGTGCCGAAAATGTACAAGGTGCATCTTACCGGCGCGCTGCGCCCCTTCGTCACAGCAAAGGACGTGAGCCTGGCGCTGCTGCGCATCCTCTCCGTAAAAGGCGGCGTGGGCGCGATCATCGAGTGGGGCGGGCCGGGGATCGCCGGCCTGACCGTGCCGGAGCGGGCGACCATCACCAATATGGGCACAGAGCTGGGGGCAACGACCTCCATCTTCCCGTCGGATGATGTGACGCGTCGCTTTCTCCGCGCCCAGGGCAGGGAGGCGGATTTTGTGCCGCTGGAAAGCGACCCGGATGCCCGGTACGACCGGGTGATCGAAATCGACCTTTCCACGCTGGAGCCGCTGGCCGCTTGCCCCCACAGCCCGGACAATGTGGCGGAGGTGCGGACCCTCTCCCATGTGCGGGTGGATCAGGTGTGCATCGGCTCGTGCACCAATTCCTCGGTGCAGGACCTGACAAAGGTCGCCGCAATCCTGAAGGGCAAGACCGTTGCCCCCGGGGTCAGCCTGGCCATTTCCCCCGGCTCCCGGCAGGTGCTTACGGAGCTTTCCCGCAGCGGCGCGCTGGCGGATCTGCTGGCCAGCGGCGCGCGGCTCCTGGAATGCGCCTGCGGCCCATGCATTGGCATGGGGCTCTCGCCCAATTCCGGCGGGGTATCCCTGCGCACCTTCAACCGGAATTTCCTGGGGCGCAGCGGGACCAAGGACGCCCAGGTCTACCTGGTATCCCCGGAAACCGCTGCGGCCTCCGCGCTGACAGGCTGGATCACTGACCCTACCACGCTTCCGCCGATCTGCCCGGCGGCACTTCCGGAGCGGTTCTGCACAGATGATTCCGCGGTCCTGCCTCCGGCGGAGGATGGGAGCCAGGTGACGGTGCTGAGGGGACCGAACATCCGGCCGTTCCCCCAGTCCCGCCCCTTCGCGGATACGCTGAATGCCCAGGTGGTGCTGAAGGTGGGAGACAATATCACCACGGACCACATTATGCCCGCCGGGGCGAAGATTTTGCCCTACCGCTCGAACATCCCCCATATGGCGCAGTTCTGCTTCCAGGTCTGCGACCCGGACTTCCCCCAGCGCGCCCGGGACGCGGAGGAGGGCATTCTGGTCGGCGGGGCCAACTATGGACAGGGCTCCTCCCGGGAGCATGCGGCACTGGTCCCCATGTACCTGGGCATCCGCTGCGTGCTGGCGGTCAGCTTTGCCCGGATCCATGCGGCGAACCTGATTAACGCGGGTATCCTGCCGCTGACCTTCGCCGACCCGGCGGACTATGCAAAAATCGCCCAGGGGCACACTCTCCGGCTGACCGGCATCGGCGATGGCATGGCAGCGGGGAAGATACCCGTCCTGGACGTGGACACCGGGGAAATGATCCCGGCGCTGTGCAGCCTGTCCCAGCGGCAGCAGAGGATCCTGCGCAGCGGCGGCCTGCTGAACTACACCAGGGAGGGCGGACAATGAGAGAATTGGATATGGCCTGCGAAAGCTTCCGCACCCTGCTGGAGGAGCAGATGCGGCGCATTGCGGGCATGGAGCAGGAAAAGGTGGATTTTTCCGCCAAGGAAACCGTGACCATCGGCCTGATCGACGGCGACGGCATCGGCCCTGTGATCATGGAGCAGGCCGGGCGCGTGCTGCGGCAGCTCCTGTCAGAGGAGATCGCGGCGGGAACCATTGCGCTCAGGCCAATCCAGGGGCTGTGCATCGAGAACCGCATGGCGCTGGGCGTCTCCATCCCCGCGCCGGTCCTGGAGCAGATCCGCGCCTGCGATGTGCTGCTGAAGGGCCCGACCACCACGCCCATGGGCGGGAAAATGGAGAGCGCCAATGTGACGCTCCGCCGGGAGCTGGACCTGTACGCCAATGTGCGCCCGGTGTCCATTCCGGAGGAGGGCATCGACTGGGTGTTCTACCGGGAGAATACGGAGGGCGAATATGTCCTGGGCAGCCGGGGCGTTGCGCTGCCCGGCATGGCGGTGGATTTTAAGGTCACAACGGATCTGGGAACGCGCAGGATCGCCCGCACCGCCTTCGATTACGCCCGACGGAACGGGAAGAGCCGGGTGTCCATCGTCACCAAGGCCAATATCATGAAAAAGACGGACGGGAAATTCACAGAAATCTGCCATCAGGTGGCACAGGATTACCCGGAAATCACGGTGGATGACTGGTACATTGACATCATGGCCGCCAACCTGGTCAATCCCGGGCTCCGGAACCAGTTCCAGGTATTCCTCCTGCCCAATCTCTACGGGGACATCCTCACGGATGAGGCGGCACAGCTCCAGGGCGGCGTAGGCACCGCGGGCAGCGCCAATGTGGGCGACCGGTTCGCCATGTTCGAGGCCATCCACGGCTCCGCGCCCCGAATGATCCAGGAGGGGCTGGGGGAATTCGCCAACCCTTCCAGCATCCTCCGGGCAGAGGCCATGCTGCTGCGGCACATTGGCAGGATGTCCGCCGCCCAGCGGCTGGAATCGGCGCTGGCACGCTGCCCGGTGCGCGTTACCGGCGGGCGGGACGGCGCGACCTGCCGGGCGTATGCCGATGCGCTGATGGAGATCCTATAATTTTAAATCCCGGCACGTCCGCTGCGGCGTGCCGGGAATTTATGTTATTGCCGGGGCTTCAGCCTGGTCTTCCGGCCGTCCGGCTCCAGAATGTAGGTATTGTCCAGCTGGCCGGCCAGATTTGCCTTCACCGCGTCGATGTAGATGCGGCGCAGAGCGTCCCGCTCCTGTATTTCCTCGGCGGTCAGGCCCTGGGCCTTTGCCTTTTTCGCCAGGAGGTTGATCCGGGCGATGACTTCGTCCATTTGCATAGTCTTACACGTACCGGTGGAGCTCCACCGATATTCTCCCTTTCTTCGTCTGGCCGTTGACCTTGGCCAGCTTGATTTTTCCGCTGCCCCGGAGGGAAATTTTCGCTCCCTCGGCAACGGGCTTGTCTGGCTTGTCGCAGGGCAGGCCGTCAATGGCAGCCTTCCCGGCGGCGATGGCTTCCGCCGCTGTCCCGCGTCCCATCCGGAACCCGGCCGCGACCACACTGTCCAGCCGCAGTGAGGCCAGCGTGTCCCGGATGACCTGGACCTCCGGCTCCCCAATGGCGGCCTCCGCCAGGGGCACGGCGGACAGGTGCAGCTTCGTGCGCCCGGCGCCGGTGAAATTTTGCAGGAGATATGGGGCAATCTCCGCCGTTGCGAAGAAATCGCAGCTGCCCTTGCCCACGCAGATATCCCCGATGGTTTCCCGGGCAACGCCTGCGCCCATCAGTGCCCCCAGGAAATCCCGATGGGTGGGGCTGTCCCCCTGGAAAAACCGCGCCCGCAGGCAGACCACAGGCGAATCCTCGCCGAAAAGGCTGTCCGCGTCCAGGTAGTCCGGCAGATAGCACAGCATTTTCCGCTCCGCATCCGGGTACCCGCCGAAAGCGGTCAGCCCCGGCACCTCCCCAAAGAGGTAGCGGCTCATCTCCAGCTCCCGTGGGGAGAGGAACGGGGAGCTGGCAGGGATGTTCCGGGTGACCCCGGCGTTGATTTTATCCCAGATTTTCGCCAGAAGCAGCCGATCCTCGGCGGTCCGGGCGATCTTTTCAATATTTTTCCGATCCAAGTGTATCACCAAACGCATTATATCACAGCTTTTTTCGATTGCAAGGGAAGTTTTGCTTGTGCATAGGGGGATTCTTTAGTATAATGGCGAAAGAAAGTAGGTGAAGCAATGGTCATTGGAATCGTAGGCGGCGGCGCTTCCGGTATGGCGGCAGCCATCGCGGCATCGGAGCAGCCCGGCGCGGAGGTGATCGTATTTGAGCGGCAGGCGCGGGTGGGCAGGAAGCTCCAGGCTACAGGGAACGGCCGGTGCAATCTGACCAATCTCCACGCGGCCGGGGATTCCTACCATGGGGCGGATGGGCGCTTCGCCGCCGCCGCGCTGGCGGCAATGCCGGTGGAGAAAACGCTGGACTGGTTCGGCCGGCTGGGGCTGTACACCACAGCGGAGTCCTCCGGGCGGGTGTATCCTTACTCCGACCAGGCCAATTCGGTGGTGGATGTGCTTCGTTTTGCCCTGAATCGGGAAAATATCCAGCTTTTGACCGGCTGGGAGGTCAGGAAAATTCAGCCCACCGGCTCCGGCTTCCGGGTGGAGGGAGCGGAGGAAAGCCGTTTCTGCCACCGGGTGATCGTGGCATGCGGGGGGCTGGCCGGGACGAAGCTGGGCGGCTCGGATTCCGGATACCGGCTGCTGCGCGCCATGGGGCACCCGGTCACGCCCCTGCGCCCGGCGCTGGTGCAGATGAAAAGCGACTGGCGGGGCTGCGCGGCGCTGAAGGGCGTCCGCGCCAATTGCCGGGCGGAGATCTACCGGGGGGATAGGCGCCTCCGCTCCGGCACCGGCGAGCTGCAATTTACCCAGTACGGCCTTTCCGGGCCGGTGATTTTTGAGATTTCACGGGATGTGTGCCAGGAAGACGGAAGCTGGCGCTGCGTTCTGGACTTCCTGCCGGACATGTCGGCACAGGCGCTGACGGAAGCGCTGTGCCGCCGCAGGGATACGCCGCTGCCGTCGGAGGAGCTGTTTACCGGCATTCTCCACACTCGTCTGGGGCGGGTGCGGACCGCCGAGGCCGGGATCCGGGGGAACCGCCCCATCCGCGCCCTGCCGGACGGGCAGATCGCGGATGCC
>JAJQHS010000046.1 GCA_021199635.1 Bacillota bacterium
AAATCGGCCATAAAATCAGCAGCAGAATCAGCGCAATGATAAAGTCCAGGCATCGTTTCACCACCCGGTTGTAGAAGCCGCGATACCCTGTCACCAGCGCCGGGGCGTTCCCTTAAAACTGCGAACAGGAACGGCATATTACCGTTCCTGTTCTCCTGCTGCGCCCGATGCTCCCTTATTGACCCAGTCGCAATGAACAGCGAGCGGGCACTGGTCACATTTGGGATTCCGGGCAGTGCATACCTCCCGGCCAAACAGCACAATGCGGTGGCAGAAGCCCGCGCTTTCCTCCGGCGGGAGGATGGCGCGCAGCTGCATCTCCACCTTTTCCGGTTCCTTGGCGCCGTCCGTCAGGCCCAGCCGCCCGCAGATACGGATGCAGTGGGTGTCGCATACCACACTGCCGGGCACGCCGTAAATGTCGCCCAGCAGCAGATTTGCAGTTTTCCTGCCAACACCCGGCAGCCGCAGCAGCTCCTCCATCGTCCCCGGGACCTTGCCGCCGTAGTCGGACAGCAGCATCTGGCAGGCCAGGACAATATCCCTGGCCTTATGCTTATAGAATCCGCAGGAGTGCACATACGCCTCCACATCGGCAATATCCGCACCAGCCATGGCCTCCAGCGTGGGATAGGCGGCAAAAAGCGCAGGCGTGACCAGATTCATCCGGCCCAATAAGATGGAAATGAATTACACGCGGAACTGTATGTCCAAGTGAATCGGCTCTGGGGTGCCAAACCGCCGATTGCTGGACTGCTTCTTCTCGCGGCTGTAAACGATGGACGTTATACACTGCTTTAGAAATGCATTCTGCTCCTTTACCGTGGCGGCAGGATTTTGCAGCGAGGCAACCGCGTCAGAGAATTTTGCCCGCTTTTCCTCGTAGCTTTCTTTGGTAGGGGAGGAAAGCCGGACCTCCTGAAGCTCTGCCTGGATTGCTTGCCGATCACGCAATAGCTTCTCGTGCAATTTTTCAAAGATGTGGCGGGGCATATCCTCCTGGGTATACTTGTCCCACTGGGAAAGTTCCAGACGATCCAATTCTTCCAGGCGCTTTTCCAGGCGGGAAATATTCCGCTGCCGTTCCACCTCTGCATCCTCCCGGATGGAAGCGATGGACAAATCAAAATCTGCAATTTCCTGGTTCAACGAGCGGATCACTTCGGCAGTAAATTCCTCCACGGAGCAGGAGGCGGTACCGCATTGCGCCTGATTTACGCACAGAAGGCGGGGCGCGGATCGGGGTGCGCCATTCCGGACATACGTCCGCCTGGACATGCAGCTCCCGCATTGGCAGCGCACCAATCCGGCAAACGGATTCGCGTACTTGGCCTTTTCTTTAATTGGCAAGTGCGAGCCATAGATTTCCTGCACGGAATCCCATAGGGATCTTTCAATGATAGCTTGGTGCTTTCCTGGGTAGCTCAGGTAATCCTGCGACCTTGGGCGTGTAGCGTAGACTTCCCCATCCTCCACGACCTTCACAGTTTTCCGCCGGTTCCAATGCACCATTCCGATATAGTGGTCATTGATCAAGATCGGCCGGATGCTGGCCACGGTCCAGCTGGCCGCTCCTGTGGCGGTAGGCACACCCATAGAGGTAAGGGTGCGGGCAATCTGGCTTGCACTGGTTCCGGAGGCGTACATATCGAAAATTTGATGCACGATCGGCGCGGTTTCAGGGTCCGGCTCCAGCGTATGGCATTTGCGTTTGCCTTCCTTGATCGTGATTTTCCTGTATCCATAGGGCGCGGTCTGGCCGATAAAGTTGCCGTTCTGCACCGACAGGAGCCGCCCATTGCCCATGATCCGCTTCTGATATTCCAGAAATTCATTGCCGCGTTTCAGCTCCTGCTCGAACAGATCCCGGTCCCGTTCATCAGACAGATCATAGGAGTATTGCAGCGTGATTACCAGCGTCCCGGAATAACGCAGCAGCTTGACCATGCGCCCGATGTCCTCCAGGTCCCCACGGCTCAGCCGCTGCGGTTCAACCACCAGGACTGCCTTGTACCTTGGCGATTCTACCTGCCGCAGCATCGCCTGCACCATCGGTCTGCTGTCGATGGTTTCGCCGCTGACAATTTCCCTGTAGCGGTTCGACTCCGGGACCCTCTGGCCATGGCAATTGCGGGCGACCCAATCATCCAGCATTTGCTCGTGCTTGCTTAATACTTCCTGCACCGTAAGCGCAGGATCATCTGTGCGGGATTTCCGCAGATACATCAAAATGCTGCCGGCGGACAATTTGGGAAGCTGATACATACATACCTCCTATCTAGTACACGCCGCTCCCGCGTGTCAGACGGGGGCGGCATTTTTATTTTGCGACCAGTTGCAATTGATTGCTTCTGATTGCAATTAACAGAAGTAACGAATTTCGCCAAAGAAATCCAGCCAGCGGGTCTGAATCTCTCCGCTGCGGGCCTCAATCACCCGCATAATGTCCCGGAGGGTGCGCTCTGGTATCTGTGACCTGTTATGGCAAAGGTAGCACTTGCCCGTTGAGGTTATCCAGATTTTTGTTGCATTTGGGCTGGCGGTCTGGGCCACATGAACATGGATCGGCTCCAGCGGGTCGCTCTCGTTAGCCCAGAAGAAAACCGTATAGGCTCCAATCTTAAAGATTTGCGGCATTTGAAAATCCTCCCCGCTGCGAAAATTCCAGAATCAGGTGGGCGGTGGAGCGGACGATTTCATCATACCGGGCAATCTCATCGTCCGTAAAGCCGCTGATGTCCTCCCATTTGTAACCGGGCACCCAACAGACGGCATTATGGAAGAAGTCCGCTTCATCCGGCTTCTCCACATAGACCTTGACGTGTCCATCCGGCTTCATTTCAGAATGGACGATTTCGGTATTATCATCCAGCGTTAAAAACGGGTACATCATATCCCATTCCCCCTTTATCGATCATTGTTATAAACTCGTGCTTCCTTGAGTATGCGTTACCTTTCTTTCTATCTATGCATTTTGGGCACCAGGGACAGCCGCATCCCCAGGGAGGGAGCTATACTCGTAATTTAAGACATTAATGACGGCAGCCTGCCCCCGTTCATCCAGTTGGCGGAATTTATGAATCAGATCAATTTCTAAATCAGAAAACGAGTTCCCAAACGGAGTGGCATTTGCGGAGGCTGTAACTTCCCCGCAATCCAAAAGAACCTTTGTTTCACCATCAAGCAAAGCAATGATATCGTTAAAATCTGCGCCAGTAGTCGATGCCACGCGCTTAATCGTGGATAGAGAAGGAATCGCGGCTTTACCAGTACTTGGGTTGAAATTCCTCTCAAGAATAGAGATATAGGCCTTGCTTAGTCCGGAACGGGCTGCGAATTCATCCATACTGTAATTATGCTGCTTCCGGTATTTGCTGATATAATCTCCAAGCGTCATGTTCATGCCCCCTTTGTATCAACTGTCGATTATACTATACACCCCGGAAAAAACAAAGTCAAGAAAAATTGTAAATTCTGCTTGACAAAGCGTGTCTAGTATGCTAGACTATTGTAAACGAAAACTAGGAGGAAACAAAATGGACTTTAAAATAAAAGAGGCGCGAATGGAAATAGGCCTGACGCAAACACAACTTGCAGCCAAATCAGGAGTGTCAAGGGCCACAATATGCGGCCTTGAAAACGGAACAATAGTGGTTACGACAACGGAAACGTTGATTAAAATTGCCTCGGCCCTCGGAAAAAGGGTAAGTGATATTTTTTTGGCGTAACTGTCTAGTATGCTAGACAATTTTGTAAAAGAAACCGGACAGGCGATGCCATCATAAAATTCCAGATGGAGGGATGAATCATGCGCAGAACAAGCAAACCGGAACCCGAATACCGCATCGTGGCGGATTACATCTCGGAGCAGGGGAATTACATCACAATTCGCCGGCCTGTTCTGACGGAAGAGGAACGTGCCCGGCGAATGCAGCAAATTGATCGCGCGGCATCCAACCTCATCCTCGCGCTGGAGAGGGAGAAAGCGCATGCCGCGGGCGGTGGCGGGCATGGCTAAATGGGAATGCCCGAACCGGGCGGAAGCGGAGATGGCGGCCGAAATGGGCTTAGACCCGGACGCCATCGTAGTGAACCGGGTGGGGACGGACTACCTGGTATTCCTGGACACCTACACCCGCCGGGAAACGATCGTCCCGCTGTACCGGCGGGAAACCAATGCGCAACCGCGTGGGCGGAATTCATAAAAAATGGAGGAATGAACAAATGACCGTAATCATCGTGCGGGATGAAGCGGACAGCGGCAAGCGGGCGGAGATCACGTTCCGGGGAGACCAGGAGCAGGCCTATGTGGAAGCTGCCATTACCGCGACCGCGCTGTACACGCACACGAAGGAGATCGACCCCATCCTGGGCAGGGCATACCGGCGGGTGCTGCTGGAGCTGGCGCTGTTCCCCAAGCGGGCCCTGCGGGAGCTGGAGTCGGGCTGACACCGAATATTTATACACAAAATACAAAAATGGAGGAATAAACAATGGAAAACGGCATTTACATGGCACGGAAAACCGCCGCCCGAGTGGACGGCGTGTACATCGACGAGGAGCGGCTGGAGCTGGAATACCTGAACCGGCGGACAGAAACGCGGCGCCAGGCGGCGGAAAAGGCCGCGGCGGCACAGAACAAAAAGCGCCGGGAAGCCCAGGCCCGGGCGGACAAGCGCCGCCGGGCGGAGAACCGGGCGCTGATCAGGGGCCTGGCCCGGGAGGGCGAGCTGCTGATATTCGCCTGGCTGCTGTCGCTGGCGCAGGACCGGGGGCTGATCGCCTGGGAACTGGCAGTACCGGTGATCGTAGCCTGCCAGGCGGTGATCTGCCTGCGGGCGGGATGGATGCTCCGCGGGGCACAGAAAGGAAAGGGGAAAGCGGCATGAAGATCTGGATGGAGATGGACAACGGGGAGAAGATCCCCGTCCGGGAGCTGGAGGGCACATCCAAGGACACGGACACGCTGCTGATCCAGTTCGGATTCGATATGCACCCCGCCGCCAGGGAAGACATGGAGGCGGAGCTGAGCGAGCGCATCGGGAAGAAGTGCGTGATCCTGCCGTACCGGATCGTGAAGATCTGGGGCGTGTGACCGGCGGAGGGCAGGCAATGACGCGGAAAAACCAGCCCTGCAGCGGGTGCGCCTACTACTACGGGAACAGTGAAAGCGATGTGTGCTGCAACTATCTGCTGAAAACCGGCAAACGCAGGCCCTGCCCGCCGGGGAAGGACTGCACCGTGCGGAAAGTCAGCCGGAACAAAAAATCAAAAATGGAGGAAAACAAAAAATGAAAACTGCAAAAGAGGGCGAGTACCGGAGCAAGGTATACACCGACCGCCCGGCCTACGCCGACTATGACGCCCCGGCGAAATTCCAGGCGATCGAATCCATTGTCGCCAGGCACCTGAAGCAGCACCCGAACGCGGTGTGCAGCTATTCCGGCGGCGCGGACAGCGACATCCTGCTGGACCTGATCGAGCGGGTGCGGAAAGTATTCGGCCTGCCGCCGGTGAAGTACTATTTCTTCAACACCGGCCTGGAGATGGAAGCGACCAAGCGCCATGTGGCGGAAACGGCCGAAAAATACGGCATAGAGATCGAAACGCTGCGCCCGAAGGTAAACGTGGTGAACGCCACCCGGAAATACGGCCAGCCGTTCGTATCGAAAATCATGTCCGCCGGGCTGGAGGCGGTGCAGACAAAGAAGATCCCGCTGAGCGTCCATGACGAATACTGGGCGGCGGAGGACAAGCACGCCAAATTCGCGGAGCTGGTGGAGCGTTACCCCCACAGCAAATCGGCGCTGACCTTCCTGTGCTGCTGCAACTCCGTGGGCGACCCCCGCCCGGACATCCAGCTGGTGATCAATAGCTCTGCCTATATGCTGGATTTCATCAAGGAGAATCCCGTCCCCTTCAAAGTGAGCAACAAGTGCTGCACCTACTGCAAGAAAAATCTTGCCCACACCGCCCAGAAGGGCTACGACATGGTGATCACCGGCGAGCGCCGGGACGAGGGCGGGATGCGTTCCGTCCCCCGGAGCGACAATACATCCCTGTGCTTCACGGAAACGGCGGACGGGCAATACCGCCTCCGGCCGCTGTACTACGTATCCGACAAGGATAAGGCATGGTACAAGGAATACTACAACATCCGCTATTCCGACGCATACGAGGTCTACGGCTTCACCCGGACGGGATGCTGCGGCTGCTCCATCTCCTCCCGGGCGGTGGAGGATTTGGAAAAATTAAAGCCCTACGAGCCGAATCTGTACAAGGCGGCGTGGAATGTATTCGGCGACAGCTACCGCTACCGCCAGGCGTACAACGAATACCGCAGAATGCGCCAGGCGCAAAAACGGGAGGAATGAACATGTTAAAATCTTGCCCGTTTTGCGGAAGCGCCAGTGTCGCTATCCACATAAAGAGCGTGCCTGTGGGTAAGAACGGGCTGGACAACCGCGTAGAACGGCATACCTATTCCGTAAGGTGCAATCGGTGCCACGCAAGGGGCGGTACTGCTGGCGGTCGCGTGATCCCGTATTGGGATTACAACATGAATCCCTTCACTGGGGCGCCAAAGGATGAGCGCGGGATATTTCCACTCCCGAACTGGGCTACCACCGACGACGCATTAAGAGCTAAAGCAACTGAAGCATGGAACAGGAGGGCATAACCATGAGTGAAAATGAAAAGCCCCGTTGGACAGCGGAGGATATCGCAGACGCAAAGGCGGTGCGGCAGCTATGCCCACAGGCTGAGGCAGTGGAACGCAGTGAACGTAACACAGTCATATTCATCATTCAATCCGGCAAAAAGATAGGAGGGGCAATCAAGGACGCTTTCCCGTCCCTGAAGCCCGGGGAGACCGTGACGCTGGATGAGACTCTGGAGGCGGAGAATGGCTAAAGAAAAGAAGCCGGACAGGCTGGCGCTGAAAGCGTCAGCCGCCCTGGCGGCAGGCATGAGCTACGGGCAATGGGTAGCCGCCGGGGGAACCATCCAGATGGACGAACCGGAACAGAAGCAGGAAGCACCGGGACGGATTTGCACCGACTGCGGAGCGCGTTTCTACGGCGGAAGCCGGACGCTGTACTGCCCGGAATGCCGGCATAAGCGCTACCTGGAGTCGGCCCGCAGGACCCGGGAGAGACGGAGGGAGCGAAAGATAAATGGAAGCATTGCGTAAAATGCCGGGCGGGACCTGGCAGATGATCGAGATCGCCAACACGCTGGAAGCGCTGCAGGAGCAGGTGGGCGGATACATTGAAGCGGTGACGCTGGCAACGGACGCGTGCCTGCTGTGCGACGAGGAGGGCCGGATCAAAGGCAGGCCCATCAACTACGCCTTCGGGCGGATGTTC
>JAJQHS010000068.1 GCA_021199635.1 Bacillota bacterium
TATAGAAAGACCCGATCCTTCAGGACCGGTCTTCTGGTGGGGGAGGACGGATTCGAACCATCGAAGCGATACGCAGCAGATTTACAGTCTGTCCCCTTTGGCCACTCGGGAACTCCCCCATATGAAGTTCATTCTGAGCCTGTCTGGAGCCGGTAGACGGACTCGAACCCCCGACCTGCTGATTACAAATCAGCTGCTCTACCAGCTGAGCTATACCGGCGGCTCAAACAGAACACGCTTATTATAGTCAAGTGCCCACCCTTTGTCAAGTATTTTTTTTCGAATTTTGGGCGGGAAGTATTGCGGAGGGCGGTCGAAATAATGCAAGCATCGGGCGGGATTCTCCATTGCCATGCGCCGGACGAGGCTTTATAATAGCATCGGATAGATGACCAAATCAAAAAAAGAGCCAGGAAAGGACGGGAACCTTATGGGCAGACAGCAACCCGGAAATGATCCGCATACGCTTTCCGTTGACGCGTGGCGCGTCACGGTTCTCGCATCCCGGAGTGCCTGGCCGGGGCGATCGAAGAGCCGATTGGATAACGAAGCGAACAGGCGTATCTCCGCGCGTGGGGGGCTGTACCAAAACGAAACCGTTTTGGTACAGCCCATTTTTGATGTTTTGGGTAGGCAGGACGAATCCGGCGGGAGAAAAGGAGGCAAAGGCAGCTGAGCAAGGACTTCGGAAAACGAATTACGCATATTTTGACCGAAAAACTAGCGAAAACAACCAAAATAAAGGCATAAAAACCATGGTATTTGACAAAGTTATAATAAAATGTTATGCAAACTATGAGAATAAAGCCTTTGTCACGGCGTGGGCTGGATGGTAGAATTGAGTCAGAATACACGGAGGAAACGGAGGAATGAATCATGTGGGAAAGCCTCAAAGCATTGGGCCAGGATGACAATCTGCTTTTCTTTTCCTGTGCGTTTGTGATGATCTTGTGCCAGATCGTCCTTTGCAAAAAGCGAAAGCTCTATAACATTGGGAAGGACATGGAGGAACATCCGCTGAACCGTATTTATCATATCAACCGGAAAGGAAATCCGGACATTCAGGGAATTAACGTGAGGCTGGCCGCCGCAAATATCGCAGCCATTGTGCTAAGCTGCATTGTGGGCACATTTTTCAGCTTTGAGGCAGCGCTGGTGTCGTTGGCCATTGGTTTTCTGGCTTTTAATTTTGGAATGACAGCGTACATTGGAAAAACCGCTGGGAACTCGTAAAGGGGGTGGGAAATGTGGAGTATCGTGGGATCGCAGCTTCGCCTGGCATTGCCATGGGACCGCCGTTTTGCTTCCGGCAATTGCGTTTCCATGTGGAGAAGGAGAGCGCACAAAGTGCGCCGGAAAACGTAGAACGCTGGGAAAGCGCCAGGCGTGATGCCGTTGAAGAACTACGAAAACTGGTTGTACAGGTCGATGACGATCAGCGGATGATTTTTGAGGCGCACATTGACATAGCACAGGACTGCGAAATCGATGAGATGGTGCGCAAGCAGATCCTGGAGGAAGGCACCAGTGCAGAATGGGCTGTGCAGAAGGCGTTCGGGGTTTTCCGGGATATGCTTGCTGAGATCGAGGACCCGATTTTTGCAGAGCGCGCAGCGGATCTTGACGATGTACAGCGCCGCATATTGCGTTTCCTTGGGGGAGCACAGCAGGTGCGGCTGGATGCTCTCCCATATCCGGTGGTTTTGGTTGCGGATGACCTCTTGCCCAGCGATACCGCTATGCTGGACCGGAAAAATGTACTGGGCATCGTGACCCAGACGGGCGGCATGACCTCCCATTCGGCCATTTTGGCCAGGAGTTTTGGAATCCCCGCGGTTCTTGGCGTGCCAAACGCGATTGCTGCGCTAGAGAATGCGGCGCAAATCATTTTGGACGGCACCAGGGGCATCGTGATTTCTGGGCCGAGCCAGGACCTCCTGGAGCAGTACCGCCAGGCGCAATGCCAGGCGGAGGCCCACGCAGCTGCGGCAAAACGCTATTTGCGGAAGCCGGCGGCTCTGAAGGACGGCAGACCCATGCAGGTTGGGCTGAATATTGGCGGAGCGGATTATCCGAAAGACTGCGGGCAGTATGATTTTGTGGGCCTGTTCCGGACGGAATTCCTGTATATGAATTCCGACCATCTGCCAACGGAGGAGGAACAGTTTGCGGCATATCGTCAGGTGCTGCAATGCGCAGGCGATCGGACGGTTACGCTCCGGACGCTGGACATTGGTGGGGACAAGACGCTCCCATATTTGAAGTTGCCGGAGGAGATGAATCCATTCCTGGGAAAGCGGGCGCTTCGGCTCTGCCTGGAGCAGGAGGATTTGTTCCAGACACAGTTATGTGCTGCGCTCCGCGCCTCTGCATATGGCAATCTGCGCTTGATGTTCCCAATGGTGGGCAGCTTGGAGGACATTGACCGGGCGAAGGAATGCGTCCGCCGGGCGATGAGGACACTCGAAAGGCGAGGAAAAGCCTGTAACGGCAACATCCCACTTGGCATTATGATCGAAATCCCCGCAATCGCTGAGCTGGCTGGTCAGGCGGCACAGGAGGTGGATTTTGCCAGCATCGGAACCAATGACCTTTGCCAGTACCTGTATGCGGCGGATCGGCTGAATCCCGACTGCACGGAGTATTATCAATGCTTCGGCCCGGCGTTTCTCCGGGTCCTGGAGAGAATCATCCAAGTGTTCCGCGCCGCTGGAAAGGAAATCTGCGTATGTGGAGAGCTTGCCGGCGACACCCGCGCCACGGCACTCCTTGCGGCTATGGGCCTGGAAAAATACAGCGTGAACGCCTCCCAGCTTCCCGCATTGAAGCAGGAGATGGCCAGCTTTACTATGGATGAAGCGAAGGAATTGAAGCAAAAGGTGTGGAAGGCCAGAACCCAGGCGGAGATCCTGGCACAGATAGAAGCGTTTCAAGACAATCACAAGGAAGGAGTGCAGGAAAAATGAAAACAGCGGAGACGATCGTGGTGAATGAAAGCGGCCTCCATGCAAGACCGGCTGTACTGTTCACCCGCAGCGCGGCACAATTTACGTCGGACATCAGAATCAGAAATATGACCACAGGCAGCCAGGAGGTCAATGCCAAATCCACCATGCGGGTGCTGACGCTGGCCATGGTCAAGGGGACCTGTATTCGCCTGACAGCTGAGGGGGCGGATGAAGACGAGGCGATCCAAACGCTGATTGCGCTGGTTGACAGCGGACTCGGAGAATGAGGGGTGAAACCATGCTGGGAATTTTGCTGCTGTCTCATGGGAACATGTGCGAAGGCGTACTGAACGCTATGGGGGTCCTTGGGTGCTCTGTGGACAAGATGCTGGCATTGCCGCTATATATGGAAACAGAGCTGGAGGCGTACACCCAGGCCATGGAAAGGGCGATCGATGCCCTGGATACCGGCGATGGTGTCCTGGTGATTGCGGATTTGCTTTCCGGAACGCCCTTTAACCGTGTCTGCACCTTTTGCGAAACGAAGAATATTGCTGTCCTTACGGGCATGAATTTACCTATGTGCATTACCGCATCCGAGCTCCGCAGCGGAGCCGGGCTGAGGGAAATCGCGGAGGAGTGTGCCCGGGAGGGCAGGGATGGTATTGTGAATCTGGAAGCACTGATGAAACAGCTCGAAGAAAGGGGATCTAACAATGAGTGAGCTTGCGTTGGTCCGCGTAGACGGCAGGGTGATCCATGGCGCAATCTGTATGGTTTGGGGCACCGCTGTCAGCGCAACAAAAATCATAGCGGTGGACAATGTTGTGGCCAAAAATCCGGTACTGAAACGTATTACGGAAGCGGTCGCCAAAAATGTTCCCGCAAAGGTGGTAACTGTGGACGAAATCGTGGAAATGTGGAAGAAGGACCAATTCGGCGATGGCAGGGCGCTGGTCGTATTCAAGACGATCGCATATGCTCTGGAGGCAAAGAATGCCGGATTCGATTATGATCAGCTGCAAATCGGCCTGACACTTATGGATAAGGATACGCAGAGACTGGACAAGACCCTGTTTATCAGCAAGAAGGATGTTGAGATGCTGGAGGAATTGGAACAGAAAAATGTAACTATATACACGCAGTATTCTCCACCGCTTCCGGCAGAGCCGTGGAAAACGAGTATTAAGGATAAATTTAAGGAGTGAATGATTAAATGAGTATTCAACAAACCCTATTATACTGCCTTGTGGCGGTTCTCCTGAGCCGTTACTGCTGCCCACTGTTCGGCATGTTCAACCAGCTGAATCTGCCTTACATGCTCAGCTGGATATTGGGCGCTGTTCTGGGTGACTGGAAAACGGGCCTGATCTGCGGCGCAATGGTGACCACGCTGAATATGGCGCCTGTGGTAATCGGAGCGGTGCATACCATGAGCCTTTGGGATGCCGCTGTGCTGATGATTCCGCTGGTTATCAGAAGCGAAATGGACATAGAAGTTGCCTTTGCACTCGCCGCGCCCATGGGCGTTTTGGGCAATGCAATGGTCAACCTGCAGGCAGTTATTCTTTATGACGGCATCGCCGATAACCTTGCCCTCCGGGCAGTTCGCCGGGGCGATACCAAGGGCGTCATCCGTGCACAGGCGGTGTACCGTTACCTGCTATCCTTTGTGTGGCTGTTCGTCTGGTACTTTATCCTTGTGTATGTAGGAACAAGGGCGGCGGACGCACTGGTCAACGGAATGCCGGCATGGATCGTCAGCGGCTTTGCAGCCGGAGGAAAGCTGCTCCCGGCGGTTGGCTTCGGATTGTTCCTCGCTTCCATGGGAAAGAAACAATTCATACCGTTTTTCATCATTGGCGCATATCTTGCCCTGTATTTTGGCCTGGGCTATATCCAGATCGCGATCCTGGCCGGCTGCGCAGGATTTATCTATGTGCTGCTGGATAAGAACGAAACATCAATTGTAGAGGAGGCATAAGCGGCTATGGCAACAAACGAAAAGAAAGCTCCACAGAAGCTGTCGAAATGGCAATTATTCCTGAACCATCTTTATTTCTATACCTTTACCTATCAGTCCCAGTCCCAGTCCCGGAAAGCCGGTATCCACCTGTGCGGTGCTTTTGCTACTATTGCGGACAAGCTCTATCCCGGTGATGCAGAGAAGCAGAAGGATCTGCTGGAGCGCTATTCCGGCTTCTACATGACGGATTACACATGGGGCGGCACGCTGCATGGTATCCTGGTCGGAATGGAAGAAAAACGGGCGAGCGATTTGTATGAGACTGGAGATTCCGAGGTGTCCACCGAGCTGATCGACGGCATTAAGAATGGCCTGATGGGTCCATTGGCCGGTTTTGGAGACACCATCAACCAGAGCGTTGTCCGGGCTGCCACTATCGCGTACTCACAGCCTCTGGCTGCGGCCGGTAATCCGCTTGGCGCCATCGTGGGCTTCCTGGGCAATGACTTCTATCGCTGGATTGTCAGTTTTACCACCTTCTTCCTGGGCTATAAGGGTGGCTTGCAGTTTGTAGAAACTCTGACAACATCCAAGCTGGTGGGCAAGGCTTTGACGATTGCCGGAATTTTCTCCATGATGATGATGGGCGGCCTCGCGGCGAAAAATGTCAAGTTTGAAACGGCGCTGACCATTACGGATAGCATGACCTTTGACGAGATGATTGAGTCGCTGATTCCTGGCTTTTATCAGCTGGCGCCGCCTTTGATTATATTCTGGTTGATTTCCAAGAAAAAGGTGGATGCAGTGTGGATTATCGTCGCGATCATGGTGCTTTGTTTGATCCTTGCTGGTTTGGGCGTGATCGCTTGATCCCGATTGACTTTAGAAGGGGAAATCAATATGGGATATGTGTTATGCGCCGCTGCAGGATTGCTTTTGGGCTTCCTGATCGGGAAGCTGCTCCAGGCCAACGCCTACCATAAGGACGTCGCGCAGATAATTCTGCGGAGCATGGAATTGGAGGAGGCAATGGCGGCCCAACTGAAAAAACCGTCAATGATCGACTATGTTGTAGAGAGCAGAGGTATGGACTATGCAATTCTGCACTACGGTAACCTGTTCCATATTTTGCGGGGAATGCCCAAGAAGGACGAAACGCTGACAGAGGTGGAAAACGCTGTGGGCGAATTCCTCCAGGGAGCAATGCGTGAGGATATAAAGAAGTACAAAGCAGAGCAAAAAGAGCAAAATAAGAAAGAGGCGAAGGGCTGACCGGAGCAAAATCTTTCTGCCTGCAGCAGACCTGAGAAATAAGATCTGGAGTGGGTTTCTGCCGGGATTCATTCCAGATTCTTATGGGACAGGCGCAAGAAACGATGCTTGCACAAGGAAGGAGAACGTAAACTATGCTTTACAATATGAAAACAATCCTGGACAGGGCCAGAGAGGAGCGTTACTGCGTTGCAGCTCCCAATGTCTTTGACGAGCGCTCCATTGATGCCGTGATTCGGGCGGCAGAGCGTACAAATTCACCGCTGATCATTGATATTTCCCGAAGCACCATTGACCGCCGGGCATTTTTGCACCTGGCAAAGGCTTCCGCGGAGGCGGCCTGTGGAGCCAAAGTTCCGGTTTGTGTGAATCTGGACCACGGGAAAAGCTACCGTGACTGTGTGGAGGCGGCTGCCTCGGATTGCACATCCATTATGGCGGACCGGTCTACGCTGCCCTTTGAGGAAAATGTGCAGCAGGTAGCAGAGCTCGCAAAAATAGTGCATGCGCTTGGAAAATCCATAGAGGCGGAGCTGGGGCATGTGGGCACCAATGTGGGTGCAGAAAAGGAAATCGAATCCTCCATCATCATGCGCACAGAGCAGGAGGTCCGCGCAGGCTTTACCCAGGTGGATGAGGCGGTCCGCTATGTGGAGCTGACCCAGGTGGACGTATTGGCAGTGGCAGTGGGAACGGTGCATGGCGCGTACCCAAAGGGTATGGTCCCCAAAATCGACTTTGAGCGAATCTGCACGCTGCGGGAAGCGGTTCCTGTGCCGCTGGTCGTTCACGGAGGAAGCGGAACCGCGCCGGAGGATATGGCAAGACTTGGCCCATGTGGCATCACAAAAATCAATCTAATGGCGGACGTGGTGGCCAGCGGCATTGATTACACGAAGCGGTTTGTGGAGGAAAACGGCGGCTACGAGAATCTGATGCACATATCC
>JAJQHS010000043.1 GCA_021199635.1 Bacillota bacterium
GGATAGTACCCGTCTATCTGGGGCAGCATGTCGGTCAAATCATAGATCCCGCCGCTTTCAGGGTCCCACACCTGCTTATCCGGCAGGGTAGGGGGTTGCGTGGTGGGCGCAGACTGGGTGGGGAGCGCCTGCCCAGTGGAAGATGCAGTGGGCACCTGCCCGGCGGTGGAGCCAATGGTCGTCTGCTCTGGGGAAGTGACTGCACATCCGGCCAGCAGCAGTGCCGGTAGCAGCACCGTCAATTTCAGCCGGTTCATTCCGCGTCCTCCCAGCAAAATACAAAGCTCTGTGTGATCACTGGCTGGAGCGCACTCCCGCCGTTCAAGGGGATGGCCAGCAGGTACAGCGTGTTATACGACTGGAGCTGGTATACATCCGGGTCCAGCTCACTAAGATCCAGGGCCATCAGCCGGCTAAAAATATAGGTTCCGGATTTCATGTTCAGCAGGCAGGGGTAGCTGCCCGAAAGCATGGGGACCTGATTGATATAGGGGATGACCATATACGCGGCGTCAGACCCGCCGTAGCTCTGAAGCTGGAAGCGGATGCAATGGTCTTCCACAGGCAGGGATACCAGGGAAGAATCCTCCGCGTTCCGGGCGACAAAATGGAACCAGTCTAATTTGTTTACGGAATTGCCCGACCCGTCCGTGTAAATCACCTGGTCGATCTCCTCCTGGGTCATCTCGCGGGGCATCTCCAGCTGGGGATACCCGGATGCCTGCTCCGTAGCATCCACCTCCATGATAATATCTCTGGAATGGAAGGTCGTCATACTGTTCGTATGCCCGTAGACGTAATTCAGCGCATCCGGGCGGAGCTGTGGATTCAGGATGCAGAGGAAGCGAATGCTCACGGTTTCCCCGGCACTCCCACACACAGGCACAAACTGCGCCTGTACAGCGACATAGGCATCTGCTTCTACGGGTTGGATATACATATAGGAATCGGTTTCACCGCCGTCCACGCTGTAGGGCTGGGGGACGCCGTTGACGAACATCAGAACGCCGACGGACATGGCGGCACCGTCACTATTTATGTAGTAGGTGACCTGGAGCGGCGTGCCGTCGTACACCATGGTATCCGTATATTTCGGAGATTCCAGCCCGAAGGCATAGGCAAATGCTACGATCTCACCGTCGCCGGGGACAGCTGCAAATGGATTCTCCTGGGTGGATGCTTCGGTGCGGGTATCCGTGCTGTTCCCGGTCTGCTCCGGGGCTTGCGCAGCGCAGGCTGCCAGATTCCAGACAAGTGCGGCGGACAGCAGGAGCCGGAGCGTGTGACCGGCATATTTCCGGAGATTGATGAATCGAGGCATAGTTTCCTCCTTATTCTTTTGCTGGCCATGCCGTTTGCTGCCGCATAATTCATTCCCATTTCCGGCCGGTGTGGATCAGAATGGATTGGTAACAAGCCAATCGGAACATTTGATTCTTCGCCGAAAGATTATAACAATTATAGTATGACAGGAAACCAATGTCAAGCGGGCATATGCAAAAAAGGAAGCAGCCCGGGCGGGCTGCTTCGTTCGTATCTTCTATTGCTGTGGAAACGCCGGAATGTGGCCGATGGCGTTTTCATCCCAATTCCCACAGTGTGTATGCCTGTGCGAAAAGGAAATCCACGTTCTCCTGATGCTTCGCCACAACGTCGTCATATTGGGGGTCCAGGGCCTGCCCGGAGACATCCACATAAATCTGCCACTCGGCTTCGTCATATAGGATCAGGCCAAATTCATAGCTTCCATCCACATTTGGCCAGATGATCAGCGCATCGGAATAAAGATCTTCCTCGCTGGACGCAATGCTGACAGACAGGTTCCCAATGAAGCTAAGATAATCCGGATATTTTACGCTATAGTTATAGCCATCACCGGAATCTACATACCGGGGCACCAGGATTGAAGAGAACGGCGATTCGGCCATCCCGTCAGAATAAGCGCCGTATTTCACCGCCCGCCAGGCAAACCAGATCGCATTCAGGAGCAGAAAAATCACTGCCAGCAGGCAAACGACACGGGCAGCCTTTCGGAAAGTGGGATGCTGCGACGCGGCTGTAGAATGGTCCTTATGTACATGCATGTCGATACCTCCGGATTCTAGTGAATTTTGCGCAAACGAAATCGGCAAACGCAAAAATCGGCAAGCCGAAACTTGCCGATTTTGGTGGGCGAGGCGGGATTTGAACCCGCACGTCCGCAGTGAACACTAGAACCTGAATCTAGCGAGTCTACCAATTCCACCACTCGCCCATTTTCATTTCCACGGCTCCCAGCCGCTCAGTTATGATAGCACAGCGCGCAAAATTTGTCAACAGTTTTTTCTCCCCGATGGGAAATTCTTCCGGCTGCGCTCTAGTCCTTGTAGTATAGCATACAGTGGCAGTAGCCCTTGAAATTGGGGTCTGCGATCTTCTCCCGGAACTCCCTGCACATACACTTGTTGTCCTCGGTCCTTTGCAGTCGGCAGGGGCAATATCCGCCGGTGCGCTTCAGCCCCTCCCGGATGGATGCTACCATTTCCTGGTCCTCATTCAGCCGTACAGCCATAGTCCTCACGCCCTTTCCGGATGTATTATACCGCGATTTTCCGGCATGTCAAGGAATCCTCTTTCCTTTTTCCCGGAAAAATGCTATACTGTAGGCAATACGCAACGGAGGACGCAAATATGGATTTTCTCCCAATCTGCAAACAGGATATGCTGGAGCGGGGATGGACGCAGTGCGACTTTGTCTACGTGATCGGGGACGCATATGTGGATCATCCCTCGTTCGGCCATGCTATCATCAGCCGCGTGCTGGAAAGCCGGGGCTACAGCGTGGGGATCATTTCCCAGCCGGACTGGAAAAACCCCGGCTCCATCGCCGTCCTCGGGCGGCCAAGGCTGGGCTTCCTGGTCACCGGCGGGAATATGGACTCTATGGTGAACCACTACTCTGTCAGCAAGCACCGGCGGAAATCGGATGCCTACACTCCCGGCGGCGTGATGGGCAAGCGTCCTGATCACGCGACGGTGGTCTACTGCAACCTGATACGCCGGACCTATCCGGATGCTCCCATCCTGATCGGCGGGATTGAGGCCAGCCTGCGGCGGCTGGCGCACTACGACTATTGGTCGGACAGCCTGAAGCGCTCCATCCTGCTGGACTCCCAGGCAGATCTGCTGATGTACGGCATGGGTGAGCGGAGCGTGGTGGAGATCGCGGATGCATTGAACGCGGGAATGGACGTAAAGGACATTACCTACATTGATGGGACGGTGTTCAGGACCCGGGAGCTGGACGAGAGCCTGCCCACGATTTACCTGCCATCCTACGAGCAGATGCAGGCGGACTCCCGGCGGTACGCTGAGTCCTTCCGCCTCCAGTACGCAAACTGTGACCCGTTCACCGCCAAGCGGCTGGCGGAACCCTGCGGGCGGGACTATGTGGTGCAGAATCCGCCGCAGAAGCCGCTGACCACCCAGGAGATGGACGCGGTCTACGATCTGCCATACTGCCGGACCTATCACCCCAGCTATCAGCGCCTGGGCGGCGTCCCAGCCATTGAGGAGGTCAAATTCAGCCTGGTCAGCAACCGGGGATGCTTTGGCGCGTGCTCCTTCTGCGCGCTTACCTTCCACCAGGGGCGGATCGTCCAGGTGCGCAGCCACGAATCCATCCTCCGAGAAGCGGAGCAGATGACAAAGGAGCCGGATTTCAAGGGCTATATCCACGATGTGGGCGGCCCCACGGCCAATTTCCGTCACCCGGCCTGCCAGAAGCAGCTGACAAAGGGGGCATGCGGCGGGCGGCAGTGCCTGTTCCCGTCGCCCTGCAAAAATCTGGACGCCGATCACTCGGACTATGTGGCGCTTCTGCGGAAGCTACGGAAGCTGCCCGGGGTGAAGAAGGTGTTTGTCCGCAGCGGGATCCGCTTCGATTACCTGCTGGCGGACAGCAAGGACTCATTCCTGCGGGAGCTGGTGCAGTACCATATCTCCGGCCAGCTGAAGGTCGCGCCGGAGCATGTGTCCGACCCGGTACTCAAGCGGATGGGGAAGCCCAGGAATGCAGTGTACAACCAGTTCGTGGAGCGATACAATGCCCTGAACCGGCAGTACGGAATGAAGCAGTACCTGGTGCCGTACCTGATGTCCAGTCACCCCGGCTCCACGATGAAGGAGGCGGTGGAGCTGGCGGAGTACATCCGGGATATGGGCTACAATCCGGAGCAGGTGCAGGATTTTTATCCTACGCCTTCCACGCTCTCCACGGTCATGTATTACACGGGCCTGGACCCCCGGACGATGGAGCGGGTCTATGTCCCCACAGATCCCCATGAGAAGGCCATGCAGCGGGCGCTGATCCAGTACCGGGACCCGAAAAATTACCATCTGGTGCGGGAGGCGCTGCTGGCGGCCCATCGGGAGGACCTGATCGGCTCCGGCCCCAAATGCCTGATCCGCGCCGTTCCGCCCCGTGCCGGGAAGCCGGGGAGACCTGCGGGCAAAGCGCCGCAACCGGGGAAAGGCGCGCCTAAGGCGGCAAAAAAGACGGCGCGGAAGCGCTGAGCCTGCCGGTTCTGTTTCCTGGTTAGGCGCATAAAATGTTCCATACATCTGAATTTTGAGGTGGTACTATGGAACATACGGTTAATCAGATCACATTGCGGGGAGAGCTGCGGCAGTGGCCGGAATTTTCCCACGAGAATCACGGCAAGCGGTTTTACAGGTTCACTCTGGACGTCTCCCGATTATCCGGCACGGTGGACAGCCTGCCGGTGGTGGCGGAGGAAGCGGTCCTGAATGCGGTGGACCTCAGCGCGGGGCCGACGCTCACGGTGGAGGGGCAGATTCGCTCCCATAACTGCCGTACCGGCGGCGGAAGACGCCTGCTCATTTTTGTCTTCGCCGGGCGTATTACCGCCGGGGACGGGGAGCCGCTGAACGAATGCTGCCTGGAGGGCGCGATCTGCAAGGAGCCGGTGTACCGCCGCACTCCGCTGGGGCGGGAAATCTGCGACATCATGCTGGCGGTGCCCCGGGCATTCCGGCGGGCGGATTATCTGCCCTGCATTCTCTGGGGGCGCACGGCGCAGACGCTGGCGCAGTGCCACACGGGAGACGGCATCCGCATAACCGGCCGACTGCAAAGCCGCGCCTATACAAAAATCACGGAATCGGGGCCGGAGGAACGGACAGCCTATGAAATCTCCGGGCTGAACGCGGAGATTGTAAGCTAGGGCAGGATCAGATTTGCCATCAGGCAGAGCGCGATCCCGACAGCGGTGGGCAGGAAAACTGCCGCCGCTGTTTTTTTCAGACTTTTTGTTTCCGCATGGATGGTCATCAGAGTGGTGGCGCAGGGCCAATGGAACAATGTAAAAAGCATGGTGCAGACTGCGGTTTTCACGGTCCATCCCGCTTCCAGAAGAAGCACCTGCGTATCCCCGCTCACCGCGCCAAGCGAACCGGCGCCGGTCAGCGCCATCAGGATCACCGGGATCAGCAGCTCATTTGCCGGCAGGGAAAGCAGGAATGCCAGAAGGATTACGCCGTTCATCCCCAGCGTCCGGGCGACCGGATCCAGCAGCTGGACCGCGGCGGACATTGCCTGGGTGTTGGAAATCAGCCAGAGCAGCGCCCCGGCTGGCGCGGCTACCTTCAGCGCCCGCAGGCTGATATGGAGCGTCCGGTCCAGCAGGGAGCGGGTGAGGATCTGGGCGATGCGCGGCTTCCGGAAGGGAGGCATCTCCATCAGAAAGCTGCTCTGCGCATGGCGCAGAACCGTTCGGCTCAGCGCGCCGGATACGGCCATTGCCCCCAGAACGCCCAGCACCACGCACAGAGCGGCGATCGGCGCTGCGCCGCCGGGGAAAAATAGACCGGCCAGCAGGATCAGCGTGGGGAACCTGCCGTTGCAGGGGACCATGGCGTTGGTAAGTATGGCCAGCAGCCGCTCCCGCGGGGAGTCGATGATCCGGCACCCGGTCACGCCCACTGCGTTGCACCCGAGGCCCATGCACATGGTCAGCGCCTGCTTGCCGCACCCGCCGCACCGGCGCATGCAACCGTCCAGCAGGAATGCCATCCGGGGCAGGTAGCCCACATCCTCCAGAATGGTGAACAGCGGGAAGAAGATTGCCATCGGTGGGAGCATGACGCAGATGACGCGGGTCGCCGTGGCGTACACGCCGTCCAGAAGGAGCCCCCGGAGCCACCAGGGCAGCGGCAGCATCCAGGCACTCAGGCAGCCGTAACCCAGGTCAAACAGCCGCTCCAGCAGCGCAGAGGGGGCGTTTGCGCCCCACACCGTCAGCCAGACCAGGAAAAACAGCAGCGCCAGAAGAATGGGAATGCCGCATTCCCGGCTGACCAGGAGCCGATCCAGCTTCCGCTGCCAGGCTTCGCCACTGTTCGGGGACTTGGTCACGCATGCAGCCGCGATTCGTTCCGCCTCGGCCACCGCGTCCCCGAGCGGCAGGGGAGAGGCGGCGGTCCGCTCTTTGCTTTCGGAAAGAACGGACAAAAGGCGGCCCAACCCCTGCTTTTTCCCGGCGGCGGTCAGTACCACTGGCACGCCTAGCATCTCAGATAGCTGCCGGCCATCTACGGAAATTCCCCGCCGGGACGCTTCGTCCATCAGGTTCACGCACACGATCAGATTCGGCGTCAGCGCCCGGATTTGCAGCGCCAGGATCAGGCTCCGCTCCAGACTGCTGCCGTCGCACACCGCAACCGTCCAATCCGCCCCGCCGGAGGCGATGTATTCTGCGGCGATCTGCTCATCCTCGCTGCCGCCGGACAGGGCGTATGTACCCGGAAGGTCTACCAGCGTGTACCGGATGCCCTGCCGGACAACGGTGCCGCTGGCCACGCCCACGGTTTTGCCCGGCCAGTTCCCAGTGTGCTGGCGCAGGCCAGTGAGCGCATTGAACAGGGTACTTTTTCCCACGTTGGGGTTGCCGGCCAGGGCAACGGTCAGCCGCCGTTCCGTCCCGGCCTTCATTGGCAGAGCACCTGGATATTTTCCAGATCCCGTGTGCGCAGCGCCAGCACGGTACCGCGCAGCTCTATGGCGGCCAGCCCGCCGTCCGGACTGCGGTACCGGCACTGCAC
>JAJQHS010000038.1 GCA_021199635.1 Bacillota bacterium
GTGTTCTGTTTGTCTTACATTATTCAATTTACAAGGTACATCCCGCTCGCCTCGCAGCGAACTACTGTATGATACCACGCGGGGCATAATTTGTCAAGCACAAATTTCTCTTTTTTTCGAAAACTTTTTCAGCGTTGCGATATGTTCGCGCAGATATCGCCCAGCGCGTCTGCGGCGTCCGGATTGCTCTCCTCCCTGCCGGCCAGATCGCCGAGGGAAACCATTCCGCACAGCTTCCCATTTTCTACCACCGGCAAGCGGCGGATTTGCTGTCTGCCCATCAGGTGCGCAGCCGCACCGCATTCCATCTCCGGCGAAGCGGTGACGATGCGCGCTGTCATTACTTCCCGGACGCTCGTTTGCTCTGGAGATTTTGCGGATGCCATGCAGCGTGTCACCAAGTCCCTGTCTGTAACAACGCCGCAGACCTTCCCATCATTGCCGCAAACCGGAAGGACGCCGATATTGTATCGAGCCAGGATCCGGGCGGCAACGGCAACGCTTTCCTCCGGATGGATTCGTACAACGGAATTTGTCATGATTTCCTTTAATTTCACAGTGATCCCCCTCCTGCGGGAAAGTATTTCCACATTTCGTTGAAATTATCCGGTGAAACTGGTAAAATATCTGTAAGATTCCCTCATCAAAACGGTATTACATAAGTGAAAGGGGGTGCGGCGATGGAAGATAAGCAAATCATGGCTTTACTGTTTGAACGCGCCGAGCAGGCGCTGGCCGAATTGGAAAAGCACTACGGCGCCAGACTTTTTCGCCTGACTCTGAATATCCTGACCAATACACAGGACGCGGAGGAAACGGTAAACGACACATATCTGGCGGTATGGGACGCCATCCCGCCAAAGGAGCCGGACCCGCTGTCCGGGTACGTATACAAAACGGGGCGAAACCTCGCCCTGAAGCGGCTGCGCCATGACAGTGCCGCGAAGCGGAACTCCCGGTACGACCAATCCCTACAGGAGCTGGAAGGGAGCATTCCCGGAGAGGATTTTTGGGCATCCGTGTCCGCCAGGGAGCTTGGACGTGCCATCGACGCATTCCTGGACACCATCAGCCGGGAAAATCGCAGCATTTTCCTGCGGCGCTACTGGTTTGGGGACAGTGTTTGGGAAATCGCCCGGGATTTATCCCTGTCTGAAGGCACTGTGTCCACCCGGCTGAACCGCATCCGAAGTAAGCTGAAAACCTATCTGATCGAGGAGGGACTCTATTATGAATGAAAAGCTGAACGAAGCCATGAACGAAATCAGCGACGCTCACATTGCCCAGGCGGCTGCGCCTAAGAAGCGAAATAAGCGAATGCGCATCTTCCTCAGCGCGACTGCGGCGGTGCTGGCGGCAGCAATTCTGATCGGCATTTTCTCCGGACCGATGACCATCCACGCGGATGCTGTAGCGCTGGCGGAATATCCGGAAGACAGCAGTTATGTGAACGTGATCGAATACAAGGAAAATCTGGCAGGATTCTTCACCTCCACCCTTGCCCAGGTTCTGGGGGACGCGGGGTCGGAAAATGCCGCATTTTCCCCCATGAATCTGTACTTCGCGCTGGCCATGCTGGCGGAGATCGCCGATGGCGACACCCGAAGCCAGCTTCTGAGCCTGCTTGGCGCTGCTCAGGCCACCGAACTGCGGACACAGTCCAGCGCCCTGTGGAACAGCGCATATTCCACCGGGAACAATCCCTGCACCCTGGCCAATTCCCTATGGCTGAACACCGGCATCCAGTACGACCAATCGGTGATGGATATCCTGTCAACGGATTACTACGCATCTGTGTACCAGCGGGACCTGAGCGAGAGTCAGGCGCTAAAGGATATTCGCGCGTGGATCAGCAACGAAACCGATGGGCTGCTGAAAGAATCTGTGGATAACATGCTTATCCCTGAGAACGCAGAGCTTGTCCTGGCATCCACCGTATATCTTCAGGCGAGATGGAGTGAGAAATTTTCCAGCGCCAACAATACAGAGGGCGTTTTCCACGCAGCCAGCGGGGACGTCAGCTGCACATACATGAACCAGAAGCGAATGGAAGGCAACTATTACTGGGGGGAAAACTACAGCGCCGTATGCAAAAACCTGGAGGGCGGGTACCATATGTGGCTGATCCTCCCGGACGAGGGCGTCAGCGTGGACGAAGTCCTGGAAAGCGGGGCTTACACCGAGCTTTTCCTGTGTGAAGAGGAGGATGCCTCCTACGGCAGCAAATATATGTATATCAACTTGTCGCTCCCCAAATTCGACATTACCTGCACCCAGGATCTCAAGGAAGATCTGCAGGCTTTGGGCGTATCTGACGTATTCGACCTGGGCCTTGCTGACCTGTCCGCCGGGCTGCCGGATAACGGCGCGCTGGCCGTGACGGAGATCCAGCAATCCACACGGATCTGTGTCGATGAGGACGGTGTGAAGGCTGCAACATACATCCGCATCATAGGCGTAGGCGCTGCAGAGCCACCCAGCGATGAGGTGGACTTCGTGCTGGACCGCCCGTTCGTTTTCGTGATCACCTCGTCCACTGACCTGCCCCTTTTCGCGGGGGTCATCAATAATCCTTAATGGTATATAACGATCGCACCCGGCGCTTCCATACGCCGGGTGCGATTTGTAAGCTTATTCCACAGTGACCGATTTCGCCAGGTTCCTGGGCTTATCCACATCACAGCCCCGGCTGCAGGCCATATAGTAGGACAGCAGCTGAAGCGGGATCAACGTCAGGCTGGGCTGAAGCGCCGGGAACACCTCTGGCACAGTGATGACCCCATCCGCCTGCTGCGCAACCTCCTCAGCAAAATCCTCCAGCGTTACGCAAAGCACATCCGCCCCGCGGGCTTTGACCTCCCGGATATTGGCCAGGGTTTTCTCAAACAGCTTCCTGCCTGACGCCACAGACACCACCATTGTGCCATCCTCAATCAGAGAGATCGGGCCGTGCTTCAGTTCGCCCGCAGGATACGCTTCGCTGTGCAGGTATGCAACCTCTTTCAGCTTCAGGCTCCCCTCCTGGCAGATGGCACTGTCCAGGTTCCGGCCGATGAAGAATGCATCCCTCCGGTCGCTGTACCGGGCTGCAAATTCCCGAATCTGCTGCAAATGAACATCCGTCAGCATGCCGCTCACCGCATCCGGCAGGGTCTCCAGCCCGGAAATCCAGCTTGCATACTCCGCATCAGAGATGGTGCCCAGTGCCTTGCCCATGTGCAGTGTGAGAAGGTACACTACTGCCAATTGTGTGGAGAAGGCCTTGGTAGTTGCCACGGCAATTTCCGGCCCAGCCCAGGTATAGATCACCGAATCCGCCGCCTTGGCAATGGCGGAGCCGACCACGTTGACGATGGCCAGCGTCCTTGCGCCCAGGCGCTTGGCCTCCCGCAGGGCAGCCAAGGTATCCGCCGTTTCGCCGGACTGGCTGATGATGATCACCAGATCACGCCCATCCAACACCGGCTCGCAATAGCGGAATTCCGAGGCCATCATCGCCTCCGACGGAATGCGGCAATGCTTCTCAATGGTGTATTTTGCGAGCATGGACACATAATATGCTGATCCGCAGGCCACCAGGTAAATTTTCCGCAGGGATTTCAGGTACTCCGGAGTCAGCTCCACGCCATCGAGAACCACCTGCCCGTCACGGATGCGGGGGAAAATGGTGTCCCGCAGCGCCTTGGGCTGCTCGAAAATTTCCTTGAGCATGAAATGGTCGTAGCCGCCCCGCTCTGCTGCCGCAAGCTCCCATGTGATGGTTTCCCGCTTCTTTTCCACCGGCGTACCCTCCGGGCTGAAGAAAGCGGCGCTGTCCGCCCGGAACATCACCATCTCCCCGTCATCCAGGTAAGAGACAGTCCGGGTTTCTTTCAGGATCGCGGTGACGTCAGAGGCAATGAAATTTTCCCCGTTCCCATAGCCAAAAATCAGAGGGGAATCCTTCTTCACTGCAATCATGGTATCCGGGTAATCACGGCACAGGATGCCCAGCGCATAGCTGCCGGTGATTTGCCCGACCGTCTGCCGCACAGCCGTGAGGAAATCCCCGCATTGGTCATAGTACCATGCGATCAGATTGGCGACAACCTCCGTATCCGTCTGGGATTGGAAGTGGATCCCGTGGCCGATCAAAATCTGGCGGAGCTTTGCCTCATTTTCGATAATGCCGTTGTGCACCACGGCGATTTTGCCGCCATCCGAGAGGATCGGGTGGCTGTTCACATCCGAGGGAACGCCGTGGGTCGCCCAGCGGGTGTGGCCAATGCCGACGGTGCCCGGTACAGCCGCGCCGTTGTCCGTGCGCGCCACCAGCTCACGGAGTCTGCCCTTCTCCTTACAGATTTGCAGCGGCGTATCTCCGTTCACACAGATTCCCGCGGAATCATAGCCGCGGTACTCCAGCTTGGAAAGCCCCTCCAGTAAAATCGGAGCAGCCTGCCGGCGCCCCACATATCCAACAATTCCACACATGGAAGAATCCTCCTAATGACATTTTGCCGCTCAAAGTAGCATTTTCCATTTTACACTATTTTTGTACCATTTTCAATACTTAATTTGAAAAAATTTGACCAATGACAATTTTTAACATCATTGGTCAAAAAATGTGGAAATCCGGTCCTGTAATGCGGCTAAATTGCCCAATTCCGCCCTGCCGATCAGGGTCGCGCCCATCTCCTCCAGCCGGAGGGACGCGGCGCTGCCATCCTGGAAGCAGAATACATCGCTCCATCCGCTTCGCAGATTCTGAGCCGTTCCGCTCCAGGTGCCGCCCATCTCCAGGCCGCACTGGGCAACCAGCGTGATATTTCCCAGGGCGTGGATCACTCGGTTCCGGCTCAGCGCACGGGGCGCGGAAAAGGGCTGGTCGAAGTCCCCTTCGCTCAGGTACAGCACACCTTCCCTGCGGGGGTGCGCCTGCAGTTCATCCGCCACTACGCTGATGACCCGCCCGCCGGCAGCCAGGCATTCCGACTGCGCCGCACGGTCCGCGCCCCTGGCGTTCCCGGAGATCAGCGCGAACCCCTGCTTTGCCGCCTGGCAGCCTACCGCCGCCGCAAACTCCCGGTTCCCCGGGTGAATGTCCCGGCTCCCTACCAGCGCTACAGATGGCATGGCCAGCAGGGAAATATCGCCTTTCGCCCACAGAACACCGGGACTGTCCGCACCCAGACGCCTGCGCATCCGGAGCGGATACCCTTCGCTGACACGGGTGAGCGGGACGCATTCGGCCTGCTTTCCCCGGCGCAGATACCGGTGCAGAAGCTCCGTATCCTCCAGAAGATGCAAAATCCTTTCAGCAAGCTCCCCGCCGTAGCCCAATTCCGCCAGATCGGCGGATGTCATCTCCCGCTCCGGGTCGGCGCATTCTCCGGCGAACGTTCTTTGTGACAGCACCCGTAACTGCGCCGCAGTCAGGGGCACCCTGTCCGGATTCCCGAGGCTGCTCCCCAGCAGCAGGAACCCCTCCTCCCGGCTGTTCAACGGAAGCGCCTCTTGGGCGGTGCCGGCGCTTCGACGATTTCCTCCGTAAGCGTCCCGTCCTCGCTCAGGAGCATGGGCCGAATGGTATAGCCGCAGAATTTGGAAATCTCGTCCAGCTTCGCCTTCTCCGGGAAATTGCCTACAATAGAATATGCGCTGCCCTTCCGCTTTGCCCGGCCGGTCCGGCCGATGCGATGGACGTAATATTCATTCTCCTCCGGGATGTCGAAATTGATCACGCAGTCCACATCGTCCACATCGATGCCCCGGGAGGCAACATCCGTGGCGACCAGCACCGGGAGCTTCCCTTCCCGATAGCGCTGCATGGTTTTTTCCCGCTGGCTTTGGCGGATGTCGCCATGGATGCACTCACAGTCCATTCCTGCGCGCTGGAATTCGTCACAAAGGCGCTGGCACATATGCTTGGTGTTGCAGAAAATCATCACCCGCTCAAAGCCCTGGGTGCGGATCAGGCGCAGAGTGGTCTCCGCCTTCTCCAAAGGCGTCACGGTCAGGCTGTACTGATCAATGTCCGGCCTGTCCTCCTTCTGCGGCTCGACGGTGATCTCCACCTCGTCCCGCTGATACATCCAGGAGACGGTCATGACCTCCTGAGAAATGGTAGCGGAGAACAACCCCAGATTCTTCCGGTTCTTCAGCTTGTCCAGAATGCGGGTCACATCCTTGAAAAAGCCCATATCCAGCATCCGGTCTGCCTCATCCAGAACTACCGTCTGAATTTTGTCCAGGCGGATGGTTTTCCGGTTATAATGATCCATCAGCCGCCCCGGCGTCGCCACCACGATCTGTGGCTTTTTCTCCAGCTGCTTGATCTGGCCGCCGATCCCGGCGCCGCCGTACAGCACAGCTACGCGGATGCCCTGGTAATAGGTCAGAAGTCCCCGCAGCTCATCGCCGATCTGAAGCGCCAGCTCCCGGGTGGGCGCCAGGATCAGTCCCTGGACATCCTGGCTCTCTGTGTTGACATGCTCGATCATGGGGATACCGAAGGCAAAGGTCTTGCCTGTTCCGGTAGGTGCTTTGGCAATGACGTCCTTCCACTGCATAAAGGGGGGAATGGCCTCCGCCTGGATGGTGGTCGGATAGCCATAGCCTTTTTTCTCCAGTGCCCGAAGCATGGCATCGGACAGCCCCATATCCGCAAAACTTAAATTTTCATTCATTCCGTATCGTCCTTTATCTGTACTCCGTTCTATTCTAGCAGATGGAACGGAAATTTGCAACCGCTTTCAGAAATGCCCTGCCGCCGGAGCGGCAGGGCTTCCAATTATTTCGCAAACACCTGCCTGAGCAGATCCTTATTGGCTTCAAAATCGATGTTATATTGGAACCAGTTTTTCAGCCCTTCGCGCACTAGCACATTACCGCTGTCAAAGGTACCGTCCGCAGGGATCCGCAGGGTGTTGATCTCCGAGCCGGAGAGCATGGAGGCCAGGCTCAGCACATAGCTGACGATCTCGCTATTGGTCATATTGGTCGTGACCAGGGGCAGAATCT
>JAJQHS010000054.1 GCA_021199635.1 Bacillota bacterium
AGGACGAACGTATTCTGGAAATAGCCTTTTCCGCATGTCTGCTCCCCTACCACGATCGCCCAGTCGTATTCAGAGAGGGCGGCAGCAAAAAATTCCGCTGCGGAATAGGAGTCCCCGTTTACCAGCACTGCCATGGGCATTTCCACACAGGAGGCATCGGAATAATCCACATTCTCCGCGCCAGTATAATCCACTGTGCGGAATAGCTCCCCCTCCGGGAGCAGGTAATCCAGTACCTCCACCAGTTCGGAGGCATAGCCGCCGGGATTGTAGCGGACGTCAAAAATCAATTTCTCCGCTCCCTGGTCAATCAGCTCCTCAATGACAGCAATGGTTTCATCCGCGCAATTGGAGTTGAAATTGACGATGGTCACCAGGCCAATGTTACCGTCCAGCATCTGTGCTGTGGCAACAGCGGTATGGATTTCCTCGCGAGTCACGGATACGGTCAGCGTTTGCCCGTCCCGGAGCAGGGTCAGCGTTACCTGTGTCCCGGCTTCGCCGCGGATCAGGTTGCGCACCTCTGTGGTGGTCATTCCGCTGATATCCGTACCGTCCACGGCAGTGATAATGTCCCCGGCCAGAAGTCCGGCTGCCTGAGCCGGGCCATCCTCTGTGACCTGGCGCACATCCATGCCGAGATCGTCTGTATTGGCGGAAACCGTGACGCCAATGCCCACGTAGGCATTCTGTACGGATTCCAGGTGGGTCTGGTAGTCTTCCGCGGAAAGGTAGTAGCTCCAGCGGTCGCCCAAGGCGCTGATCATGGCACTGGCGGCGGCGTCCTCGATCGCGGTCTGGTCCGCTTCGCCGATAAACCGATGTAGGATCAGGGATTCCAGCGCATCCAATTTAGAGACAGAGTCAGCATTCCGGAACAGAACCGCTACCATGACCGTAACGGATACCGTCACGGACAGCAGTGCCACCAGAACATAGGATAAAATGCGAAGGAAAGTCTGCTTTTTCACGAATTATCACCTCATAGCAGGATTCCCACAGCCATTTTGACTGTGGGAGCCCAATTATCCGATATAATCCATCGGGTTCACGGCGGTTCCGTTATAGGAAATGCCGAAATGCAGATGGTCACCTGTAGAGGTACCGGTGGAGCCTACACAGCCGATCACCTGGCCGGCGGCGACTACATCACCGACCTGCACATCCGGGAATTTGCACATGTGCATATACGTGCTCTTGTAGCCGTCCAGGTGGTCGATCACCACGTAGTATCCGGCGGTGGAGCTATATGTGGATGTTACCACGACGCCTGCACGGGTTGCGATGATCTCCGTGGGGCAATAGGCAGCCAGGTCGACCCCGGCATGGAACCGCCAATCCCCGTAAACCGGGTGGATCCGCCAGCCAAAGGCGCTGGAAACCTTGATGTAGTCACAGGGGACCAGCCAGACGATGCCATCGTCATCCGTGGATGCTGAGCCGCCCGACCCTCCGGCGGAGCCGGTTGCGGTGGTGGTTCCCTCCGTTTCCTCTTCTGTGACGGAGGTGGCCTCAGTTGTGGCAGCCGTGGTGGCCTCCGTGGTTGCTGCCGTTGTCGGAGCGGTGGTGGGTGGCGCGGTGGTCGCGACGGTCAGCGTGGCGATATACTCAAGATATTCCTGCCGCTCTGCCTCGTCCAGATCCAGCTCCGCCTGGGCAATGTTCTCCTCCAGCTGCGCCAGCTCCAGTTCCCCGGCATCGATCAGGGCATCGTATTCATCGCCCCGGGCTGACAGCTCCACCATAATTGCCTTGACCTCGGCGGTCTTCTCCTCGACCTGCGCCTGTTTATCGTCCAGCTCCTGGCGGGTCTGCTGGAGCGCTTCCAGCTCCTGCTGCAGCAGCTCCTGGGCCTGCGCGACCACTTCGGCAGCTGCGCTCAGCTCGTCCAGGCGGCGCTGGTCAGCAGCGGCAATTTCCTCGACAATGCTCAGCCGGTCCAGCAGATCGGCAAAACTGCTCGCTTGGAACAGCACGTCCCAATAGGAAAGGGTCCCATCCTCCTCCATGGCGCGGATGCGGTCCTTGTATTTTTCGTTCAGCTCGTCAAGCAGTGCCTGCGCCTCATCCAGCTCTGCCTGCTTATCGGCGATCAGGACAGCATAGGCCGCGATCTGCTCGTTGATCAGGTCGATCTCGGAATTCAGCAAGGCCTTCTGCTGCTCCAGCGTGCTTTTCTCATCTACAAGCGCCTGAATCTCTGAAAGATTGTCCGAACGCTGCTGCTCCAGGCTGTCATATTGCGCCTGGATGGATTCCTGCTGCGCCTTCATATTGTCAATCTGATCCTGAATTTCGCTGGAGGAAGCGGCACTGGCGTGGGGGATCAGGCTCAGAATCAGCGAAAAAATCATGGCGAAAGCCATCAGCCCGGCCACCAGCGCGACCCAAAACTTCTTGTTCTTCATATCAAATCTCCTTATGTACGCGGCCGGCGGGAAATACGCCGGTAAGACGGATCAACCGATATAATCCATGGGGTTGACAGCGGTCCCATTATAATAAATCCCAAAATGCAGATGGTCATTGGTGGATGAGCCGGTGTTGCCCACACAGCCGATCACCTGACCGGCGGCTACTACGTCTCCCACCTGTACATCCGGGAACTTGCACATATGCATATATGTACTCTGGTAACCATCCAGATGATCAATAGTCACATAATACCCGGCGGTGCTGCTGTACTTGGCAATTACCACCACGCCTGCACGGGTTGCGACGATTTCCGTCGGGCAGTACGCTGCCAGGTCAACGCCCGCATGGAAGACCCACTTACCGCTGCCCAGCGGGTCCCAACGGTAGCCAAACGCGCTGGCAACCCGGGTGTAATCGCAGGGGACCACCCAGACGATCCCATTCTCGTCCGTGTGCGTGGAGCCGGATGCACCGCCGCCGGAGCTGACCGTGGAGCTGGTAGTCGCGGTGGTGGATGGGGCTGCGGTGGTCATGGTGGCCATATATTCCAGATATTCCCGGCGTTCCGCTTCCTCCAGATCCAGTTGGGCTTGGGCGATTTCCTCGTCCACCTGGTCCATTTCCAGCTCCTTGGCCTCCATCAGCGCGTCGTATTCGTCGCCTAACGCGGCCATTTCGCTGAGCAAAGTGTTCAGTTCCTTGGTCTTTTCATCCAGAAGGGCCTGCTTCTCATCCAGCTCCTCACGGGTCTGCTGAAGCGCCTCCCGCTGCTGCAGCAGCACCTCCTGCGCGGCCGCCACTGCTTCGGCGGCTTCACTCAGCTCATCCAGGCGGCGTTGGTCAGCCGCGGCGATCTCCTCAACCATGTTCAGGCGATCCAGCAGGTCAAAAAAGCTGTTGGCCTGGAACAGGACTGACCAATAGGACAGTTCCCCGTCCTCCTCCATGGAGCGGATACGCTCCTTATATTTGGCGTTCAGGTCGGCAAGGTATGCCTCCGCCTCATCCAGCTCCTCCTGCTTGTCCGCGATCATTACGGTGTAGGCGGAGATCTGTTCGTTGATCAGGTCGATTTCGGAATCCAGCAGACCTTTCTGCTGCTCCACATAAACCTTTTCGTTGTACAGCGCAAGAATTTCCGAATCGTTCTCCGCTTTCTCCTGCTGCAGCTGATCGTAGGCCTCCTGCAGCGCCTCCTGCTGTGCCTGCATATTGGCGATCTGGTCCTCAATTTCGCTGGAGGAGGCGGCATTGGCATTGGGAACCAGGCTTTGGAAGCAAATGCCGGCCAGGAGAACCACGCCGAAGATCAGGGCGATCCAAAATTTTCTGTTTCTCATTTTGGGCACCCGCAGACGTCAAACGTCCATAAACTTCCGGATGGAGGTCCAGCTGCCTACAACGCCAACAAACAATCCGGCGGCGAAGAAGGTCCCCAGCAGTGGCACCAGCAGCTCGTCAAAGGGCACAAAGCTGAACAGCTTTAGCGTATCCAGCTCCTCCAGACGGGCGAGCATCAGATCGTACAGGAGCCACTCCAGGCCGAATGCAGCGCCTGCGCCCAGCATGCCAAGCGTAAAGCCCTCCACCACATACGGAAGCCGTATGAAGCCGTTGGTGGCGCCGACCATCTTCATAATGGCGATCTCATCCCTGCGGCCGTACATGGCAAGCTTGACCGTATTGGAAATGATCAGCAGGCTCACCAGCAGCAGCACTGCCACAATGGCAATGGACACCACGTGCAGAATATTCTGCAGGGTGGTAAAGCCCTCCGCCAGGGTGTAGGATGCGCTGATTTTCACCACACCGTCGATCTTCTCAATATCGCTGACGGTCTGCTCCATCAGGGTGTTATCCTCCAGTGTCACCACATAACGGTGGCGCAGGTCCTCAGCCTCCAGGCCGCTGAAGGCCGCGTCTCCATCATGCTCAGCGATAAAGTTCGCCAGCGCCTCCTCCCGGGAAACAAACACAGCCTGGTAAACATTATCCACCATGTTGATCACGGTGCCGATGCTCTTGGCCTCGGCGTCGGACAGCTCGCTGTCCACATAGACCAGGATCTCGTTAGTTTTGTTCAGGTCCTCCACAAGAATATTTAAGTTGTAAGTAAGCGCGGAAAACAATCCTACGATCAGAAGGCACGCCACCGTGACACAGATGGCGGCGACGGACATGAAGCCGTGGAGGAAAATGCCGCGGATGCCCTCTTTCAGCAGATAACCGATATTATTGATCTTCATAATGATAGTACCCATCCATTCCGTCGCTGATTACCAGGCCCTCGTCAATAGCGATCACCCGTCGCGGGAACCGCTCCACCAGGTCCTTTTCGTGGGTAACCACCAGCATGGTGGTGCCCAGATTGTTGATTTCCAGCAGCAGGCTCATGATTTCCAGGGACCGTGCAGGGTCCAGGTTGCCCGTGGGTTCGTCTGCAATGATGGTGGAGGGATTGTTCACCAGCGCCCGGGCAATGGCCAGCCGCTGCTGCTCGCCGCCGGACAGCTCGCTGGGATGGCGGCGGCTCTTCGTGTCCAGTCCCACCAGGTTCAGCACATAGGGCACCCGCTCCCGGATTTCCCGCTCCCTTGCGCCGATGGCACGCATGACGAAGGCGGCGTTCTCGTACACGGTTTTATTCTCGATCAGTCGGAAATCCTGGAACACGACGCCGACTGTACGGCGCAGATAAGGAATCTCCCGCTTGCGGATCCGCTCCAGGGAATAGCCGTTGACATGTACGGTTCCGGAGGTGGGGCGCAGCTCGCCGGTGATCAGCTTAATGATGGTGGATTTCCCTGAGCCGGATGGCCCAACAAGGAAGGCGAACTCCCCTTCCTCGATCTGCATGGAAATGCCCCGCAATGCGTGGGTCCCCACGGAATAGGACTTCACTACGTCTGTAAACTCAATCATTGCATATCATACTCCAATTGTAATGTAACCGAATTGTAACACATTGTAATTCTTGTGTCAATACCCAGGGGCGAAAATACTGCAAAACAGGGCCGTATGAAAACATACGACCCTGAAATTTATGGCAGGCTCAGCGATTCTCCCGGGAAGCCAGATACTTGCGAACCATCAGCGCCACTTTGAACACTATGGCATGATCGAACTGGCGCAGGTCCAGGCCGGTCAGCTTTTTGATTTTTTCCAGGCGGTAAACCAGGGTATTCCGGTGGACGAACAGCTTCCGGGAAGTCTCGGAAACGTTCAGATTGTTCTCGAAGAACTTATTGATGGTGAAAAGCGTCTCCTGATCCAGCGAATCGATGGAATTCTTTTTGAATACTTCGCTGAGGAAGATTTCGCACAGCGTGGTAGGCAGCTGGTAGATCAGCCGGCCGATTCCCAGATTCTCATAGTTGATGATGCTCTTCTCCGTGTCGAACACCTTGCCCACGTCGATAGCCGTCTGCGCGTCCTTGTAGGAATCTGCAAGGGAGCGCAGATGATCTGCCACCGTGCCGAATCCGATCACCGTCTTGATGAACAGCTCGTTTTTCAGCGTGTCCTCCATGCTCTGCGCCAGCTTCTCCAGGTCCTCGCCGGTGGTGGTGGAGGTGATCTGCTTGACCACGGCAATGTCCGTCTCGTTGATGCTCAGCACAAAATCCTGGGACCTGTCCGGGAACATATTGGAAAGCACGTCCACTGTTGCCACATCGGTGCGGCCGATCTGCCGGACCAGGAACACCGCCCTGGGAACATCTGTGGGGAAATGCAGCTCTTTTGCGCGGATGTAAATATCGCCGGGCAGGATATTATCCATGATAATATTCTTTACAAAGGTGCCGCGGTCGTGCTTTTCCTCATAAAAGTTCTTGGCATCGTTTAGGGCAATGTATGCCATCTGGCAAAGGGATTTCGCCGCATCGTCCGTGCCGGTGCAGAACACAGCATACTCAAACAAATTGGCGCTGCTGTAAATGGCTTTGAAGTACTTCTGCCCGAAGCTGACAACCTCATCGCTGCTGCCTGCGACGCGGACCGCCGCGTCCGGCCAACGCTCTCCCAGTACAGAAACATCTGTGCAGGAGATGACGCAGCCCTCCGTATCGATCACGCCAAAAACCCGGTCGGGAATCTCCTTCAGCTGAAGAATCACGCTCTGAAAAACACTGTTCGACATTTTCCAGCCTCCTTAGTAAATTGCATAAATACGCTTTTCACAAAATTGCATAGCTATTATACATCCCGTTTGCACAATTTGCAAGTACCATTTGACATATTATTGCAAAAAATGATCGGATTTTTGGCGGTATTGACACATTCCCCGTTCCCTCTCAGGAATTCCGGGCGCGCGTCACTGAATAATTTGCACAAGGGCGGAGAAAATCACTGCTCTGCCTGGGACAGGAGGGTCTCTATTTCCGCCTCCGACAGAAGCCGGCACGCACCTCTTTGCAGCGTGCCCAGGGTCAGTCCGCCCTCCTGCCGGCGCTCCAGATAGGTCACAGTGTGGTTCCGTGCGGCCATCATCCGCCGGACCTGGTGGTACTTCCCTTCCCGC
>JAJQHS010000096.1 GCA_021199635.1 Bacillota bacterium
GGAGATGGCGTATCAGACCGCGTACATCACCGTACCGGAGGGGCAGGAGGTCCACACCGCCAGCGCCCTCATCAGCGCTATGAGCAATGTTATGAGCGTTTCCGTCAGCGAGGACCTGGAGGAATCGGTGAATTCCATGATGGAGGCGCTGGACCTGGTGGTAGTCGTGGTGGTGGTCTGCGCGGGGCTCCTGGCAGCCACGGTGCTGTACAACCTGACGAATATCAACATCAACGAGCGCATCCGGGAGATCGCCACCATCAAGGTGCTGGGCTTCAACTCTCTGGAAACGTCCATGTACGTGTTTAAGGAGAATATATTGCTGACGGCTTTCGGCTCCGCCCTGGGCTTGATTTTCGGCCACTTCCTGCTGGAATTTGTGATGAGCCAGATCAAGGTGGACATGGTCTGGTTCCAGACCCGGCTGACGTTGGCCTCGTACCTGTATTCTCTCGTGCTGACGCTGCTGTGCGCTCTGGTTGTGGATCTGATTTTCCACCGGCGGCTGGAGCAGATCAATATGGCGGAGGCACTGAAATCCGTGGAGTGACGGAGCCTTGCCTCTGGCAAGAAAGCGGATTCAGATAAAACAAGCGGCACGACCGAAATCGTGCCGCTGTTTTCTTTCAGACATTGCCAAAATAGTTTTCCATCTGGGCATCCGTCAGGGAGAAGTAGCTTTGGATGTCCGCCAGCACGGTCTGGTTCCGCACGCCGTCCGCTACAAAATCCCGCAACAGCTGCACCGACGACTCCCAGCCGGAGACGCTGTGCCCCCACCGCTCCCGGTCCCGGTCCATTTCGGCCGCGAGCTGCGACACAATGGAGTCGATCACGCTGTTGATGTAGCTTTCGTTCAGCACGGTGCCCATTAGCTCGGCGTAGCGCCGCAGGAAGGTGTCCCGTCCCACATCGTTTTGCAGAACGGCGCGGATCAGCGTCCGGTCGCCGCCGCTGCTGGTGAGGATCCAACTGACAGCGTCCGTATTGTTCTCCCAGAAGCACCAGTCCAGGTCGTAGAACATCCATCGCCATTTGCCGTCCGATTCGTCGGAGCGGAAGCGCCGGATATTTGCGATGTCGTGGTCGCCCATATAGCTGCGGCAGATATACCAGTCGATCAGGCTCATGACGTCGATCTGCTGCGTCAGATAGTCGTAATTTTCCGCCAGCGTCATATCGTGGGAGGTGACGAAGTCGCGGATCGCCTGGAAATTGGTGTTGATCTCGTTATCGGTGTAGCCGGAGGAGGATTCCGCGATCTCCACGGAATCGGCGGAAACGCCCAGATGGCTGGCGACATAGTCGTCGCTGAACCGCTCCCGCAGGTAGTAAACGCCCCAGTATTCCCCGCCCAGGTACAGCACCACCGGCTTCATGGCCTGTGTGTACAGGTTGGTGGTGCCGCTGACGATGGCGGTGGCCATCTCGTCCCGCATGACGGCGTTGCCCCAGTCCTCGCTGCCGCCCTTGAGCAGCAGGGAGTGGAATTCGGTGATGTCCAGGCCGTCAAACAGCGGATAATCCAGCTTGCCCGCACCGTATTCCGAGCGGAAGCGGAGCTGGAAATTCTGCTTGTCGCAGCTGCGGCTGTCGTTGCCGTGGAGGCGGAAGCCGCAGGGGATGGAGAATTTTTCCTCCCCGTCCTCGATCAGGGTCAGGACGGCTTCGTATTCGTAGGTTTCCTCGATATGGTTCAGGACGCCGGCATCTCCCGTCAGGGAATCCTCCGGGATGGACACGACCACCACCGGCAGCTCATGGGTCACGCCGACCACATAGGTGTACGCAGTGACGGCGCTGCTGCGCCCCTCGCTGACGCAGAAGGTGCGGACGGTGGTGACGCCGTCCACGGTGATTGCGCCGGTATACTGGGCGGAGGCGGTGGTGGGGCGGCTGCCGTCCAGGGTGTAGTAAATGGTGCCCTCGCCCTCCAGCGTGAGGGTCACCGCCGTGTCATACGTCCCGGAGGGGACAGAAGCCGTAGGGGACGCCAGGCCCGTGAGGTACCCGCCGGAGTTTTCCTGGCCGGGGGTGGGGGAATCCAGATACATGGGCACTTTGCCCACCCGCCCATAGCTTTCATCTTTCTGCATCCCGGCGGGAACGGTCAGCGCATCCACGAAGCTGCCGTCCTTGGAAAGGTACAGCGTTTCGCCATCTGTGGCGCTGATTTTGAACGGCGCGTGGTCCTCCCCCAGGGCGGACGTGCCGGAGCAGTAGACGATATAGAATTCTCCCGGCTCCAGCGTCACCGCAGGGAAGGCGTAGCGCTCCGGCTCGCTGTGCTTGTCGGACAGGCAGTAGGCACTCAGGTCGATGGCATGGTCAGAACAGTTCCGGATCTCCACCCAGTCGTAGTATTCCCCTGCGACGGGGAGATAGGTGCTGTTGGACGCCATCCCCTCGCTGATGATCAGGTCACCCAGAGTCAGGCTGTCCAGATAGGCGAGATAGCCATCCTCTGTATTGGGGTAGCCCGGCGTCGGGAACGCGCAGATGCCCGCCTGGTCACAGGATTCGCCGCCGGTGACCTCCGGGAATGTCAGCTGGGATACCACACTGCCGCCGTAGGTCAGGTATACGGTCTCCCCCTGGGAGGACAGGTGGAAGGGCGCGTCCGCCTCCAGGGAGATCACCAGGTAACCTTCCGCGGGAATTTGCAGGCCGGCCAGGGACAGCGCGTTGGGCGACTGCAAATCGTCCGTCAGGTAAAAGCCGTCCAGGGAGACCGCATCCGTTTCCTCGTTGGCGAGCTCGATCCAGTCCAGGTCATTGCCCAGGTACAGCCCCTGATTATCCGGCATGACCTCATGGATGGTTATGCTGGCGACTGCGCCCGTGGAGGGCGCGGACGCTTCCAATGTCCCAGTGCTCCCCGTGGTGGACGGGGTTTCCAATTCCGGTGTGCAGCCGGAAACCACGCCGCAAAGCAGAGCCATCGCCAGTATGCAGCAAAAGATACGCTTCATCAAATTCCACCTCTCACGCAGGAACTTCATTTGCCTTTACTATACCACCGCACAGTCGAAAATACAAGAAAACCGCAAATTTTAATTTACATAATTTTCCCGACCGCGAAAAAATAACCGCTGCTATGCAGCGGTACGTTTCGAAATATGCGCCCGGGCGCGCGTCATTCATAGGTGCGGATAATATTCAGGGCGATCTCCCGCCGGGTGACACAGCGGTCCATGGCCTGCTTCTCAATGTAGCGGTGCGCCACCGCCTCGGACATTTTCAGGTTCTCGATCAGCAGCCATTTTGCCCGGTTGATCAGGCGCAGGTCCTCCGCCTTGCGTTCCATGGCAGCAGCATTTTCCTCCAGGCGGCGCAGACGCTCCCGGGAGGCGGCCAGGAACCGCAGACTCAGCTGGAGCATCTGGACGGAGGTGGGCTTGGTGAGGACAAAGACCCCATCCATGGTCGCCCGCTGGGAGATATCCGGGTCGGTTCCGGCAGGAACCAGCAGCAGCGCAGCTGTGCCCGCACATCCGCAGACCTCGGAGGCGAAGGCAATCGCCGGGTCCTGGGAAACGGAGGAGGCGTTGACGATCACAAAATCATAGCTGCGCTCCCGGAGCATCCGCCGGGCGGCAGACACCCGGGGGACAAAATCCACAACGCCGTATACGCCGGACGGCAGCAGCGGCAGCAGCGCTTCGCTGAGCTTCGGAGACGCACAGACCACCATGACGCTGTAAAGCTGCTCTGTGAATACCATTGCCGTTCCTCCTTGCGTTTTCTGTCATTATATACATCGCCGGGGAAATTGTCAATCTGTCAAAATTTGCCCAATTTTTTTGTGCAGGGTGTTGACAAATGGAGGCCCCGGGTGTAAAATGCACCCCATGAAGGCAAGGGCGTCTGGGAACGGACCCCTTGCCCCCTTTTTTGCCAACATTATGCAAAGGAGAACGGATTATTATGGAGAGCGTATCGGATTATTTCGGATGCATGGTTTTCGACGACCGGGCGATGAAGGCACAGCTGCCCGCGCCGGTCTATCAGTCCCTGAGAAAGACCATTGATGAGGGCGCGCGGCTGGATGCTTCCGTCGCCAACGCCGTGGCCGCTGCCATGAAGGATTGGGCAGTTGCCAGAGGCGCAACCCATTATACCCACTGGTTCCAGCCGCTGACCGGCATTACCGCAGAGAAGCACGACAGCTTTATCTCTCCCGCGCCGGACGGCGGCGTTATTATGGACTTTTCCGGCAAGGAGCTGATCCGGGGCGAGCCGGATGCCAGCTCTTTCCCCTCCGGCGGCCTGCGGGCGACCTTTGAGGCCCGGGGCTACACCGCCTGGGACCCCACTTCCTATGCGTTCATCAAGGGCAAGACCCTTTGCATTCCCACGGCGTTCTGCTCCTATTCCGGCGATGCGCTGGATAAGAAGACACCACTCCTGCGTTCCATGGAGGCACTGAACCGCCAGGCCATGCGCATCCTGAAGCTGTTCGGTAATACGGACGTGAAATGCGTCCGCACATCGGTCGGCCCGGAGCAGGAATATTTCCTGATCCCCCAGGAGCTGTACGAGAAGCGGAAGGACCTGATCTACACCGGCCGCACCCTGTTCGGCGCGAAGCCGCCGAAGGGCCAGGAACTGGACGACCATTATTTCGGTGTGATCAAGCCCCGGGTGGCAGCGTACATGGAGGACCTGAACCGGGAGCTGTGGAAGCTGGGCATCCTGGCTAAAACCGAGCATAATGAGGTAGCGCCCTCCCAGCACGAGCTGGCGCCTATTTACACCACCACCAATGTGGCCACGGATCACAATCAGCTGACTATGGAAATCATGCAGAAGGTGGCGGCGCGGCACGGCCTGGTGTGCCTGCTGCACGAGAAGCCCTTTGCCGGTGTCAACGGCTCCGGAAAGCATAACAACTGGTCCATCTCCACGGATACCGGGGTGAACCTGCTCTCCCCGGGAGAGACACCCTATGAAAACGCCCAGTTCCTGCTGTTCCTCTGCGCGGTGATCAAGGCGGTGGACGATTACCAGGACCTTTTGCGGATCGCCGTGGCCACAGCGGGGAACGACCACCGCCTTGGGGCGAACGAAGCGCCTCCGGCCGTGGTATCCATCTTCCTGGGGGATGAGCTTACCGCCATCCTTGACGCCATTGAGCACGACACGCCCTACCTGGCGGCGGAGAAAACCACGATGAAGCTGGGCGTGAATGTGCTGCCCCGGTTCCCACGGGACAATACGGACCGCAACCGTACATCGCCCTTCGCGTTCACCGGGAATAAGTTTGAGTTCCGCATGCTCGGCTCCTCCAACTCCATCGCCTGCGCCAATATCATGCTCAATGCAGCCGTGGCGGAATCGCTGAAGATTTACGCAGATCGGCTGGAGAACGCGGCGGATTTTGAAACGGCGCTGCACGATATGATCAAGAAGACCATCCAGGATCACAAGCGGATCATCTTCAACGGCAATGGCTACGACGGCGCCTGGATCAAGGAGGCCACCGAAAACCGCGGATTGTGCAATTATCCCACCACGCCGGACTGCATCCCCCATATCCTGGACGAAAAGAATGTGACCATGCTCACCTCCCAGAAGGTGTTCACCCAGACGGAGCTGAAAAGCCGCTGCGAAATCACCCTGGATAACTACTGCAAGGCCGTCACCATCGAGGCCAATACGATGGTGGACATGGCGCGCAAGCAGATCCTCCCCGCGGTTGAGAGCTACGCGGCGGAGGTCGCCTCCGCTGTGGCGGTGAAGAAGGCGGCGGCGCCCCAGCTGACCTGCGCCTATGAATCGGGGCTGGTGACCCGGCTGTCCGCCATGACCGATCAGATCGCCGCGTACACGGACGCGCTGGAGGACGCGGTGCTGAAGCTGAAGGGCGCGGAGAGCGTCATCACTGAGTCCCAGCGCATCCGGGACACGGTGCTTCCCGCGATGGCACGTCTGCGTGCGGTGGCGGACGAGGCGGAGACCGTGACGGCGGAGGAATTCTGGCCGTTCCCCACCTATGGCGAGCTGCTCTTTGGCGTGCGATAAGGGGAGAAGGCTATGACGAAGTATATTTTTGTAACCGGCGGTGTGGTGTCCGGCCTGGGCAAGGGCATTACGGCGGCCTCACTGGGGCGGCTGCTGAAGGCGCGTGGGCTGAAGGTGGCGGCGCAGAAGCTGGACCCCTACATCAATGTGGACCCGGGCACCATGAGCCCGTTCCAGCATGGGGAGGTTTACGTCACTGAGGACGGCGCGGAGACCGACCTGGACCTGGGGCATTACGAGCGTTTCATCGATGAGGATCTGAACCAGTACTCCAACCTGACCACGGGGAAGGTTTATTGGAATGTGCTGAATAAGGAGCGTCGGGGGGAGTACCTGGGCTCTACGGTGCAGGTCATTCCCCATGTCACCGACGAAATAAAGGCATTTGTCTACCGGGTGGGGAAGCAGACCAACGCGGACGTGGTGATCACCGAGATCGGCGGAACCATCGGCGATATTGAGTCCCAGCCGTTCCTGGAGGCGGTGCGCCAGATTTCTCTGGAGGTGGGGCGGGAGAACAGCCTGTTCATCCATGTCACCCTGGTACCCTTCCTGCGGGGCTCGGACGAGCATAAATCCAAGCCTACCCAGCATTCCGTGAAGGAGCTTCAGGGCATGGGGATCAATCCCAACATCATCGTCCTGCGCTGTGACGAGCCGCTGGAGGAATCCATTTTCCGGAAAATCAGCCTGTTCTGCAATGTCAAGCCCGACTGCGTCATCGAAAACATCACCCTCCCGGTGCTGTACGAAGCGCCGCTGATGCTGGAAAAATCCAACCT
>JAJQHS010000072.1 GCA_021199635.1 Bacillota bacterium
ATTTTAGCACGGCTATGTTTTGAAGTCAAGTGTGTCCGCGGGAAAAACAGCCCAACTTTTTCCAAAAATTTTTCCGCCTCGTTTCCGGAAATTGTCGGACAGCACAAAACCCCGCCTTCCGGCGGGGTTTTGGTGGGAAATCAATCGTCGTAGCCTGTGGAATTCTTCGACTGCCAGTTCCAGGAGTCCCGGCACATGTCCGCCAGGGTCCGCTCCGCCTTCCAGCCCAGGACTTGGGCGCTCTTATCCGGGGCGGCATAGCAAACAGCCACATCGCCGGGGCGGCGGGGCCCGATCTCATAGGGCACGGGGACGCCGTTGACCTGTACGAAGGTATTGACCATATCCAGGACGCTGTAGCCCACGCCAGTGCCCAGGTTGAACGCCTCGCAGCCGGTATGCGCCAGCACGTATTTCACCGCGGCCACATGGCCCTTGGCCAGGTCCACCACGTGCAGGTAGTCCCGCACGCCGGTGCCATCCGGGGTGTTATAATCGTTGCCGTAGACGCTCAGGTGATCCCGGCGCCCTACCGCCACCTGGGTGATGTAGGGCATCAGGTTATTGGGAATGCCCCGGGGGTCCTCACCGATCCTGCCGCTCTCGTGGGCGCCGATGGGGTTGAAGTACCGCAGCAGCGCTACGCTCCACTTTTCGTCCGCATGGGCAATGCCGCTGAGGATCTGCTCAGTCATGTACTTCGTCCAGCCATAGGGATTGGTGCAGTCGCCGGTGCGGCTGGTTTCCTTCAGCGGCATGGTATTGTCCGCGGCGTAAACCGTGGCGGAGGAGGAGAAGATGATCCGCTTCACGCCCGCCTCCTGCATGGCCTTGGTCAGCACCAGGGTGGTATTCAGATTGTTGTCGTAATACGCCCAGGGCTTTGCCACCGATTCCGGCACGCATTTCAGCCCCGCGAAATGGATCACGCAGTCAATGGGATTCTCCTGGAAGATCGTCTTCAGCAGCGCCCCGTCCCGGACGTCCCCCTGATAGAATTTCAGGGTCTTCCCGGTCAGCTCCTGGACCCGCTGCAGGCTCTTGGGGTTGGAATTGCACAGATTGTCGATCACGATCACGCCGCAGCCGCTCTCCAGCAGCTCCAGGCAGGTATGGGAGCCGATATACCCGGCTCCGCCGGTAACTAGAACATTCATAAACAGTGCCTCCGAATTCTTAATGCTTCGATACCGCGTCTATTATATCTGCTGCGGCAGGAAAAATCAAGCCAAAAGCGCTGCCCCCATAGGGAGCAGCGCCTTGGATTGGGAAAATCAGCCGTAGAGCAGGTTCTGGTCGCTGTCCTTATCGAAGAAGTGCATGACCTTGCCCTCGAAGGAGATATGCAGCTCCTTGCCGGACACCAGGGACGCGCGCTCCTCGGCGCTCAGCTCCAGGGTGGGGACACGCAGGACGATCCGGGTGCCGTCCTCGGTGTAGACGTGCAGGTGCAGCTCGCTGCCCATCATCTCGTTGACCTCCAGCGTGCAGGGAATGGCATTTTCCCCGGACTTGGTCAGGATGATGTGCTCCGGACGGACGCCCAGCGTCAGCTCCTGCGGGGCAATGCCCTTCTGCGCCAGCAGCGCGCCCTTCTCGCCGTCCACTTCGATCTTGGTGCCGAACGGGGTGACATAGTACTTGCCGTTCTCCTTGATCAGGTCGGTCTTCATGATGTTCATCTTCGGCGCGCCGATAAATTCAGCGACGAACAGATTCTGGGGCGTCTCAAACACCTCGGTGGGGGTGCCCACCTGCTGGATGTAGCCGTCCTTCATGATGACGATGCGGTCGCCCAGGGTCATAGCCTCGGTCTGGTCGTGGGTGACGTAGACAAAGGTGGTGTCCAGCTTTTTCCGCAGCAGGATGATCTCCGCGCGCATCTGGTTACGCAGCTTGGCGTCCAGGTTACTCAGGGGCTCATCCATCAGGAACACTTTGGCGTTACGCACCATGGCGCGGCCGATGGCCACACGCTGGCGCTGGCCGCCGGACAGCGCCCGGGGCTTACGCAGCAGGTAATCGGTAATGCCCAGGATCTCCGCGGCGTTGGTGACCTTCTCGTACACCTGATCCTCCGGCATCTTCTGCAGACGCAGGGAGAAGGCGATGTTATCATACACCGTCATGTGGGGGTACAGCGCGTAGTTCTGGAAAACCATCGCGATATCCCGGTCCTTGGGCTGGAGGTCATTGACCACCTCGCCGTCGATCTCGATGGTGCCCTCGCTGATGTCCTCCAGGCCGGCGATCATACGCAGGGTCGTGCTCTTGCCGCAGCCGGAGGGGCCAACGAACACGATGAACTCCTTATCGGCGATGTCCAGATTAAAGTCATGCACAGCTACGACCTTGTTATCGTAGACCTTTTTCACGTTTTTTAGTACGACATTTGCCATAATACTCTCATCTCCAATTCTTTAAGTTAGCCCTTGACCGCGCCGCCGGTAACACCTTCCACGTAGTACTTCTGCAAGCACAGGAACAGGATGGTGACCGGAATCGCGACGACAACGCCGCCTGCGCAGAACATTGTATAGGAGCTGTTGATCTGATCCTGGCTCAGCCAGCCGAACATACCAACCGCCACGTTCATGCCCGAGGATGTGCCCATGGACACATACTTAGCGAATACATAGTCGCCCCAGGGGCCCATGAAAGCGGTCAGGATGGTGTAGATGACGATGGGCTTTGCCAGAGGAAGAATGATCTTGTAAAGAACCTGAGCTCTGGTTGCGCCGTCCACTCTGGCCGCCTCATCCAGGGACTTGGGGATCGTGTCGAAGAAGCCCTTGGACACATAGTAGCCCATGCCGGAGGATGCGATGTACACCAGGATCAGGCCAGGAACCGCGTTGGCCTGGGTCAGCCCCAGATCCTTCAGCACCCGATACAGGATGATCATGGTCAGCATCCCGGGGAACATGCCCAGGACCAGCATGAACTGCATCAGGGGCTTGCGGAGCTTGAAGCGGAAACGGGAGAGGGTGTAGCTCATGCACAGCACGATCACCGTCTGCAGCGCAGCCGTCACCAGCGCGGTGACGAAGGTATTGATATACCACTGCTTGAAATCGGAGGTCAGCAGCTTCGCGTAGTTATCCCAGCCCCACTGCTTGGGGACAACGTAGCCCACCTGGTAGGTGGATTCCACGCGGAAGGACTGCAGCACGATGCACACGAAGGGGATCAGCCAGATGATGCTGATGATAATGAGGATAATGTAGATGGCCGTATTGCTGAGCGCGTTTGCGGCACGGATCCCCATATGTCGCTTACCGGAATTTAATGTATTCTTCGCCATTACTGGAAATCCTCCTCATTCTTGACAGAGGGCAGCAGGCCGTAAACGATCAGGGAGATCACGGCGACGACTACGAAGATCAGGATGCCGACCACCGAAGCCATATAATACGAGGATTCTGCGCCCGTTGTCATTTTGAACAGCCAGGTGACTAGCAGGTCTGTATATCCGACTGCTGTTGCGCCTGACCATGCGCTGGGATTGGTGGGGCCACCGGTCGTGAGCAGATAAATCACGTTGAAGTTGTTCATGTTGCCGGTGAAGGATGTGAGCAGATACGGGCCGGTAATGAACAGCATATACGGCAGGGTGATCTTCGTATACTGCTTCCAGGCGTTCGCACCGTCGATCTTGGCGGATTCGTACAGGTCCTGGGGAATGTTCATCAGGATGCCGGTGGCAATCAGCATTAGGTACGGGATGCCTATCCATATATTCACCAGGATCACCATTACTCTTGCCCAGGTTGCCTCCTCCCAGAATGGCAATGCCTCCGAAATCCATTGGATGTCCAGCAGCATACCGTTGACGATGCCGTTCCTGGAGAACATTTTGGAAACATACAGCAGCGAGATAAACTGGGGGATGGCAATGGTCATGACCAGGATGGTGCGGAAGCCCTTCTTGAAGTGGATCCCCTTCTTATTGATCATCATAGCCACCAGCATACCCAGGAAGTAGTTGGTGAAGGTTGCGAAGAAAGCCCAGATCAGCGTCCAGGTCAGCACTTCTCCGAAGGTTGCGGCGTAGGAACGGCTACCCCCCTCACCCATACTGAGCATGGTATTGAAGTTATCCAATCCGACCCAGCTGAACAGGTTATTTTTGTAGCCGTCATGGGTGCCGTCATAATTGGTGAAGGCCACCAGGATCATGAACACGATGGGCATAACGGTAAAAATCACGATACCGGTCATCGGCAGGGCCAGCAGCGTCCGATGGAACTGATCGTCCACCAGGGAGCGCAGGTCGTCCTTGCCGCTCTTGAGCCGCTTGCCGCTCTTGAGGATCTGCTCGGAAATCCGATTCTGCTTGATATTGGTGTACCAGGTGTACACAAACGCAATTATGAAGAAGATGGTCAGAACACCGTAGAGCAGGATCTTAAAGGAATTGTCCCCATACACCGTAATGTAGGTGTCCAGGATCGCATTATATTCTTCGTGGGGGCCGGTAACGCCCAGGGAGGGCAGCATACTCAGCCAATAGGAGCCGGTGGTCACCATGTAGATGATGAAAACCACCTCGAAAACAAAGAACAGCAGACCCCGCAGGATTTGTCCTCTTGCCACATTGCCGAAGCCCATGATCACATAGGATACCTTCGTGGGCCAAGTACCGTGGACAAAGGTCATCACCAAATCTTTGAAAAAGTTTGCGATGGACAGGCCCAGATTCTTGAAGAACAGGCCGATCTTACGCAGACCGTTTACGATTCCGGCGGGAATGGAGGCAAAGAAGCTGGCGATTTTGTAAAGGAACCTTTTCCACTTGGATAATTTCAGATATTCCAGATCGCTATATTTTTTCATACTCAGTCCCCTTTGAAAAAGGGTTGGAGCCAATTGCTTGACTCCAACCCGAATCAGAATCAATCAAAGCAAATCCGAACTATTCGCTTTGCACAAATCGGATGATCAGCCGGCAATCAGGGAAACTTCGCCGGTGGAAGCGTTGAACTGGATGTAGTAGGTGCCCGCGGTCTCAACCACGTAGTTGTCCGCAGGATAAGCCTCGTCCCAGCTCAGGCCCTTACGGACCTTGAACTCCACGCCCGCGTCCATGGTGTAGGCCTCGGTGGTGGTCCATACATCGCCGTCAGCGGTCATTTCCAGGTCAACGGACCAGGTGTCGCCGTTGATGGAGCCGATCACGGTGTAAGCGTTGGTGACCTCGTCGGACAGGTTGAACAGGGTGTTGATCTTCTCTGCATAGTTCGTCAGAGCCTGCTTCAGCTCCTCGTCATTGGTGGCGGCCTTCACATCGTCCGCGATGACCTTGGCGATATCCCACCAGGAGCCGTGGATCTGGCCCTGCGGGGTGGCGTACTGGTTCTGCTCCAGCAGAGCGGTCAGGCCGGGGTTGGCCTGCACGGCCTCATCAGCCTGCGCAGCGGTATTGGAGGGGCCCCAGGACAGCTCGTTGAACCGCTCCAGCTGGCACTGCTCGCTGACCAGGTACTGCGCCAGCTGATGCAGGACGGCCTGACGGACAGCGTCCGTCTGCGGCTTCACGCCCAGCAGCTTGCAGCCGCTGTAGGAGCCCAGGTGATAGCTCACACCGTCAACCTCGAAGGAGGGCAGATCGGCAACGCCCATGTTTTCGCCCAGCTGCTCGGAGATGGTATCGTAGTTCCAGATGCCGGTGACGACCACGGCAGCGCCGCTGGCGAACTCAGCCTGAGAGGAGCTCAGGTTCGCGGAGGAGGTGACCAGCTTCTGGATGCCCTTGGCGGCGATCAGGCCAGCGTCGGAATTGAAAGTGTCATTGACGGAGATGAAAGCGCCGTCGGAATCGGTGGTCCACTCAGAAACGCAGCCGGTTGCGAAGAAGAAGGCAGCCAGGTACCAGGCGGAGGTATTGGTCTCCATGGCGAAGTACTTGCCGGCAGCCTCGCAGTCAGCGATCAGGGCTTCCAGGCTGTCAACATCTTCCTCAGGGATGACGGACTTGTCGTAGTACATGAAGTAGCCGTTGTCAGCGGTCAGGGGGTAGGCATACATCTCGTCGCCGGAGGTGGCGGCGGCGACCACGTCGGCGCTGTTGGCCTCAGAAACGGAGGCGGCAGCGGAGGTGCCCAGCTTCGCCAGAGCGCCGGCCTGCACCAGACGCATGAACTGATCCTGCGCGAAGAAGTACAGGTCCGCACCGGCTTCCACGTCGGTGATCATGTTGGTGCCTGCGTCAGCCTCGGAAACGGCTTCCACAGTGGCGTTGATGACGATGCCATATTCGTTGCTGGAGTTAAAATCTTCGACCTGCTGCTTGGTCAGGGAAACCGCAGCCTCCGGGACCCACAGGGTCACGTCATAGGTGCCGGCCAGCGAGGTATCGCTGCCGCCATCGCTGCTTTCGGTGTCGTCGCCGCCGGTGCTGGTGGTGCAAGCGCACAGGGACAGCACCATGGTCAGCGCCAGCAAAAGTGCTAGTACTTTTTTCATTTTTGTTCCTCCAATAAAATGTAATTTATTTCAAGGCACAGTGCCTTTGAAACCAGAATGGGGTCACAGGTCGTCATTGTTTTTGACTGCAAGTCAAAAACAAAATCCGTATACGGATTTTCGCGGGATCCGGCGCCTGGGTTATGCCACGGAGTTTAGCAG
>JAJQHS010000053.1 GCA_021199635.1 Bacillota bacterium
CGGACAGCGCCGGACGGGCGGGGATGGAGTGCCTGGACAACGGCGCCGGGTGGTGGCCATGGCGGCGGCTGCCCGCCAGATGCACAGCGTGCTGAAGGCCTACGCCGCGGTGGAAACCAAGCCGGAATTCCTCACGGAGCTGGTGGACACGGTGGACGAATGCAAGCGCTGCTGCATCACGCCCCGGGACCTGATGGACGCATCCGCCCGGACGGAGGGAACCCTGGCGCAGAAATTGGAGGAGCTTTCCCTCCTGCTGGAAGCCTATGACAATTTGTGCAGCCGGGGAAAGCGGGACCCCCGGGACCAGATGACCTGGCTGCTGGAGCGGCTGGAGGACGGGGATTTCGGAGAAAATCACGTATTTTACATAGACGGCTTCCCGGATTTCACCCGGCAGCACATGGCCATCCTGGAGCATCTGATCCGGGTCAGCCCTGCGGTGACTGTGGGGCTGAACTGCGACTGCCCGGATTCCGGCGCGCTGGCCTTCGAGAAGGCGGGCGCAACCGCCTCCGAATTGCTGCGCTGCGCGAAAAACGCCGGGATTCCCGTGCAGATTCAGACGGTGCAGGCGCCGGACTCCGGCAAAATGCGCCTGTGCCAGGCGCTGTTCCAGGGAAAGCTGCCCCAGCCGGAGGAATTGGCCGGGCGGCTGAAGGTGTTCCGGGCGGACAGCATTCCGGAGGAGATTCGCGGCGCTGCGGATCATGTGATGGAGCTGGTGCGCGGCGGGTGCCGGTACCGGGACATCTGCATTGTCTGCGGCGATATAGGTGCGTATGGAGATGCACTGCGCATGACCTTCCGGCGATACGGGATCCCGGTTTACCTGTCCGGGACGGAGGAGATTCGGAACAAAACCGTGATCGCTACGGTACTTTCCGCGCTGGAGGCGGCGCTGGGCGGCTTTGAGCAGCGGGATGTGCTGCGTTACCTGAAATCCATTCTGTCGCCGCTGGATGCGGACGTCTGCGACCATGTGGAAAACTACGTGATCACCTGGGGCATCCGGGGCAGTGGCTTCCTGAAGCCCTGGGAGTACCATCCGGACGGCCTGGGCGAAATGTGGAGCGAGGAGGCGTACAGCCGCCTTGCGGCGCTGAACCGGGCGCGGGAAAGCGCCATGGAGCCGCTGAAGCGGCTCAGCGAGCGGTTCCGCCAGGCGGAAAATCTGGCCGGGCAGGTGAATGCGCTGTATGACTTCCTGGAGGAGATCCGGCTGGCGGAGCGGCTTCAGGCGCTGGCGGCGGAAATGGATGCCGCCGGGGAAAACCGGGAGGCGCAGATCCTCAATCAGCTTTGGGAGATCCTCCTGTGCGCCATGGAGCAGATGTACGATGTCCTGGGGCAGACGGTGTGGGAGCCGGAAACCTTCCTCAGGCTCTTCACCATGCTGCTGGGACAGTACGATGTGGGTACCATTCCGCCGGTATTGGACGCGGTGACCGTAGGACCGGCCAACGCCATGCGCTGCCAGCAGGAGAAGCACCTGTGCGTGCTGGGCGCAGAGGAAGGAAAGCTGCCGGGCTACGGCGGCTCCAGGGGTTTGCTGACCGACCAGGAGCGGGTGACCCTGCGGGAGATGGGGGTGCCCCTCACCGGCGGCTCGGTGGAAGGCCTGCAGGCGGAATTTGCGGAAATTTACGGCGTGTTCTGCGGCGGGGAGGATACGGTATATGTTTCCTGCCCGGAGGGGCAGCCGTCCTATGTGTTCTGCCGCCTGGCGGAAATGGCCGGCGGCGCGGAAGAAATCCCGCCGTCCCCCGGTGCGGCGGCGGCAAACGCCCGGGAGGCCGGGGCATACCTTGCCCAATGGGACGCCTGGGAGGCGGCACAAGGCCTGGGTGTGGCGGATTGGTATGACCGGGCCAGCCGGCAGGTCGCCTATGCCCCGGGCATCGTCCGTCCGGAGAATATCCGCGGGCTGTATGGCAGCAGGCTGAATCTTTCCGCGTCCCAGGCGGACCGGCAGGCGGAATGCCGGATGGCCTACTTCCTGCGCTATGGAATGCGCGCGAAGGAGCGGAAGGAGGCAGCCGTGGACCCTGCGGAATTCGGCAGCTTTGTCCATGATGTCCTGGAGAAAACCGCCAGGGACGTGATGGAGATGGGTGGCTTTGACCGGGTTTCCCTGGAGAAAACGCTGGAAATTGCCGGCGGCCACGCCGATGCCTATGCCCAGGAGCGGTTCCGCCAGCTGGATTCCCAGCGTCTGGCGTATCTGTTCCGCCGGAACAGCCGGGAGCTGGAGATGGTGGTAACGGAGCTTTGGCAGGAGCTGAAGCAGTCCCAGTTCCGCCCCCATAGCTTCGAGTTGGCTTTTGGGGACCGGGCGGAAATGCCCTCCATTGCCATCCCCTCCAAGTCCATGCCTGCCGCGCTCCGGGGATTTGTGGACCGGGTGGATCTGTGGGAGAAGGATGGGCAGAATTATTTCCGCGTGGTGGATTATAAGACCGGCAAGCGGGATTTTGACTACTGCGACGTGTATAATGGCGTGGGGCTGCAAATGCTATTGTACCTGTTTGCGCTGGAGGCCTCCGGCGGGCAGGTGCTGGGGCCGGATGCCAGTGCTGCGGGCGTGCTGTATTTCCCTGCCAGAGCGCCCGTCCTTTCCGCGGACAGCCGCCTGACCGAGGAGGAGGCCGCGCTGGCCCGTCAGAAGGAGTGGCGCCGCCGGGGGCTGCTGCTGCGGGATGACGTGGTTCTGTGGGCAATGGAGCCGCAGGAAAATCCGGTGCGCCTGTGCTGCACCCGGAAGAAGGACGGCACCCTGACCGGCGATCTGGCGGATCTGCAGCAGCTCAGGCAGCTGCGGGATTACGTTTTCCGGCTTCTGGGCGGCATGGTGGACACCATCGCCTCCGGCAACGTGGAGCCGAATCCCTACACCCGGGGCACCAGCCACAATGCCTGCGCATTCTGCCCCTACGGTGCGGTGTGCCGGGAGCGGGCGGAGTTTGGCCGCCGGAACTATAAGGCGATGACCGCCCAGCGCTTCTGGGAGGCGCTGGAGAAGGAGGAAGCCCACCATGGCAGATAAATTGACCCGAGAGCAGGAAATGGCGGTCACGGATCGGGGCGGCAGGCTGCTGGTTTCCGCCGCCGCCGGTTCCGGAAAGACCAAGGTGCTGGTGGACCGGCTCCTGTCCTACCTGACCGACCCGGTCGCGCCTGCCAATCTGGATGAATTTCTGATCATTACATATACCAAGGCGGCGGCCTCTGAGCTTCGGGGAAAAATCGCTGCCAAGCTGACGGAAAGAATCGCCCGGGAGCCGGAAAACCGCCATTTACAGCGGCAGCTCCAGCGGCTCTATCTGACAAAAATTTCCACGGTTCACGCGTTCTGCGGGGATATTCTCCGGGAATATGCCTACAAGCTGGATATCGCCCCGGATTTCCGGGTGGCGGATGAGAATGAATGCCGCGCGCTGCGGGAGCAGTGCATGGAAAAACTGCTGGATGCGGCGTACGACCATTGGGAGGACCCGGATTTCCGCGCCTTTGTGGATACACAGGGCCTGGGGAGGGACGACCGGCTGGTGCCGGAAATCCTTCTGAAGGTCTATGACGCAGCCCGCTGCCACCTGGATCCGGATGGTTGGCTGGAAAGCTGCATCTCCGGCGCCCAGGTTTCCGGCCTGACCGATGCCGGGCAGACCGTCTGGGGCAAATACCTGATGGAGGAGCTGCGGCGGACGCTGAGCCTGCAGATCGACGCCCTGCAGCGCTGCGTCCAGCGGGCGGAGGCCGCGGGGGGCATGGAAAAGCCCGCCGCCCTGCTGCGGGATACGGTTTTCCAGCTGGAACGGCTGCGCAGCTGTGAAACCTGGGACCAGGTGTGGGAGAACCGAAGCATGGATTACGGCCGCCTGACATTTTCCAAAAAATCCGGCGATCCGGAGCTGGCGGAGGGTATCAAGGCCGTCCGCAACGCCTGCAAGAAGGAGATGGAAAAGCAGCTGCGCGCCTTTGCGGACCCCAGCGCGGTGGTCCTGGCCGACCTGGAGCGCTCGGCTCCGGCAGTGCGGGGCTGCGTGGCGCTGGTGCGGCAATTCGGGAAGGACTATGACAGAGCCAAGCGCGCCCGCAGGGTGCTGGATTTTGGCGACCTGGAGCATCGCACGCTGGACCTGCTCCTGGGCACCCGCCGCAGCGGCGTGACCGACGCGGCGCTGGAGATCGGCCGACGCTTCCGGGAGATTCTGGTGGACGAATACCAGGATTCCAATGCGGTCCAGGATGCGATTTTCTCCGCCCTGACGGGAGCCAGGCAGAACTGCTTCATGGTGGGAGATGTGAAGCAGTCCATTTATCAGTTCCGGCTGGCCGACCCGGGAATATTCCTGGAGAAGTACCACGCCTATGCACCGGCCGGGGAGGCCGCTCCCGGGGAGGGCAGGAAGATCCTGCTATCCAGCAACTTCCGCTCCGGCGGCGGGGTGCTCGCCGCGGCCAATGATGTGTTCCGGCTTTGCATGTCCCCCGCAGTGGGCGGCCTTGCCTATGGGGAGGCGGAAGCGCTGCGGGAGGGGATCCCACATGTACCGCTGGGGGAGCCGGAGGTGGAGCTTCTGGCGATCCCCGTGCAGGAGCATACATATGAGGAGGAGGCTGCGCTGGTGGCGCAGCGGGTGCAGCAGCTGCTGGATGGGACCCATTTTGTCCGCCAGGGGGATAGTCTGCGCCCGATCCGCGCGGAGGATGTGGCCATCCTGCTCCGCTCGCCAGGCTCGGTGGGCGCGGAATTCAAGAGCGCGCTGGCGGCGAGGGGCATCCGGTGTACCACCGGCGGCGGGGAGGACCTGCTGAAAACGGAGGAGGTGGCGGTCCTGCGGGCGATCCTGCAAACCGTCAGCAATCCCCGGCAGGACATTCCGCTGATCGCGGCGCTGGCCAGCCCGGTATTCTGCTTCACCGCAGATGAGCTGGCGCAATTGCGCAGCAGCAACCGGCACGGCAGCGTGTACGATGCACTGGTCGCATCCGATTTGCCGAAGGCACGTTCGTTCCTGAAAACGCTGCAGATTCTCCGGCGGGAGGCGCGGCTCCAGCCTCTGGCGAGGCTGATCGAAACCATTTTCACGCTTACGGGCATGGACAGTATTTACGCGGCTATGCCCGGGGGCGATGTCCGCAGGGACAATCTGCAAACCTTCTACCGCCTGGCGGTGGATTTTGAGTCAACAAGCCGGCGGGACCTGGAGCAATTTCTGGAATCCCTGGATGCTATGGAGGAGAAAGGGCTGACCGCAGCGGGGGAGCCGACCGCTTCCGGCGCGGTGACGCTGATGAGCATCCACAAATCCAAGGGCCTGGAGTTCCCGGTGGTCTTCGTCAGCGGGCTTTCCCGGACATTCAACCGGGAGAGCGCCCGGGCACAGGTGCTTTGCCATCAGACGCTGGGGCTTGGCCTGTCTGCCGTGGATGAGGTCAACCGGGTGCGCTATCCCACCATCGCCAAGCGTGCCATCGCGTCGAAGATCACATCGGACAGCCTGTCGGAGGAGCTGCGGGTGCTGTATGTGGCATTGACGCGGGCCAGGGATCGGCTGATCATGACCTATGCTTCCCAGAGTCTGGAGAAGGATGTGGCGGACCTGGCGCTGCGCATGGACCTGTCCGACCCGGAGCTGCTCACACGGAATGTGGTGTGCCCGGGGGAATGGGTCCTGATGGCAGCCCTGCACCGCACGGAGGCGGGGGAATTGTTTGCCATAGGCGGATGGCCCGGAGAAACCGTGCCCGGCGAGCCCGCGTGGAAAATCCGGGTGGCAACTGCCCCGGCGGTAAGCCCGGAGGCCGCGACCCAGACTGCTCCGCTTCAGACACTTCCGGAGGAGGCAATGGCGCAGCTTGCCGCCGGACTTTCCTTCCGGTATGCCCATGAAGCGGCGACAGCGGCACCATCCAAACAGACAGCGACCCAGCGCAAGGGCAGGGAAAAGGACGCGGAGGCGGCGGAGGATACAGCCGAACCGGCCGCGGTGAAGCGGAGCTGGCGCACGGCGGCTTTCCGGCAGCGGGCGTCGTCCGGCACGGATGTGGGAAGCGCGGTTCACGCGGCGATGCAGTATATCCGGTTTGACCGGTGCGGGGACGCCGATTCCGTGGCAGCGGAGGTCCAGCGGATGGTCCGGGAGGGCTTCCTGACGCCGGAGCAGGGGACGATGGTGGACTGCCGGCGGATCGCCGCATTCTTCGCCACGGAGCTGGGGCAAACGCTGCTGCGGAGCGAGAATGTGCTGCGGGAGTTTAAATTCTCCATCCTGGAGGATGGGGCGGAATATGACCCCATGCTCCGGGGCGAGCAAATCCTGCTGCAGGGCGTGGTGGACTGCGCGTTGATCCAGCCGGACGGGATCACCGTGGTGGATTTCAAAACCGACTATGTAACGGAGGACACCCTGGCGGAACGGGCGGCGCATTACGCACCCCAGGTCCGCGCCTATGCCAACGCGCTTACCCGCATCTACGATATGCCGGTAAAGGCGGCGTTATTGTACTTTTTCCGGCTGAACCGGTTCGTTCCTATCTTTCTCTTATACACAACTCCGCGCCCACGAGACCGAGGCGGATCTCGTTTGCAGTCTTAGGCATGGAAAAAATAGGCGGGGGGG
>JAJQHS010000108.1 GCA_021199635.1 Bacillota bacterium
ATGTAGTACTTGCCCTCGTAGGTAAACAGGAACGGGTCGCCGATGCCGGTGATCTGCATGCCGTTGCAGTAGGTGTATTCGTCCGGCAGCTCCTTCAGCTCAATGCTTTTGCCGCTGCAGCCCGATAGGGTCAGCAGCATGGCGGCCGCCAGGAACAGGATCAGCAGTTTGGTTCTCATGGGCATTTTCCTCCTTGCTCTTCATAATGGAGGGACTGATTGATCTCCCGGATGATCTTCGGGTCGATTTTATATTTCCGGTCGTAGGTCATCAGGCCGTTGATCTCCTGCTCTACATCGCAGATTTGGGTGTACACATACCCCTGGATGTGGCGCGACTCCATCACCGCCCGGACCACCGCCCGGTACCGCTCGGCAAAATCCTCGCCGGATACGGCGGCGGTATAGCCCCAGCCCGTTTCCGCGTCCTTACGGTAGCCAATGCCGCCGAATTCGGACACGATGATGGGCTGCCCGCCGTATCCGCTTCCCTGGGCATAGAGGGTGCGGTGCCCCGGGGTGCTGGTGAGGATATTCTCCAGATCACCGTCATAACGGTCCTTCAGCACCTGGTATTCGCCGGAATAGTCGTGAATGGTCAGCAGGTCGGAGTCCGTGTGGTCCCAGCCGTCGTTGGAAATCACCAGCCGGGTCTGGTCGAGCGCCTTTGTCAGGTAGTAGATGCTCCGGGAGAACGCCTGCTCCTCCGGGTTGTGCATGATGCCATCCACGCCCCAGCTTTCATTCAGCGGCACCCAGCAGAGGATACACGGGTGGTTATAGTCCCGCCGGACGGTTTCCATCCAGCTTTTGGTCAGCTCAGTCGCGGATTTCCGGGAATAGATGTAGGCGGCGGGGCATTCGCCCCAAACCAGCAGCCCCATCCGGTCGGCGTGGTACAGGTAACGGGGGTCCTCCACCTTCTGGTGCTTGCGCACGCCATTGAATCCCATATCCTTGCAGGCCTGGATATCCCGGATGTAATCCGCGTCACTGGGGGCGGTAATCAGGCCGGTCGGCCAGTAGCCCTGGTCGAGGAGCATTTTCTGATAGTAGGGCCGGTTATTCAGCATGAATTTCCCGTCCACTACGCTCACCTTACGCAGCGCCGTGTAGCTGTCCACCGCATCGGTGGCGACGCCGTCCGCCAGGACCTGGAAGTGCAGGTCGAACAGCACCGGATTTTCCGGCGACCAGACCATGCTCTCCTGGTGGTTCCAATCCAGGGAAATCCGCTGGTCGAGCCAGAATTCCCGCTGGCAGCGGTTATTGGCCACCTGCAGGATATCGTCGGCATAGGTATGCCCCCGGAATTTCAGGGTGACGCGCACCTGCTTTTCCGATTTGCCCGCGAATTCCATCCGGATGCCAATGCATTTCCGGTCTACATCCGGCGTGACCCAGATCCGGCTCAGGTGGTCCGGATTCACCTGCTCGAGCCAAACGGTCTGCCAGATGCCGGTGGAGGCTGTGTAGAAGATGCCCTCGGACTCCTGCTTCCAGTACTGCTTGCCGCGGGGTGCCTCCAGATCGCAGGGGTCGTCAAATACCCGCACCGCGATGGTGTTTTCCTCCCCCCATCGCACCTGGGGCGTGATGTCGAACGCGAATGGGGTGCTGCCGCCGGTGTGGGAGCCGACCATGCAGCCGTTGACCCACACCGTGGCCATATAGTCCACGGCCCCAAAATGCAGGATGACCCGCTTGCCCTCCCCCTCCGGGCAGATACGCACCGCTTTGCGGTACCATACAATGGGATGTGGGGTTTTCTCGTGGATCCCGGAGAGAGCGCACTGGTAAACATAGGGCACCGTGATCTCCCGGGGGAAATCCGCGCGGCAATACCATTCCTCCTCTATGCCCCGGTCGTCATCGTCAAAGGAAAAGTCCCACTGGCCATTGAGGTTCTGAAAGGATTGCCGGATAAAATCCGGTCTTGGGTATTCCGGTCTTGGAATGCTTGTTCGATTCATATCCATGCTCCGCTTGTTTGTTTTCTGGGGCCCGGGAACGATCGGCAGGACAGTGCAGCCGGTGGGTCCCGGGGCTCCCTTGTTCTTTTCTGATGTGGCTTGCTCTCAGCCCTTCACGCCCGCCTGCATCTGCATGCCCTTCATGAAGTACTTCTGGGCAAACAGGTAGAAGATAAAGGTGGGGATCACCGAGATGAAGCCGCCGGCAATGGCGTGCGCCGGCATAGTGTTGAAGCTGTCCTTGATTTTTTGCAGGCCCGGAGTGATGGTCAGCATATTCACATCGTTCATAACGATGGACGGCCACAGGTAGTCGTTCCATGCGCCGGTGAAGGCGAACATCGCCACCACGACCAGCACCGGGATGCAAAGAGGCAGGATGATCTTGTAATAAATCTGGAACCGGTTCGCGCCGTCCATCATAGCCGCCTCGTCCAGCTCTTTGGGGATGCCCATCATGAACTGGCGGATCAGGTAGATGTTGAACACGCCGGGGATTCCCGGAAGGATCAGCGCCCACAGGGAATCCACAATGCCCAGCGTCTGGCATATCTTGTACATGGGGATGATGTTAATGACGCTGGGGAAGGTCATGGTGGCCATCAGGAACCAAAACAGCGCCTTCTTCCCCTTGAATTCCAGCCGGGAATAGGCATAGGCGGAGGCTGAGGACACGATCACCACCAGGACCGTCTGGCTCACCGCCACGATCATGGAGTTCAGGAACCAGCGCAGGATGGGGTAGCTGGTGGAATATTCCGAGGAGAACAGCTCCACGTAATTCTCAAACGTCCAGTCCTCCGGCAAGAAGGAGAAGCCGCCGGTCATAATTTCCAGCTCAGAGCGGACGGAGGTGAAGAAGGAGAACAGCACCGGGGTCACGCAGACGATCGCCATCACAACGCATAGGACGAAGGCTACCACCTTGCTCTTGTCTTTGAATATCTTTTTCATGCTTCCGCCCCCTTAATCGCGCTGCGCCGTTATGCGGTTGAGCACCGTGGAAGTGATGATCATGACGATGCCGAACATCAGCGCCATGCTGGCCGCAATGCCCGCCACGGAGCTGGAGCCGAAGGCCAGCTGCCGGATGTACATCATCATGGTGTAGGTGGAGCTGTCAGGTCCGCCGGAGGTCAGCATCAGGGACTGGCCGTAGATGTTGAACTGGCTGATCGTGGTCAGCACAATGGTGTAGGACAGCTGCGGCCGGATGGACGGCAGGACGATCTTCCACATCCGCGTGGGCAGGCCCGCGCCGTCGAGTTGGGCAGCCTCCAGCAATTCCGAAGACACACTGTTGATGGCGGCCAGATAAATCACCAGGTTGCCTCCCAGGCACCACCACACGGTGACGATGGTGATCGCCACCCACGCAAAGGGCTGGGTGCCCAGCCAGTTGAGGTTCACCGTCTGGCCGAGAATAGCGGACAGCGTATTGTTCGCCAGGCCGTCGGAACGGTTAAACACATAGAACCAGACCAGGATCACCGTGGAGATGGAGAAAATGTTGGGCAGATAGTACAGCGCCTGAAAGAACTTATGTCCCACGGGCTTCACGCTCAGGACAATGGCCATGAACAGCGGCAGCAGGATGCACAGCGGCACGCTGATGACAACGAACAGGAGGGTATTGCCCATGCCGTTGCGGAACATGGTGTAATACGAAGTATCGCTGTCGAACAGGATCTGCTTGAAATTGCTCAGGCCATTAAAAATGGGGGCAGAATCGGTGTAGATGTTCCATTTGCTGAAGGCCGCAACAATGCCGATGATGGCAGGGAGGATAAAGAAAATCGTAAAAAGAATCAGCTGGGGCGCAATGAAGAGGTATGGCACAATATCCACCCGGCGCTTTTTGTCGAGCCGCATAGCAATGTCCTCCTTTCGGGCTTACTGGTTGCGGATGTTGTCTACAACGATCTGCTGGGCGGAGGCCAGGCCGTCAGCAGGGCTTACCCGGCCGAAGGGGACCTCGTAGGAGATGGTGTCCAGAGCCTCTACAACGGCGCCGTAGTACAGGTAGTCGCTGATGATCAGGGCGTCGGTGTTGTCGATCAGGAATTTCTGGGGCAGTTCGTCAATGCGCGAATCCTCCAGCACGGAGACGTGCGCCGGGATCTGGCCGTAGGCAGCCCATTCGTAGCTGTTCTCGCCCACAAAATTGATGAAGTCCATAATGGCGGCAGCCTTCTCGTCGGTCATGCTGTCGTTGCGGGGAATGACGAACTGATGGGAGGAGGCCCACTGCACCATATTGTCCGCGTCATAGGTGAACATGTAGGTTTCGCCGTAGTTGATGCCGGTATACTCAACGGTGGACAGCGTCCAGGTGCCTTCAGGCAGGAAAATCAGCTTGTCCTGTGCGAACAGGTTGTTGGGCTGATCGCCGTCCTGCGTGCACCACAGGTTGGTGACGGCGTCCTGGAAGTCCTGGAACACCTTTTCAAAGGTGGCATTGTTGAACGAGGGGTTGATCCCGTCCTCAGACAGCACGCCGCCGAGCTGATAGTACCAGGAAAGCAGCTCGTACCGCGGCCAGGTAATTGCATAAGTATAAACCCCGTCAGCGGCCGCGATGGGCGCGACCTCGGCGATCTCATCAAAGGTGATCACGCCGTCGTCTAGGATATCAGGGCAATACTGGTTCACGAGGTCTACATTGTAATAGGTAACATAGCTGTGCAGATCCAGCGGAATACCATAGCGGACGCCGTCGATCTCGCCGGGGTCCCAGGCCGACGCGATGTAGTTCTCCGCTTTGATCTCGCCGTTGGCCTCGATGTAATCATCCAGCGGCATATACATATTGCTGGCGGCATTGCTGGCCAGCCGGTCAACATGCTGGATGACCAGGTCCGGCACGCCCTCCTGCGAGCTGACCACCAGAGGCAGCTTGGTATACAGGTCGGTCTGCTCAATCATGATGTGCTCAACGGTGTACTCCGGGTCGGTGGCATTGTAGGCATCGATGATCTTCTGCATGGCTGTGCCATCGCCGCCGGTGAATACGGACCAGAAGGTAATGGTCTTATCGTCAGAGTCATCGGAGCCGCCGCTTCCGCCGCTGCACGCCGTCAGGGACAGAATCATGACGACACAGAGCAGCAACGCTGCCAATTTTTTCATTCTCATAGTTTTGCCCTCCTGTAATTTTTTGAAGAATTTCATTCCAAAAAATTTGAATAAAAAGTTTTTGAAAGAATCGGTTCTTTACAAATTTCTTGGATTTTAATCCTCCAATTTTCACGGACAATATTAGCATGGTGCGAAAAGATTGTCAACATTTTTCTAGTTTTTCAAAATGTTTTTCCGAGCTTTTTCTCCCATTTGCACAAAATAGCTACAGAATTTTTGTAACAAATTACGTTTTGGCTTCCAAATTTTATGGAGCTTTTTCTCCTTTCGCTCGATAAAAGTACAAAAATTTGGAAAATATGGCTTCCTTTTTTCGCCGCTATGCGTTATAATATACCCAAAAGGAGCCAGGAAGGAGCCCTCCCATGAATGAAACCGTACATCTGAGCATCAACGATACCAGGCAGATTCTCTCCATCGCCAAAGCTCTCTCCTCGGAGCAGCGGCTGAATATCCTGAAGCTTCTGGAGGATAAAATTCTGAACATCAGCGAAATTGCCGCCCAGCTGCAGATCCCCATGTCCACCGCCGCGCTGCACATTAAAACCCTGGAGGAGGCGGGGCTGGTGATCACCCAGCCGCTGCCCGGCATCCGGGGCTCCCAGAAGCTCAGCGGTGTCCGGGTGGAGAAGGTGTTCATCGACCTGAAGCCGGCCTTCCGCTCCGATTCCCCTGTCCGCACCATTTACTATTCCGTGCCGATCGGCAATTACTTTGATTTCCATGTCACCGCGCCCTGCGGCATCGCCTCGGAAAACCGCTTCCTCAGCGCGACTGACGAAGCCTCCGTTTTCTACCTGCCGGACCGGGGCAGCGCCCAGATCCTGTGGTTTACCGAGGGCTACCTGGAGTACCGGGTCAGCACCGCTCAGCTGCGGGACGCCGCCTCGGTGGAGAGCGTGGAATTCTCCTTTGAGGCCTGCTCGGAGGCCCAGGGCTACAATAACAATTGGCCCTCGGACATCACATTGTGGCTGAACCGTCAGGAGGTGGGTACCTTCACCAGCGAGGGGGACTTCGGCGGCATCCGGGGCACCCAGAACCCGCTGTGGTGGCCGGAGGATTTGACCCAGTACGGCCAGCTCTACCGTCTGCGTATTGACCAGACAGGCAGCTACATCAATGGCCAGCGGGTATCCGGCCACACGCCTGACACGCTGGGGATCTGCAAAAACGCCGTGCTGCTGTTCCGCATCGGCATCAAGCCCGACGCCAGGTATATCGGCGGTCTGAACCTGTTCGGGGAGCATTTTGGCAACCACGCGCAGCATATCAATGTAAAAATCAACTTCACCCCTGCCAACCAGTAACCACGGCAGGAAAATGATTCGGGGCTGCCTCAAGCGAAGCGGCCCCGTTTCCGTATGTCAGCGAATATTTGCGCCGCCCGGCGGTAAAAAATGTGAGGCCTTCCGCTCAGGAAGACCTCACATATCGCATTTTTGTGTGCCGGGTTCTTTCAGGCGCCAGCCGCTGCTTCAGCCGGCGGCAGGC
>JAJQHS010000056.1 GCA_021199635.1 Bacillota bacterium
CCTTCTTCTCCCCGGTGACGGCAAAGGAGATGATCGTGCCCTATATGCGGCGGCTGACGGACTTTATCCACAGCAAGGGCAGATTCTGCGACCTGCACAGCTGCGGGCAGAATTTCCGGCAGGTCCCCAATTACATTGCGGCAGGCTGGGATGCCTGGCGTCCCCAGAGCATGAACGATGTGGCGGAGATTTACCGGCTGTACGGGGATAAGATCATCCTGGCGGTTCCCCCGGAGCCGTTTGACCCGGAGACCACCAGCGAGGAGGAGCAGCGCGCCGCTGCCCGGGCATATGCCGAGAAGTACTGCGACCCGGATAAGCCCACAATGTTCAGCATCTACGGCTCCGCCATGCTGACCCCTGCATTTCAGGAGGAGCTGTACCGCCAGTCCCGCCTGCGCTACCAGCGCTGCGGCGAAGCCTGCGGGAAATAGTTGGGAGCCTTCCCTACAGGCACCCCATTTTCCCTTTACTTTTCCTTGCTTTTTATTCCAATGACTGGTAAAATATGTATACTTAGGGAAAAGAAAAGGAGGGATGACTTCTGGCTAGTTTGGCGGAAGTGGCGAAAAAGGCCGGTGTATCCATCACGACAGCGTCCTTTGTGCTGAATGGACGGACGGAAGAAATGCGGATCGCTCCCAACACCGCGCAGAAGGTGATGCAGGTGGTGCAGGAGCTGGGGTATATCCCCAATGTCTCCGCGAAGAAGCTGACCAACGGCTCCGGCGAGACCTTTGTCCCGGAGATTGCGGTTATGTGGGCACCCAAGGTGGGCTCCGCATTCCTGGAGCTTTTGGTACGGAATACTATGGATCTGGTGGAGCGGGGTCAGGCGATGGAAATGCGCCTGACGGTCAGTCCCTTCCGGATCAGCCAATTGGAAACGACGGGGGCAGATATCCTGTCCCGCAGCTATAACGGTGCCATCGCCTCCCCGTATTTTGAGGAGGAATATCAGTACATCCAGCGCATTGCAGCCAAGATCCCCATCGTGGTATTGCATCGCCCCACGGAATTGTGTCCCAGTGTGGCGGTGGACAATTACGATTGCGGCGCACTTGCCGCCCGCGTGTTCGCCATGCGGGGTCACCGGCGGGTGGCGATTCTCTGCGCTGACCGGGTAGGCACAGATATCCGGCAGACCGACCACCGGCTGACCGGCTTCCGGGATGTCTGCCAGGAAAAAGGCATGGAATGTCAGGCCATGTTCAATCCCTACAGGGAAAGAAAGGCGCTGACCACTGCGGAGCTTTCCGCGTTTGGGAGGCAGATGGCGTTGGACTATCTGAGCCGGGATGCCCTTCCGGATGCGATCTTCATCCAGTCCGATGTGATCGCCGCCGGGTTCCTGAACAGTTTGCAGGTGGAAGGCGTGCGCGTCCCGGAGGACATTGAGATCATCACCTATGGAGATGATCGGGTGGCAGCCGCCTGCTACCCCGGCATTACTACCGTGGATTATCCCTCGGAGGCGATCGCCCGGCATGCCATCCAGATGATGAGCGATATGCTGCTGAATCCGTTTTCGCGTCCCGCCAGCGTTTCCGTAAAGACTCGGGTCACCTTCCGGCGCTCGTGCCCTATGCCGGAGGGCTGGATTGACGAGCCTGTCGGCTGATTTTCCCCCTTGCCCCATCCATTTCCATGGATGGGGCTTTTTTGGTGAAAACTGTGGAAAATCTGCCCAGAAAACGAGTTCGATATGTGCAGAGTGCCCTTGCAAGAAAAATGGGCAGTTGTTATAATAACCACATCAACCAACAAATCGCAGTTGTGATTGTGCATGTTGCACAAGTCTTGAAAGGATTTTTTAAAAGGAGAAAACCCATGCAGGTAACCATATCCGCAAGCAAAAATTTCCCCATCGGACATATTGACGAGAAGCTCTACGGCGCATTTGCCGAGCATCTGGGCAGAATGATCTACGGCGGGATCTACGACCCGGGTCATCCGGAGGCGGACGAAATGGGCTTCCGCAAGGATGTGCTGGAGATGGTCAGGGCGCTGAAGGTGCCCGTGATCCGCTACCCCGGGGGCAATTTCGTTTCCGGTTACGAGTGGGAGGACGGCGTGGGCGAGCGCAGCAGGCGCCCCAGGCGGCTGGACCTGGCGTGGTTCTCCATTGAGCCGAACACCATCGGCATCGACGAATTCCAGGAGTGGGCAAAGCGGGCGGGGAGCCAGGTGATGCTCACCGTGAATCTGGGGACCCGGGGTGTGGCGGACGCCCGGAATCTGATCGAGTACTGCAATTTTCCCGGCGGCATCAAGTACAGCGATATGCGCCGTGCCAATGGATTCCCGGAGCCCTTCGGCATCCGCTACTGGTGCCTGGGCAACGAAATGGACGGACCCTGGCAGATTTGCAGCAAGACGGCGGAGGAATACGGCCGCCTGGCTGCGGAGACCGGCAAGGTCATGAAATGGGTGGACCCGGACATTCGCCTGACGGTGTGCGGCAGCTCCAATTCCCACATGCCCACCTTCGGCAGTTGGGAGGAGACGGTGCTGGAGCATACCTACGACATTGCCGACTACCTCTCGCTGCACAATTATTACGGGAATCCCGGGAACAACACCCCGGAGTATCTGGCGTGTTCCACAGATATGGATCGCTTCATCTCCACCGTAGCAGCCATCTGCGACACCGTCAAGCAGAAGAAAGGCTCGGATAAGACCATGTATCTGTCCTTTGACGAGTGGAATGTATGGTTCCACTCCGGAGAGCAGGACAAGCGGCAGGAGAAATGGACGGTAGCGCCGCCTCTGCTGGAGGATCGCTATAATTTTGAGGATGCTCTGGTGGTGGGCTGCCTGCTGATCACCCTGCTGCGCCATGCCGACCGGGTGAAAATGGCGTGCCTCGCCCAGCTGGTGAATGTGATCGCCCCGATCATGACAGAGACCGGCGGGCGGTGCTGGGCGCAGACCATCTACTATCCATTCCTCCACGCCGCCAATCTGGCGCGGGGCGACAGCCTGATGACGAGGGTGAAGTGCCCGAACTATGCCGCAGGGAAATACGGAAATGTCCCCTGCATAGAGGCAGTGGTGGTGGACAATGGGGCTGCCAACGAGCTGGTGGTGCTGGCGGTGAACCGCTCCTTGCAGGAGGACGCGCAGCTCAGCCTGGACATTGCCGGCTACGGCGCACTGACCAAGGCGGAGCACCTGGTGCTGACCCACCCGGATCTGAAGGCGGTCAACACTGCCGACGCGCCCCAGATCGTGATCCCGACCCGGCTGCAGACGTCCCCGGACACTATACTGCCCAGGCAGAGCTGGAATGTGATCCGTTACCGATATTGAAAAGCCTTTCCGCTTTCAATAATATTAAACAAAAATAGGAGGAAAAATCATGAAAAGAATCATCGTCCTGCTGCTGGCAATGGTCATGATCTTTGGCCTGACCGCCTGTACGCAAACCGGAGGCGACGAAAGCACCGGCGACTCCGCCAGCGGTGAAGCCCAATACGGCGGCACTGCCGTGATCACCCTGACCGGCACCTACAATGTGATGGGCAATCCGGTCACTGGCGGCGCACAGGTCAAATTTGCCTGCCGTCCTGCCATTGAGACCCTTGCCCGCTACGGTGAGGATGGTCAGGCGGAGCCTTGGCTCGCCAAGGAGATCGTCACCGACCCCGACAACCTGACAATGACCCTCACCCTGCAGGAAGGCGTGACCTATCACGATGGTTCCGCCTTTAACGCCCAGGCGGTCTGCGATGTTTGGGACATCTATCGGGACAACGCCCTGCTGACCACCCAGTTCGACAATGTGGACTACTATGAGGCGACCTCGGAATATGTGGTCACTGTGTACCTGACCGAGTGGAACGCCTACACCGCCATTTACCTGTGCATCGAGGCCGGCTATATGATCAGCCCGACGGAGTATGAGCGGGTGGGGCTGGAAGGCCTGAACACCAGCATCGTAGGCACCGGCCCATTCGTGTGCGAGAGCTATGACGTGGTCACCGGCATCGAGTATGTGAAAAACGAGAACTACTGGGGCGGCGAACCCTATCTGGACGGCATCAACATCGTCTTCCACGATGAGTCCAGTGTTGGCGAAAATATGCTGCTCAGCGGCGAAGCCAATATTGCCACCTGGCTCACCCTGGATCAGCTGGACCGGCTGGTCGGGAATGGATACACCTTCATCTGCGACGATTCGTGCATGTCCCCCACCTGCAACGGCGTGTTCTTCGCCTCCGGCAATGAGGACGACCCCATCAGCAATCTGCTGGTCCGGCAGGCGTTCTGCCACGCCATCGACAAGGAAGCAATCGTAGCGGCGTTCGCCAACGGCTACGGGATCGCACTGGACCAGATCGCTATCCCCGGCACCAAGGAATACAACGAGGATGTGGAAGGCTACGATTACGATGTGGAGAAAGCAAAGGAGCTATTAAAGGAAGCCGGCTATGACGAAGGCGAATGTGTCATCACCTTCTATTATCAGTCCGGTGAGGAGGACATGTACCTGGCGATCAAGAGCATGCTGGAGGAAGCCGGCTTCACCGTAGAGGGCGATAACCGCACTGGCTCCGAGAACCGTATTATCTACGGCACCTCTGACCCGTACACCTGCTGCTGCCTGTTCTACGCCCCCACCACCATCGATAACTGGTGGCGCTACTTCTCCGCGACCCCCTTCACCTATGCCGTGAATACCATCGATACTGCGGCTGCCGGCATTCAGGCCGCCTATGAAGGGGCAATGACCGCCAAGACCACCGAGGAAATGACCGAGTATATGATGCTGCTTCAGGAGCTTGTCACCGAGAACTGCATGTACTGCCCCATTTATTCCACCCCCGCTCTGATCGCCGTTTCTGACGAGAAGCTGCAAGGCCATGGAATTGGGGAGATCTGGCTGTGCCAGTGGACCCCGGAGTCTGCATATCTCGTGGGATAATCACCTGTAAATATCCCGCGCCCCAGAAAGTAAGGAGGCAAATATGGGAAGATTTCTGCTAAAAAGACTGGGGCAGACAGTGATCACGCTGTTTATCGTCTCCATCATCTCCTTCTCCCTGATCCAGTTCATTCCCGGCGACCCGGTGTACACTATGATGGGCACAGATATCACGCCGGAGTATCACGATCAGATTTATGAGGAAATGGGGCTGAATAAGCCCGTGTATGAGCAGTATATCAGTTGGCTGGTAAATCTGTTCCAGGGAGATATGGGCTACTCCTATTATCTCCGGGCGGATGTTTCCACGGTGATCGCCAAGCGGCTTCCCACCACCCTTTGTCTGGGGGTCACCTCCGCCATTGTCAGCGTCATCATTGGCATTGCCTTTGGTGTAGTATCCGCAGTGAAGCGCCAGACCCTCCTGGACCGGACGATCACCATATTTGCCAATATTGGTGTGGCGATGCCCTCATTCTGGCTGGTCACTGTGATGGTGCTGATCTTTTCCATTAACTTAGGATGGCTGCCTGCTACAGGCTACACCCTGCCCTGGGTCGATCTGGCCGCCTCTTTGCGCCAGTCCATCCTTCCGGTTTTCTGCATGAGTTTAGGGGGCATTGCCTCTTACACTCGGCAGACCCGCTCCAGTATGCTGGAAGTGATCAACCAGGATTACATCCGTACCGCCCGTTCCAAGGGCTTGAAGGAGGGGCAGGTCATTTCGCGCCATGCCATTAAAAATGGGCTGATCCCCATCCTGACGCTGGCGGGCACCACCCTGCGGGGCTGCATCGGCGGCTCTGCCATTATCGAGACCATGTTCAACATTGTGGGAATGGGTCAGGTCATGGTCACGGCCGTGAATAAATGCGACTATCAGCTTCTGCAATCCAGTCTGTTCTTCATGGCGGCGATCACCTGCGGCTGCAATCTGCTTGTGGATATTGCCTACGGAATTGCAGACCCCAGAGTGCGGCTGGAATAGGAGGCGCACCATGAAAAAAGCAAAACGATTTTGTAAAATTCTGTTTCGGGGGTGGCTGGTGCGAATCTCCGTGCTCATAATCCTGTTCTTCTTCCTTTGTGCAGTGGCCTCCCCGCTGATCGCCACGCACGATCCCAACGCCACGGACCTGTATAATAAGCTGGCGTCTCCCTCCCGGGAGCATCTGCTCGGCTGCGATCAGCTGGGGCGGGATGTGTTCAGCCGCATCGTCTACGGCGCACGGGTCGCCTTCCTGGTAGGCATTTTGTCCGTGGTGGTAGCGATGATCGTGGGCTGCGCCGTCGGGCTGATAGCCGGCTACTTCGGCGGCTGGATCGACAGCGTGCTTATGCGCATAATCGACGCCCAGACTGCCATCCCCTCCATGATCCTTGCCATGGCGATCGTGGCGGTGCTGGGCAGAAGCGTGGTCATGCTGATCCTGATCCTGGGGTTTTCCAACATACCCGGATTTGCCCGCATGATGCGGGGGCAGGTGATGACCGTCAGGGAGATGGACTATGTGGCAGCCAGCAAGATTCGGGGCAACAGCAGCTTCGTCACCATGATGAAGCATGTTTTCCCCAACTGTGTTTCTCCCATCATTGTGGTCATGACTCAGAGCATCGGCGGGTCCATCCTCGCGGAGGCTGGACTGAGCTTCCTGGGGGTCGGCATTGAGCCGCCCACCGCATCCTGGGGCGCAATGGTCAGCGCCGGCTTTTCCAATCTCACCGATGCGCCGGTATTTGCCCTCGCCCCCGGCGTAGCGATCATATTGCTGGTTCTGGCGTTCAATATCTTTGGCGACGCCCTGCGAGACGCTTTGGATCCCAGGATCCGCAGCATGGACTGAGGAGGGATCACCATGAGCAACCATCTGTTATCCGTAGAGCATCTGAAAACCGTTTTCAAGACCCCTGGCGGCATTGTCCGGGCGGTGGACGACGCCTCCTTCTATGTGGATGAGGGAGAGATCATCGGCATCGTGGGGGAGTCCGGAAGCGGGAAATCCGTGAGCATGCTCAGCATCCTCAAGCTGATCTCCATGCCCCCCGGGGAGATTCAGGGCGGCAAAGCCCTGTTTGACGGGGTGGACATGCTGGCATTGGCGCCCAACAGCCCGGAAATGCGGAAAATTCGGGGCGGCGGCATCTCCATGATCTTCCAGGAGCCTATGACCTCCCTGAACCCGGTGCTGACCATTGGCAAGCAGATCACTGAGAGCATCATCCTGCACCTGGGGCTTTCCAAGGAGCAGGCGCGCCAGCGTGCCATTGATCTGCTGAATCAGGTGGGCATCCCGGATGCCCAGACACGGATCGATTACTATCCTACCCAATTCTCCGGCGGTATGCGCCAGAGGATCATGATCGCCATGGCGATGTCCTGTAATCCCAGGCTGATCATTGCCGACGAGGCGACCACGGCGCTGGATGTGACCACCCAGGAGCAGATTCTGGAGCTTCTGAAGGACATCGTGAAGAAAAGCCACACAGCGCTGATCCTGATCACCCATAACCTGAGCATTGTCGCCCGGTACGCGGAGCGCATCTACGTAATGTACGCCGGGAATGTGATGGAGGAGGGCAAATGCGACGATGTCTTCGAGCACCCCAGCCATCCCTATACCATCGGGCTGCTGAACGCTGCGCCCCGGCTGAATTCCGAGGTCACCCGGAAGCTCGCCACGATTCCCGGTCTGCCCGCCAATCCCATCAGCAAAACGCAGCGCTGTCCCTTTTTCGAGCGCTGCTGGTGGGCGTGCGAGAAATGTGATGTGCAGGAGCTTCCCTCAGCCAGAGGCTATGAAGACGCCCATCAGGCATTCTGCTGGCGGGATCGGGAGGAATTCCTCCACGATTGGCGAATGGACACGGAGCCGATCCATAAAAATCAGGCGCATTCCCCGGAGATCCTGGTCCAGGTACAGAACCTGAGCAAATATTTCCCCGTCACCAAGGGCATCACGCACCGGAAGGTGGGGGATGTGAAGGCACTGGACGATGTGTCCTTCACCATCCACCGGGGGGAGACGCTGGGGCTTGTGGGGGAATCCGGCTGCGGCAAAACCACCCTGGCAAAGACCCTGCTGCGCCTCTACGACCCTTCCGGCGGGCAGATATTGTTCGACGGCCAGCGGATCGACGACCTTCCCGAGCGCAAGCTGAAGGATTTCCGGCGGCATGTCCAGTTTATTTTCCAGGATCCTTACGGCTCCCTGGATCCCCGGCAGAGTGCCGGAAGCGTGGTAGGGGAGGCGATCCGGGCGCAGAAGCATGGGCTGAGCAGCAAGGAATATGAGGCGCAGATCGACGAGCTGTTCTCCATGGTCGGTCTGGACCCGTCACTGAAGGATCGGGCGCCCCATGAATTCTCTGGAGGTCAGCGCCAGCGGCTCTGTATCGCCAGCGCGCTGGCATCCGGGCCCAGCTTTGTCATCTGCGACGAGCCGATCTCGGCCCTGGATGTGTCCATTCAGGCACAGATCATCAACCTTTTGATGGATTTGAAGGAGCAAAAGGGGCTGACGTATCTGTTCATAGCCCATGACCTCTCCGTGGTCCGCCATATCAGCGACCGGATCGTGGTCATGTATCTGGGCAAGGTGGTGGAGATATCCCGCTGGGACCAGCTGTATCGCCAGCCGCTCCATCCGTACACCCAGGCGCTGCTGTCCGCGATCCCGACTCCGGATCCAAAGCTGGAGCGGCAGCGCAAGCGCACCACCCTGCAAGGGGAGGTGCCCAGTCTGACCCATCGCCCGCAGGGGTGCATTTTCCACCCGCGCTGCCCCTATGCCACGGAGCGCTGCAGTCAGGAGGCGCCTGAGATGCGGCAGTACGACCAGGGGCATTTCGCCGCCTGCTTCCAGATCGGCGAACCAACCATAAATCAACAGGAGGGATAAACCATGCCATATGTTACCGTCGATCCCGGAGTTTCCGTATTTTATGAAGACTGGGGGGAAGGCGACCGCTACATCTTTACTTCCCAGATATACCTGGATTATTACGCCGGCTATGCCCGGGAGCTTTCCAAGCGGGGATACCATGTGATCGCTGTGCAGATGCGGGGCTACGGCCGCTCCAGCCGTGTGCCCCAGACCGACAACGCTTCCGATTGCTGGGTGCCGGATCTTCTGAAGGTGGCGGATCACCTGGGCGTGAAGCAGTTTGCTTATACCGGAATCTCCCACGGCTCCTCCCTGGGCTTTAAGCTGATGGAGGACTACCCGGATCGTATTCTGGGCTACGCCGGGGTCGTCTGTGGGCCGAAGCTCAAGGGGAACCATCCATCCAGCATTTCCTGGCGGGAGCGGGATGTCGCCCGAGCTGCCACAGAGGAAGGCTGGCGGGAGCGCTGCGAGGAGAACCGTCGCAATACCCTTGCGCAGATCCGCCCCTATCACTCGGAATATTGGAAGGACCAGATCCGGAAATATGCGGATGCCGATTACGAGAACAGCATGCACCTGGATAAAAGCGAGCGTGTGATGACCTTTGGCCGGGGCAGCGAGGATCGGCTGGACACGGAGGAAAAGCTGATCGCGTGGATGAAGACCGTCACGACGCCGGTGATCATCTTTGGCGGCATGAAGGACCCGATCGTGGTCCCGGAGGCCATGTTCCGCACTGCGCAGAATATCCCCCACTGCAAAATGGTGATGTATGGCGACTGCGACCATGGCGTCTCCATCGCCCACGGGGAGGATCTGGTAAACGAGATCGACAATTTCTTCCGGGAGCGGAAGGTTTTTGAAAAGTGAACGAAAGGGATGCCGTTTGGTATCGGCATCCCTTTTTTTACAGCGGCGTTCCATTTGCAGCCGTTATTTGACTGGAGGAGTGCATCCATGGCAATACGAAAATGCGCCCGGGAGGATCCTGCCTTTTCCCGCCTGCTTCAGGTCTACGAGCACCGGGAGCAGACCGCCCAGGCGTGGAGAAGTGCCGGAAAAAAGGTAGTGGCAAAGCTGGGCTTTGATGTTCCGGACGAGATGGTGATCGCGGCGGGGATGCTGCCGGTGCAGGTCTACGCAGACCCGGACCAAAGCCTTGAGAAGACGGATACCTATCTGGAATTTGCCTTCGACCCCCTGGTGCGGCACCAGTTCGAAAAAATCGTAGACGGGACGTATCAGACGCAGGCGGATTTTTTGGCGATCTCCAATTCCACCGATGTCGTCATCCGGGTGTTTTTGTACCTGCGGGAGATGCGCCGGCAGGGGCTGGAGCAGATCCCTCCCGTTACCTTCCTGGACTGGCTGTTCACCCGTCACCGGCTGTACCAGCAGCGCAACGAGCTGACTGTTCAGATGTTCTGGCAGCAGCTGGAGCAGTGGAGCGGACAGCCGATTACGGAGGCTGCCCTGCGGGAGGCAATGCATCTTTGCAACGAGAACCGGCAGGCGCTGCGGACGATGCAGGCCCTGCGCCGGGGGGAAACTGTGCGCATCACCGGATGCGAGGCGCTGGTGATCATCGGCGCAGGCTTTTTCATGGAAAAGCAGGAACACACCGCCTTGGTCCGGCAGGTGACCGCGGCGGCGCAGCAGTGGGATCCGGTGTCAGGCGTGCGGGTGTTTCTGACCGGCAGCGCCCAGGAGGACACCCAGCTGTACCAGATGATTGAGGAGCTGGGCGCAGTGGTGGTAGGCGAGGATCATGACTGGGGGGATCGGAGCTTTGACCGGGACTGCAATCCCGATTATCCCGTGGTGCGCAGCTTGGTGGACCGGTATATGCTCCGGGAATTCAGCGCCAAAAAAGCGTTCGTCTCCCAGCGCGTAGATGCGCTGCTGCGGCAGGTCGCTGATTCCAATGCCCAGGCCGTGCTGTTTTACAACCATATTTATGAGGAGGCTGCCAGCTGGGACTATCCCTCTCAGGCAGCAGCGCTGAGGAACGCCGGGATCCCATCGGCAAGCTTTGCAAAGATGTATTACCCCGTGACGGCGAATCCGGAGCTGCCGGATGCGCTCAAAAAATTTCTGCAAGGGGAGGCGATTTGCCATGGCTGAGCATAAAAATCTCTCCAAAGCCCGGAAGCGGCTCAATGCCACCGCCCAGGCCAGTGCCTATCAGAAGCAATGGTTCCAGGGCCTTCAGGCGCGGGTTGCGGCGGGGGAGGACTTCTGCTATCTGAATGCGGATGTGCCTATGGAGATCCTGCGGGCGATGGATATCCCATTCGTGGTGAACCAGTGGTGGGCTTCCATCTGCGGCGCAAAGCGAATGACAGCGAAATATTTTGAGCTTTTGCGCCAGGCGGGCTACCGGGACGATCTTTGCAGCTACTGCGCCACCGCCTTTGCCGAGAGCCTGGACCCGGATGACCACAGCTTCGACGCCCAGGGAAATCCCCTGGGCCCCTGGGGCGGACTGCCCCATCCCACCCTTGCCATCACCCGGTTGACCTGTGACTGCCAGGGCAAAATATTTGAGCTTTTCGCAAAGAACCACGGCGCGGCCTTTTACGCCATGGAGAACACTGTCCCGAGAAAGGTGCCTCTGAACTGGTGGGAGATGGCGCCCTACGATTGGGAGTCCCTGTATGATACTGACCGGCTGGATGCCGCCGTGGAAGAGCTGAAGGAGCTGATCCGCTTCCTGGAGATCAAGACCGGGAAAATGTTTGACATCAACGCCCTGCAAACAGTGATGGACAATGTCAACGAACAGGAAACCTGGTATGGAAAGATCCGAGATTTGATCGCCGACAGTGCCCCGGTGCCGGTGACGGTGGTGGATACCATCAACGCGGTGATGCCTGCGCAGTGGCAGCGGGGGACCCAATGGGCGGCGGAGCACGCCAAGGGAATGTACGAGGAAATCGCTGAGCTGCAGGCCCGGGGTGACCCGGCAGTGCCCGGAGAGCGGTACCGGCTGATGTGGCTGGGGCGGGGCTTGTGGCATGACTTCAGCTTCTATCAGAATTTCGAGGAAAAGTACGGCGCTGTGTTCGTGTGGAGCATGTACCTGGCAATGGGCGCCGATGCCTATCGCCGCTATCATGTGGAGGAGGACCCGCTGCGTGCGCTTGCGGCACGGTACATCGGTATGGAGGACTTTCTGCATATGCCCCCCTGGAATGCCCAGTGGTTCCTCCACGAGGCAATCCATAATCGGATAGACGGCGTGGTATATATGGTGCCGGAGAACTGCATGCAGGCTGTGGAAGGCTCGTTCTTCATCAAAAAGACCTTGGAGGATGCGGGGATCCCGGTACTTTTGTTCAAGGCGGATCCGGTGGATCCCAGGAAATGGAACCGGGAGAATATGACCGCTCTGGTGGAGTCGTTTCTGGAGGAACGGGTTATAAAGAAATAAAGAGTTACCGCTTATCAGGCGCCTGGTAAGCGGTTTCTGTCAAACATGCAAATCATTCCGGCGCGCTGGTGCTGCCAGCGCAGGGGAATTTTCCCGTTTTCCACGGTATCGGTGATGATCGCCGCAGGACTTTTGGCTCACTTTTCGGGCCTTTTTCAACAAATGGAGGAATCGAATGGTGCATTCTATCCGATTTTTAAACGAGGAGGCCTCCGTCTGCGTACCCGCCGGGGTTTCCCTGCTCAGCGCGTGGCGCATGGCGGGGCTGACCCCGGACGCGCCCTGCGGCGGGCGGGGGACCTGCGGTAAATGCCTGGTGGATATCCGCTGCCCGGGTCAAACGGAATGGCGCCGGGTAAACGCCTGCCAGACCCAGGTGGATGAGGATTTGGAAGTCAGGACCCTCTTCCCGGAGGCCCGGAGGGTTTTGGTCCTGGATCAGGGGGAGCCGGATGCGGCATTCCCCAGGATGCCCTGGATCCAGATCGTGCCGCTTTCCGTGGCTCCATGCCCCCCAGGGCAGAGCATTTCCCTGTGGAGCCGCCTTACAGCCGCATTAGAGATTGCCACCGGCAATGCTGCATGGGAGCCGAATTTTCCCATCCTGTCCCAGCTGGCCCCCCTGATCCGGCAGACCCAGGGGGAAATTTGGGCTGTGGTCAGTCCCAACCGCATTCTGGCGGTGTGGGGTCAGCCGCAGCCGGTCTATATGGCTGCCTTCGATGTGGGGACCACCACGCTTGCCGGTTATCTGCTGGAGGGCGATGAGGTCGTCGCCCGTGCCGGGATGCCTAATTCTCAGACGCAGTATGGCGCGGATGTGATCCAGCGGGTAGACTACGCCGCTGCCAACGGGCCCAAGGTGCTTTCCGACTGCATTCGTCATGATCTGGACGGACTGCTGGGGAGGCTATGTGCCCAGGCCTCTGTCAGCCGGGAGCAAATCATGGCAGTGAGTCTGGTGGGGAACACCTGTATGCACCATCTGTTTTTAGGGATTCCTCCGGACACGCTGGGTCGATGCCCCTATGCCCCGGTATTCAGTGACCGGGCGGTGCTGTCCTGCGCCAGCTACGGCCTGCACGTCCATCCTGCGGGGGAGCTGCTCCTGCTCCCGGTGATCGCCGGATTTGTGGGCGCGGATACCGTTGCCTGTTTAATTTCCAGGAACTGGGAGTCGCTGGAGTCGCTCACCCTGCTCATTGACATTGGCACCAATGGGGAGATCGTCCTCGGGGACCGCCGTCGGCTGGCAGTCTGCTCTGCCGCCGCAGGCCCGGCATTTGAGGGCGCAGGCATCCAGTGGGGCATGCGGGGCGCTCCCGGCGCGGTTGACCACGTTTGGCTCCAGGGCGGCGAGATGGGCTGGTCGGTGATCGGCGGCGGGGAGGCGATCGGCGTCTGCGGCTCCGGACTGATTGACTGGATCGCCGCTTTGCGCAAGGCCGGACGCATCGATCCCAGCGGCAGAGCGCCGGAGGCGCCCTTTGCCCTGGGGGACACTGCCGTGTGCCTGACACAGAGGGATATCCGTCAGGTCCAGCTTGCAAAGGCAGCCATCAGCGCCGGTATTTTGCTCCTGGCGAGGCATTTGGGAATTTCACTGGAAGATATTCAGAATGTGTATCTTGCCGGTGCCTTCGGCACTTTCCTGGACCCGGACAGCGCCTGCACCATTGGGTTGATCCCCGGATGCCTGCGCAGCAAGCTCCGCCCCATCGGAAACGCCGCCGGGGAGGGGGCAAAGCTGGCGCTGCAAGCTCGCAGCGCCTGGGACAGTGCTGCCCGGCTTGCCCGGAAGGCGGAATTTCTGGAGCTGGCTTCGTCCCCGGATTTTCAGGATGTATTTGTCGATCAGCTGGAATTTCCCCCGCTGTAAGAAAGGAGACGCCAATGCTTACCTATGATGCGCTGAACCGGCTGGCGCAGGGCGCCGGATTTACCAAAACCGCCCCCTTGTCTGTGCGGAAGCTCTCCCTCCTGGACGAGGTGCGGCAGATGTGCGAAAGCTGCAATGCCTACGGCACCCGCTGGAGCTGTCCTCCGGGCTGTGGCACGCTTCCGGAATGTCGGGAGCGGGTCGCCGGGTACACCCAGGGACTCCTGGTGCAGACAGTGGGGCAGCTGGAGGACGCGCTGGACGGCGAGGGTATGATGGCCGCGGAGGCGACGCACAAGCAGAGCTTTGAAATGTTGCATCGGCAGCTCCTGCCCCTGTATCCCCGGCTGCTGGCGTTGGGCACCGGAGGGTGCCGGCTGTGCGAGCATTGCACCTATCCCGATGCACCCTGCCGATTTCCGGAGAGGATGACCCCGTCCATGGAGGCATACGGCATCCTCGTCCTGCAGGCCTGCAAAGACAGCGGTCTTCCCTATTATTATGGGCCCGGGACCATTTCCTACACCGGCTGCTTTTTGCTGGAATAGGAGCGATCTTCGCATGTGCCATATAGCAGCCCAGGGCGGCGCTTGAGGCGAGAAAAATGGCCTGTTCGTGCCGTGACACTCTCCAAATTTCGCAAATACCACCTGGGAAGCAGAAAAAGGAGAGATGGAACAGGAAAGCAACATGCATTGTCCGCCGGGTGGAGGATCCTGGCAGAATTGTTATTCCGAAGGAAATTCGCAGAACGCTGCGGATCCGCGAGGGAGACCCGTTACAGATAGCATGGCAGCCATGGGAGCAGTTTTGCAATTCCATGCGCAATTCAGCCAAAAGGCAGGGCTGGTAGCGGTATATAATGACGGAATACTGGAAGCGAATAGGTATAGCGCTGCCCACCGATTTTCACATCGATGGGCGGTTGCGCTGATTGGTAAAATGGGTATGAGAGGGGCTGCCCGCCCCAAATTAAAGATACATTTAATTTGCGGTGGATTTCAGGTAATATGGTTTATTTACTGCGAAATCGTTGAATTTCACAAGGGGATAGTGTATAATCATATAAGATGTAAGGAGGACACGCCTACTGGAAAGCCAAAGAAGAAAACAAAAAATACACCTCCCAAAGTATCGCAAATAATTCCCCTCCGGGATGTCGATATTTTGCGATATGGATTCTGGAGGTGGTATAGATGATCGATTCAAAAGGGATTTACCGGAAAGCAGACGCTTTGATTGCCAAATATGGCACGCGTGATCCGCTTGTCCTTGCTCCGCAGCTTGGCATACAGGTAAACAATGTTGGCGACTTCCGCAACTTTCTCGGAAGAAGAAAGAAAGCAGGCTTCATTTTGACTATCCATTTAATTGGCAGAAGGGCAATGGTGAGAGCGTGAATACCCTGAGAAGGCTGGAACGAAATGCATTGCAGATCGTTTATAAGGAACATATCAGAGAAGACTTTCCCCGTGGGGAACGCCGCCCGCTTTTCGCTATGGAGAAGATGCAAAAAGCGGGTCGATATGACTGCTATGGCTATTATCGTGAAGACGACCTGATCGCATACGCCTGTTATATCCTGGCTCAAAATGGTTCTTATGCCCTGTTAGATTACTTCGCGGTTGCCCCTGATTTGCGAGGTCAGGGAATCGGCAGCGAGTTTCTGCGAATTCTGAAAGGAAATGTGTCTGCAAAATGCGGTGTGTTTATTGAGGCCGAAAGTCCGGATTCAGCAAAGTCAGAGGATAAGAGGAAAACACGGGAAAGGCGTATCCGTTTTTATTTGGCGAATGGGGCAGAGATGACAAGCGCGAAATGTCTGCTGTTTGGGGTGGACTACAATATTCTGTTCATCTCCACTAGCGCCGCTGCCAACACGCAGAAAAAAGAATGTCAGCTTCATGCAGTGGAGGAGCTGTATCACGAATTATATGGACGGGCTTTTGGGCATTTATGCAAGCTGTACGAAAGCGACGCAGGCGGGATACATGATAATAAATAAATATACTGTTTCGCTTTCATGAAGGGAGTTACGCCATGACATTTTATGAAATTACATTTAGTCCAACCGGTGGAACAAAGAGGGCGGCGGATATTTTGAGCCGCTGTCTGGCGCAGCAGGCGGCAGAAATCGATTTGTGTAACCGAAATCTTGATTTTTCGGAAGCAGCCTTAACGGAAGAAGATGTTGCCTTGATTGCCGTTCCATCCTACGGCGGCCGTGTCCCCCAGACTGCGATTGGCAGGCTACGTGCCATATCCGGCAACCAGGCAAGAGCAATTCTTGTCTGTGCTTATGGGAACCGTGCGTACGACAACACGCTTGCTGAACTGATGGATGCCGCAGACAAAGCTGGATTCAGACCGATTGCCGCCGTTGCTGCTCTGGCGGAACACTCGATTGCCCGGAAGGTTGCGGCTGGTCGGCCGGATGCTGAGGACGAAAAACTGCTGAAAAATATGGCAGCCCAAATTCGCCAGAAGCTCGCCAGTGCGGATTGCTCAGCTCCCCAAATTCCCGGCAAAGTCCCGGAGAAGCCAGGAATGCAAACCCCAGGCATGGCGCCCAATGCTTCGGATGCCTGCGTCAAATGCGGGCTTTGTGCCGAGAAATGTCCCGTTGGGGCAATCGACCCCGTGACGATGAATCCGGACTCCAAAAAGTGTATCAACTGCATGCGTTGCATTTCCATTTGTCCTGTCGGAGCAAAGAAACTGGGCCGTGTTATTACCAGCCTTGGCGGAGTGGCCCTCAGCGTTCTCTGCGCTAACCGGAAGGAATGCGAGCTGTTTTTATAAGGTGAGAATTTCTGACGGGATCTTATAACAAAATCCGGCAGGCTGAAGCGACGGCCTGCCGGATCGTTATTTACGGAATGGTATGCAGTAAAATTTCTATCTGGAGCTTAGTCAGGAGAGAAATTCCTGGCAAACTCCCTGTAATTGTAGTCCTTTCCTGGACGGCAAAGGACGGCGAACTGGATGGAATCAAAGATTTGATTGCTGCCCATTCCGGCAAGGGTGAAATCCCGGATGGCACGGGCAAACAAATCAGACACAAGCGCAGCATCGTTTCCATATACACCGCAGCCGAAGGCGCCAAGGATCAGGTGGCGATAACCCTGGGACGCCGCCACCAGCAGCATCCCCTGGATACGCTTGCAGAGCATTTCTTCATACTCCTGCTGGCGCATGCCCTCCAATCCCAGGCGTACCATCGGAGCGGCGCAGCTCATGACCGCAATGGGAAAGGGCCGGGAAAGAAGCTCGGACGAAGCATCCTTGATGACCGCCACATTGGGGGAGAGTAGCACACCGTCCGACCCCATGCGGGTCTTCCTGGCGTTGTTGTAGTCATAATACCGCTTCGCGTCCCCGCTTTCCAGGGACAGCAGCAGGGAAGTCCTGCGGCACAGGTCCTCCTCCTGGGCGCTGGCCCCTTTCCGGGTCTGGCCGCCGGGCTGGGTGGCACTGGCCAGATTCAGCACAAGGACGTTTGAATTTGCTTCTCCCGCATTTTTCAGGCGCTGATACTGCTTCTGGGCCAGAACAAGGGCATCCTCGTTTTCGCAGCCGAAGGTGCAGACATCGCCTTGCGTTTCTTTCGGCATTGCGGTGCGGAGCGGCTCCAACTCCTCCGGCAGGAAGACCTGAATCTCCCGCATTTGCTCCGCTGAAAAGGGAAGACGCACATCCTGCCCATCCCTGGAGCAGCCGCCCTGCTCCAGAATGGCCAGGGTGTCCTCCAAAATAGCTATGTTCTTTTTCCTGCGCATTTCCTTCTGCCGCTCCCGCTCCTGAATTTCCTCTTCAGACAGGCCCTGATACTCCCGCTCCCGCATCTGCGCCGCAAGCTGCTTGAACTGCTCTTCTTCGGGCAGGTCTTTTTTGATTTCCTGTTCAGCCATTTTCACCACGCCTTTCGTCCGTTCCCGGCACTTCCGTCGCTTCGTGTCTTCTTGCTTTCAGCTTTTGAAATACATCGTCACATGGTTCCCGGATGTTCAAGTCCGCCACGCTGTCAAAGCCGGTACGCCCCGGATTGATTTGGACAATGACGGCGTCTCTGCGTCGGTAGCTCCAATAGACATTCCCATAATAGCCGTTGGTTCCAATCACGAGGAGCAAATCGGCCTTGGATATCCAGTCTTGTGCCTTTTTCACGCCCTCGTCCCAAAGGCTAATGTGACTGTAAAGCTCCCACGGGAGGATTCTTCCCCCGCAGGATTCACATTTGGGCAGATCCTCCTGATCCCATATCTCATAACCGTCATAGTGCCGTCCACATTTTGAGCAGCGGTTGATTTGAAAACCTCCCTGGATCTCCGCCACATTTTTGGAACCGGCCATCGTGTGCATGCAGTCCTCGTTTGTGGTAATAATTCCAATCAGTTTTCCCTCCTCCTCCAGCTCCCGCAGGGCGTAGTGGCTGGGGCTGGGGTGATAGCGGTGCATGGTTTTGACGTAGGAGCGCAAAAAGCGGTCGCTCCCAAACCCGCCTGAACGGATGGAGCGGGAGAGCTGCCCATAGGTCACGCCGCCGCCGGAAAGAGAGATCCCGGCGCCGGTAATGGCCACCATTGCGTGGCTGCGGTCAATGTAATCGGCCAACCGCGCTATTTTGTCCTCGCTCTGGTCTCCTATGGAAAATCTCATCAGGTTCACATCCTATCATTCTTGCATTCAGACATTTCCGTGCCGCAGCTTCTTCAGACTTTGGAAAACCTCATCAGAACCCTGGCGAATGTTCAAGTCCGCCACGCTGTCAAAGCCGGTGCGTCCCGGATTGATTTGAACAATGACGGCATTTCTTCTCCGATCGCTCCAGTAAACATCTCCGAAGTTGCCCCGTGTTCCAATGATGAGGATCAAATCCGCCTTTGCGATCCATCTCCTTGCATTTTCTACGCCCTCATCCCAAAGACCGATGTGGCTGTATAACGGCCAGGGAAGGATTTCCCCGCCGCAATCCTTGCACCGGGGTAGCTCGTCCTGCTTCCATATCTCATAACCGTCATAGTGCCGCCCACATTTTGAGCAGCAATTGACCTGGAGACTTCCCTGAATCTCTGCGACGTTCTTTGACCCGGCGATTGTGTGCATACAGTCCACATTTGTGGTGATAATGCCGCTGAGCTTGCCCTCTGCCTCCATGTCTGCCAGGGCATAGTGGGCGAAGCTGGGCTGGTAGGAAAACATGGTTTCCAGATAGGTGGGCAAATAGGAGCTTTCGCTGGAGCTCCGCCAAAAGCCAAAACCACGGCGGGAGAAAATCATTTGCCCATAGGTGACGCCGCCGCCCGCAACGGAAATCCCTGCGCCGGTGATGGCCACCGCTGCGTGGCTGCGGTCAATGAAATCCGCCAACTGCTGTATAGCATCCATATTCTGGCCTCCTTTGCACAAGAGCATTGCGTTTCTCTAGCCGTTTAAGACGGCGTCCAGGGCCTCGGCGGCATCCGCCCGGATGTTCAGGCTGGCAATTTGGTCAAATTGTGTGGCAGACGGGTTAATCTGCACCAGTTTTGTCCCGGCCTTCATGCGGCTTAAATATTCCTCACTGCGGAAGCCGGTGGTGCCAATGACCAGCACCAAATCCGCCTGGGAAATCAGGTCGGCAGCCTTTTGCATACTTTCCCTTGCAACGGCGGCGCTGGCGCTGCTGTCCCGGCAAAAGACGGTGGGCATGATCGGTGCGCCGCATTTTTCACATCTTGGCATATGCCCCTGGTTCCACACCTGATAATCATAGGAGCGGGTGCCGCAGTCAATGCAGATATTGTCCCGGAAGCTGCCCTGAAATTCAATCACGTTCCCTGAGCCGGCAATAGTGTGCAGGCAGTCCAGATTCTGGGTGACAATGCCGAAGAGCTTTCCCTGGCGCTCCAGCTCCGCCAGCTGCTTGTGAACGGTGCTGGGCCCCTTGACAAAGGTGGCGTCCAGAAAGGCGTCCTTCATGACGGCGTAGAATTTCTCCGGGCTTTTGCGGATATAGGAGGCGGAGAAAAGCCGCCCGGCGTTCATCCTGCCAACGCTTTGCTTTAGCCTGCGCATACCGTAGAGATAGGAGATCCCTGCACCGGTGACGGCAACAGTCTTGCCGCTCTGGTCCAGATATTCCTTTAGCTTTTTGTATTCATCTTTCATAGTTGCTCTCCATAATAAAAGGAATGAACAGCACCCATCGGCGTGGGCGCTTCGATGGGTGCTGACGGTACTTGATTTTGGAAAATCAGGGGCGTTACATCCAGGTAAAGTTCTCCACACCGGCGCCAAGCTCAAAATGGTACTTGACGATTCCCAGGTCAGCGCCGGAAAAAGAACCGTTTTCGCAGGTTATGATCACCTTATTTTCCTTTCCTTTGATGGTAAATCCCTGCTTATTCATAGCCGTTGGCGCCAGCAGAGCCGCCGCAACGCCGGAGGTGAACCACTCCGGAGTGGTGCCATCATAGGACGAAACCTCGGCGGCGGGCTTGGACTTGTGGGCGACGCCCTGCTCCTCGCCGTAGCCAACTGCAACAACGCCGATAATTTTCGCATTCGCGTCTGCCGTCAGATTCTTTTTCGCGTTTTTGTGGCTGTACATTCCGCCGATCCACCAGCTGTTCAGCCCCAGCGTTTGGGCGTAGAGCATCAGGTCGGCGCTGCTGTAGCCCAGCTTCTCGTCCACACCCGGCGCATTTGGGCCTGCCAGGATGATGTAGTTCACTACACCCTTCGACATCGTTTTGGCAAAAATCGCCGGCATGGCCTCCTTGTTTTGGGTGAGCAGCTTCATGTTCAGACCGTATTTTGCGTTCTGTGCGCGAATCCGCTCATTGAGCTGCTGCACCATCTCCGCCGACAGGGGCGTATCCTTGTACTTGCGCACGGTATGCCGTGCAGCCATTGCTTCCTGTAATGTCATATTGACCTTGACCTCCTTAGAGAATATCCACTATAATGTAATTCGAACAATTACATTATAGTGGATCCAAAAAGTAAAGTCAAGAGTTACAATTGATTTTTTGCCAGAAATCTGCTATTATTTTCCTATCGGCGCTTATGCAGTAGGAGGAAGGTTACAATATGCGTGTCAGCAAGCGATTTCCATTGGCAGTTCATTCGCTATTATTTGTTGCAGTTCTGTCATCAAAAAAACGAGTGACCAGTAAGCTGGTCGCAGAAAGTACAGATACGAACCCAGTCACTGTCAGAAATATCTTTCTCAATCTATCGGAAAGTGGACTGCTGGTAGCATCTGCAGGAAAGAACGGCGGGGTACATCTTGCCAGAGAGCCAAAAAATATTACTCTTTGGGATATATACCAGGCGGTAGAAACAAATGACGTTGAAGAAATGTTCAAGATTCATGAAACAAGCAGCACCTGCCCTGTAGGGAAAAACCTCTATCAGATCCTGTATCCGCACATGGCATCCGCCGTGAACGCAATGAAGGCAGACATGGAGCAAGTGACATTGGAGAGTTTAATGGCGGAGTTAAAAGAGCTTCTAAAAGCCTCTCCTGAGGGGACATGTTCGGTGGACTCGTTACAAATAGAGCAATGAGCAATACCAAGATACCGAGTATTGCCCTGTGGAGGAGGACAAAGATGGCCGCAAATAAATGGAGCCAATATTTTGAAAAGCACCAAGAGCAGCTGCAAGTGGTGTGGTTTCTCACTTTTGGGCTGGCAGCGCTGTTTGCACAGCTTGGTTCACGGATTCTCTGCGACCTTGCGTTTCAGAACATGGACGGCACAGTGAACATTTGGCCGTTTCCATCCCAGACCCTGGGTTCTTTTCTTGCCTTTTTAATTTCCAACATGTTTGCAAAGGTGATTTCCTATGTAACAAATCGCAAAAAGACCTTCCAGGCCAATAACAATCTTCGCTTCAGCGTGATTGCTTATGTGGTTTTGGTGGTTGCGCTGATTATTATAGAAACCGCAATTGGCACACCTCTACAAAATGGGCTGTATACGCTGCTGGGCGGCGATTTTGCCGGGACAACGCAGGCGACAGCCTCCGCCCAGTCGCCGGGGCTGTACCAGGTCTGCGGCGTGGCCTCCCAACTGATTTACGGAATTGGGGATGCAATTGTTGTGTTTTTCATGGATAAGTACCTGATTATGAAGAAAACAGACGCTGAGGGTTGAAATGGGCACAAATTTCTCGACTAACCCCCTACGGAGTCGGCAACGAATATCTTCAACGCTTATTATCTGCTTGACGCAATGTAAACGGATGTGAAGCAAATCATGCACAGGAAAAGGATAATTAACATAAATTTTCCATGGTTCGTTGTGCCATGACAAAACGGATTAAAATCCCTGCCGCGAAACCAAATGTGTGCTATGTCAGAAAGCGTGTGGCAGGCAAACAGACCTCCACTTATGTTGGCGTGTACACGGAGGAACTTTATAATCTGCTCCTTCGCAACGCCAGAGAAGCCCGTGAGATTCACAGGGAACTCCGCAGCGTGGAAAAGCAACTTGCCGCTGCCGGTTATTCGGAGGATGCGCTTCCCGCTGATGACGCCATCAACATTGCCATTTGGCTGTGCCTGTATTGCATGAAAACGCAGATTTTTTTGGATGGGAATAAACGGGCGGCTGTCATTTTGCGAATCACTATCTGATTGTCCATGGCGGGAGCTTCCTGGTGATTCCAGAAAATCATGTGCCGGAATTTAAGCGGCTGCTTGTAAAATACTACGAAGGGGAGGACATCTCGGTGATCGCGGCGTTCCTGCAAAAGAACTGCTGGAAAAGGGTACAGCCCTGAATGATCGGTATGTTATTCTCAAAACCCAGCGCTCCGGCAGGTCCATCCGGCAGAAGCGCCAAAAAGCAAATGCGGGCCGATAATTTTTCACGCCCCCGTATGCAGACAAAATCTGCGTCCGGGGGCGTTTTTTAATCATCTGTGAAAATTCTCCCGGTACTGGCCTGGGGTCAGGCCGGTTTGCTTTTTGAACAGGCGGATGAAATAGGAGGTGTCCGGCACGCCACAGTCGGCGGCAATTTGCTGCACGCTGAGGTCGGTGGTTTCCAGCAGCCGGATGCCATGGCTGATACGCTCGCTGCGGATATAGTCGGTGATGGTGCAGCCGTATTCCCTGTGGAACAGCTCCGACAGGTAAGCAGCATTGACGTTTAGCTGCCGGGCAATGGTTTTCAGGCGCAGATCCGCCGTCAGGTCGTACTGCACCAGGGTGATGACCTGGCCGATGTAGTAGGAATAGCTTTTCAGGGAATGGTTCTTCACCAGCTGGCAGAAGGAGAGCATCATTTCCTCCTGGAGCTTCACGCTCCCGGCAATGGTGCGGACATTTTCAATCTCCTCAGCATAGCGGCTGGACAGGCGGTGGATATGCAGCGGATGGACGCCGCCCTGCTCTGCGGCCTTTCGCAGAAGGGTTTTTAGAATGATCAAGTCGTTCTTCCGATCCCGCAGAGAGTCCCCCAAATCCCGCCGGGCGGCCTCCTTGAATTCCTTCGTTGCCGCCGCCAGCTTTTGCAGCTGCCCCTGGCTGACCGCCTCCATCAGGCGCTTTTCGCTGGCGTAATTCTGCTCCAGGGACTGCAGGTTCAGCTCCGGCTCGTGAATACTCCTGGCAATGGAGCGGGTATAGGTCAGCTTGTATCGGTCTGGTACTGTGTACTGCACATAGTCCATGCGGATGTCCTGCTCCGGCCCCCATGCGGCGGTGGCCAGGGTGTTGGCCATAATCAGCAGCCAGTTTTCATCCTCCAAAATTGGCAGGCCGTTATAGTACATCTCCCACTGCATTTCTGTTTCCCGGCTGATGCCCAGGGTCTGCCCCTTTTCCTGGAGCCATTGGCGGGAGGGCATTTGCAAAAGGTAGGGGCCAATAAAGAGAAAGCCCCGCTTTTCCCGGCCCGGAAGCTGGAAGAAAATATATTTGCACCCAAATTCATCCAGAAAGCAGTAAATGTAGTTGCTCTGAGCCTGGAGCATATCGTTGACCAAAAGGGCTGCATATTCCTCCGCCCCGAATAAAATCTGCCGCAGCCCCAGGTCAATTTGGGCGGGGATATAGTGCAGTGGATCGTCCACAACGCAGCTGGAAATCTTCAGCGCCAGCAGCTGGCGGCGGAAAAAGGCCAGCTCAGTCTCGTATCCCATAGTCTTGGTTCCTTTCACAGTTTTTGAAGCCATTATAAGAAATATTTTCTCTGATTTCAACACCGAAACCGAAAATTTTCTGATTTTTTCCGATAAATCTCCTATCTGTTTGCCTGGATTTTCTGTAGAATATATGCGTAGACCTACATAGAAACGAGGAATGGCAATGAAAAAGCAAACCACTTTGTTAAGCCGGGGCCTGTTTGCCCAGCCCTTTATGGACTCCCGGGTAAAAACCCAGACGGTTTCCAAATGGGAGAAGCTGTGGGGACACACCCTTGGCCCCCTGGGGATGATTTTCGTGGTGAACACCATAGCGGCGCTGGTGGAGAAATTCTTCACCCAGCAGACCGGCGTGCTCTATGGCGAAAGCAACATTGAAATGGTCAAGCTCATGGGCAGCTATTATGAGGTGGTCATGACCGCCGCCAAGCTGCTCAGCACCGCCTTCGGCATTTTTACCAGCTACCTGGTGCAGAAAACCCAGTGCCGCCAGGGCCGTATGCGCCCCTGGCACCTGATTTTCGGCTTTGTGTCCATTGCGGTGGGCTGCCTGATTTTCCTGTTCCCCGGCAATGACCTGGACGGCAATTACTGGTACTATTTCTTCTTCCTGCTGATTTGCTACCATACCGTCGGTTCCCAATTCTTCTATACCTTCCGGGACAATATCTGCTCCCTGACCACCCGGGACCCCGGCGAGAAGGCCCAGGTGCAGTTCATCCGCAAAATGTCCTGGACGCTGATTTCCGGCATTGTGATTGGCATGGTGGTCAACATGGTGCTGCTGCCCATGTGGCTGGAGAAGGATATTAACGGCTATCCCATCCTGATGCTGATCCTCTGCGCCATTGCCGTGCCTCTGCTGCTTCTGGAATACTTTTACACCCGTGAGCGGGTCACCGAGGATGTGGCCCAGACCGCCGGCGACCGCCTGGGGGAGAAAATCCCTCTGCGGGATCAGGTCAAAGCGCTGCTGACCAATAAATACTATGTGATTTTGACGGTTCTGACCTGCTGCACCGGCATTGTGGACAGTTTCAAGGGCGGCAATGTCCAGTATTTCTATATCAAATTCCTGCTGGGCGGCGCAGAAAATACCATGATGTACACCATTTACCAGGTGGTCACGGGAATCCCCCTGGGCGTCGGGGCCATTATCGCCTATCCCATCGCCAAGAAGATAGGGATTCGGAACTTCACCTTTGCAGGCTATGCCCTGGTGCTTTTGGGCAGCATTGTCGGATTGCTGTTCCCGGACAATCTGATTCTTGCCATTGCGGCGGGATTCATCCGCCAGATGGGCTTCATCCCCAATTCCTATGTATTTTTCATTCTGGTGTGCTACGCCTTTGACTCCGTGGAGTTCAAAAGCGGCCTGCGCCTGGAGGGGATGCTGGGTGTGGCGGCCGTTGGCGTAATCACCGCCATCATTACGGCCCCCTTTGCCGGCGGCTATGAATCCGGCATTTTGCAGCTGGGCTTTGTGGATGCGGATGGCCTGCTCCCCAGCCAGGAGGTTCAGAGCTTTATGGTGTTTGCATTCTACGGCTTTGATTTGATCAGCGCCGCCATTTATCTGACCCTGCTGCCCTTCGTGGATGTGGAGAAGAAGATGCCGGAAATCAATTCCGAGCTGCTGCGCCGCCAGAAGGAGGCAGTCCTGTCCCGTGGGGAGGAGTGGATCGAGCCCCAGGAGCGGGAGCGCATGGAAAAGGAGCGCCTGGATGCGGAGCATGAGGCCCACCGCATCGCAGATTTGCAGGCAAAATGCGCCCGGAAGGGTCTGGATTTCGACACGGAAAATGAAAAATACCTGCAAAAGCAGGCGGAAAAGGCTGCGAAAAGGAGAAAATGAGCATGAAACAGAGAGTTGCGATTCATAAGGCAGTCCCCGCCAGGGGCGCTCTGGATTTTTCCCACCTGCTGGATGCCCCCGCAGGCTGCCACGGCTACGTCACGGTAAGGGACGGGAGGCTGTATTTTGAGGACGGCGTTCGGGCGAGATTCCTTGGCTTTAATCTGCCTGCCCGCTCCAACACCCCCGACCATGTCACCGCAGAAAAGATGGCCGCACGCTTTGCCAGCATGGGGGTCAACGTAATTCGGCTACATGCCTTTGACGCTCCCATCGGCGACGAGCCCGGCAGCTGGTCCAGCTGCCGGGAGGCACCTCTCATTGACTATGAAAGCGGCTCCTCCCGGAATCTGCATCCGGTGGGGCTGGACCGCTTCGACTATTTCTGGGCCAAGCTGAAGGAGCGGGGCATTTATCTGCACGTCGATTTGATCGTGGCGAGGGCCTTCCAGCCAGGGGACGGCCTGGACTACCCCGGCGCACCCGGCTCCTGCCTGAAATGCTACACTATGGTCAATGACCGCATGGTGCAGCTGCAAAAGGAGTTTGCCCAGAAGCTGCTTTGCCATGTAAATCCCTACACCGGCACCCGGCTCCTGGACGACCCGGCGGTTATGACGGTGCAGATCAACAACGAGGATTCGGTGATGAAGGGTACGGCGGAAATCAAGGATTTGCCCCATATCCAGCCCTATCGCCAGGAACTGCAGGCCAAATTTGGCGCATTTCTGCTGGAAAAATACGGCAGCCGGGAGGCCCTGAAAGCGGCCTGGACGGTGGACGGTATCTGCGCCCTGGGGGAGGAGGAAGACCCCACCGCCGGAACCGTGCGGATCGTGGAGGGGGCCCATGTGCAGCCGGTCAACGACCCCAATGGCGACTGGGCCGGGGAGGTTAGCCCCGCCCGGTATGCCGACTATATGGCGTTCTGCATTCAGGCCAACCGAAAATTCTACCGGGACATGAAAGCGTTCCTGCGCTCCCTGGGCGTCCGGGCCCCAATTTCCACCAGTAATCTCCTGGGCGGTGCCGCCGATGTCTACAGCCATATGGATGCCGACGTTATGGAAAACAACAGCTATTTTAACCACCCCCTGCTGCCGGTAAAGGACAATACCTACATTGTGGGCGGATTGCAGGAGTATGTCTCCACCAATCCCGTCAATATGCAGATTGGCTACGGCGCAGCCCGCACCACCCTGCTCTCCCTGGGAGCCACGGCGGTGGTGGCGGGAAAGCCCTTCCTGCTCAGCGAATGGAACGAATACGGCGCATACCCCTTCCATTCCACCTCCTTCGCCCAGACGGTGGCCTACGCCTGCCTGAACGATTGGGACGGCCTGATCCTCTATGCCCACCACACCTCGGAAAGCTGGGACGACCAGCCGGCGGATGAGATTCTGAACATCTTCGATGCCTACAATGACCCCTCCCTGATTTTCCAGTGGGGCTTCATGGCGGAGATGTTCCTAAGGGGCCTGGTGGCCCCGGCCAAGGCCAGCGCACAGATCGTCTACACCCAAAGCGATTTGCAGACCCTGCCCAATTTCCACATGATGCCAAACTGCATCCTGCCCTATCTCATGAAAACCTCCAGCGTATTCCTGGAAAGGGGGGAGGCTTATGAGGGGGCAGCGGACGTAGCGGTGAATGCGGGCTTCTTTGACTGCGGCGATTTGCACAAAGCGAAGCACGCCGTATACTATGCCTGGTCGCCCTATACCGATGCTTTCCGCCGGGAAACCGACGAAAATCGGCTGAAAAACGCCAAAGGCAAGGAAAACTCTCTGGTATTTGAGAGCATTGCTGCCGCCGCTGGCTCCGGTGATTACAGCGACTTTGCCTCTCAGCTGACCCAGGCTATGCAGGGCTGGGGCATTCTCCCGGAGGGAACCGGCTTCGTGGACGGGAAGCTGATTGCCGAAACCGGGGAGCTGGTTTTCGATGCGGCCCATGCCCGCTTCACCATTCACGCTCCCTGCTGCAGTTATTTCAGCGGCAGCCCAGAAGCGACCACGCCCCTGTGCGACGGGATCACCGCCACTATTTGCAATGAACGCCTTTCCCTGGCCCTGCTTTCCAGGGATGGTCAGCCCCTGGGTCAGGCGAAGAAACTGCTGCTTTGCGCCGTGGGAGAAAGCGGCATGGACGAAACCACCCAATTCCCGGTGGAATTTTGGCCCGGCGTACCCTTCACCGGCTCTGCCTTCCGGGGCAAGCTCTATGTGGATATCTGGGAAGGCAGCCTGGAGGTGCAGGCGGAAAGCGCCACCCTGGAGGCCCTGGACCCCGTCGGCAGCTCCCTGGGCTTCATCGGCCCGCAAAAAACAGACAGGGGCATCCGCTTCCAAATGGACGGCAAAATCCCTGCCGCTGCCTATTTGCTGACCTTGGAATGATGCACAGCGTTTTCATCCTGGGGGACAGCTACTCTACCTTTGCTGGCTGCATCCCCCAGGGATACCCAAGCTATTATAGCCCCGCAGATTTGGCGGGAACCGGCGTGATTTCCCCGGCGCAAACCTGGTGGCAGCCCATTTTGGCCCGCCATCGCTGCCGTTTGGTATGCAATTGCAGCTATTCCGGCTCCACCATTTGCAATACCGGGTATGCCGGGCAGGATTACTCTGACATTTCCTTTGTCGGGCGGCTGACGCAATGGGTGAGCCGGGGCGGATTCACAGAAAATACCGTCGATACGGTTTTTATATTCGGAGGAACCAACGATACCTGGGCCGGTTCTCCAATCGGCGAAGCTGCGCCGGAGGAAATGCCAAACCTGTATGCCGTTTTCCCGGCCTGCAATGCTTTGCTGCATATGCTGCGGGAGAATCTGCCAAAAGCACAGATGTTCTGGATTCTGGAGCCTGCGGTATCCGGCCAGGTGGCGGAGGCCGTTCTGGACGCCTGTGGGAAGTACGGCGTCCAGGCCATCCGGCTGAAATCTGTGGAAAAAATAAACGGCCATCCTACGGCCAAGGGCATGGCTTCGATTTCAGACCAAGTCGAAGCCTGCTTGGAGAAAAACACCCCGAAGGAGGGGGAAATCTAGAAAATATGGAGAAGAAGCCCTATTCTTTTGCGCCTGGCGGGGAGGCCTGCGTCATCGCCACGCCCCAGCCGCCCCGACATTGGTACAATTACCTGTGGAACGAGGACCGCTACTGCGCCGCCATTTCCCAGATGGGCCACGGCCGCAGCTATTACTTGAATGAAACCGCCCAGATGTGCGCTGTGAATCGGGACGAAGCACGGTATGTCTACGTCCGGGATGAGGACAGCGGAGCGGTCTGGAACATCGGCCTGGGGCCGGTGAACACCCCGGTGGAGGGCTACGCCTGCACCCACGCCATCGGCTATTCCCGAATCGAGAGCCGCTATGACGGAATCAGCTGCTCCTGGCGGCTGTTCGTGCCGGAGCGGGGATATCACGAGATATGGACCCTTTGCCTTGAAAATCAGAGCGAAAGGGAGAGAAATCTCAGCATTTTTTCCGCTGTTAGCTTCTTTTTGGAGGGATTTTCTTATCCCAGGTACTATGAAATGTACCGCTGCGCCCAGACTGTCTTTGACAAGGAGCTGAACGGCGTATTCTGCCGCACTGCCCATCCCTTTGCCCCTCACGCCAGGTACAATGGCTACCTGGCCTCCACCGAGCCGGTGTTTGCTTATGACGGCGACCTGTACCCTTTCTGCGGAGCAAACAGCACCATTACCCAGCCGGATGCCTCCGCAGCGGCCCTGTTCCAGCGGCCGCAGGTGGTGATGTCCGGGAAGGACTGTACCAATTCCCAGGCATCGCTCTTTATCCTGGGCGGGGTTTTGCAGCACAAAATCCAATTGCAGCCCGGAGAGAGCAGGCATTTTCATGTCTTGTTCGGCGTGGCCGAATCCATAGAGGAGGCCCGCTCTGCGGTGAGGGCCTGCACAGCGCCAAACCATGTGGAGGCGGAGTTTGCCAAAGCCCAGCGGCGCTATGCCGAAAAATATGCGTCCCTCCAGGTGCATACCCCGGATGCACGCATCAATCACCTGATGAACAGCTGGGTCAAAAAGCAGGTGGACTTCTGCGTTGTGGGGAAAAAGGGTGTGCGGGACAATCTGCAAATTGCAGCGGCGCTGCTGGATTACCGCCAGGAAACCGCCCGGGAGGAGATTTTGGAGTGCCTGCGCCACCAGTTCCGGGATGGACACGCTTTGCTGACATGGTATCCTTACGACGATACCCGCTATTCCGACCAGCCCTTCTGGATGATCTGGGCAGTGTGCCGCCTGATTAAAGAAACCGGGGATTTCTCCATTTTGCAGGAAAGCATTTCCTGGCAGGATGGGGACGAGGCAACCGTACTGGAGCATTTGCAGGTGGCAGTCAGCCGTCTGATCCTGGATAAGGGCAGAAACGGCCTGGTGCGGATTTATTTTGCCGACTGGAACGACGCCCTGAACATCACCACGGATGCAGACGCGGAATCCGTCATGCTGTCCCACCAATTCTGCCTGGCGCTGGAAGCGTTTGCCCAGGTTATGGAGCGGGTGGATACAGAGTATGCCCGATTCTTAAGCCGGGAGTATGAAATCCTGAAAGATGCCATCAACGAAAAAGCCTGGGACGGGAAATGGTACCTCCGGGCCTTGAGCCGTGAGGAGAATATCGGCGGTAAGGACAGCTGGGGCAGTAAAATCTACCTCAATGCCCAGGTCTGGGCGGTGCTGTCCGGCGTGGCGAAGGGGGAGCGGCTGCAAGCGGTCCTGGAGGCGGTGGATGGCATGGAGCAGGACTTTGGGTTCCCTCTGAATCTGCCGCCGTACTCTGCCTTTTCGCCCCATGTGGGCCGGATGTCCGGGATGCTGCCGGGGCTGTTTGAAAACGGCGGTGTGTACTGCCACGCCACAGCCTTCAAAATTCTTATGGACTGCAAAACCGGCCGGGCCACCAAAGCGCTGCAGACCCTGCTGAAAATCGCCCCGGACAGCCCTCAGAATCCCTCCATGCGCTCCGGTGCAGAGCCGTATGTGTTTACCAACTGCTACGCCACGAACCCGGATTATTACGGGAAATCCTACCAATCCTGGACCACCGGCACCTCCGCCTGGTGCCTGATGGGACTGTACGAGGGGATTTTGGGTGTGCAGGCAGATTTTGACGGCCTGCGGCTTGCACCCTGCTTTCCTGCCGCCTGGGCGGAGGCCCAGGTGACCCGCCGATTTCGGGGAGCCGACTATCAAATCACCATCCGCAACCCGGCCCATAAGGAGGCGGCCACGCCACGGATTTGGGTGGATGGGTGCTCCATTGCAGGGAATCTGCTGCCGGATTTCCGGGATGGACGGCAGCACCGGGTGGAGGCGATTCTGTGACAGAGCAGAAAAAAGACATTTTTGACAGCCCGGCGTATCGCCGCTCCCGGGGCGCCTACTACATTCAGTGCGCTGCCGAATACCTGGTGACATTGGTAGTGGCGGACGCGTTCCTGGCGAAGCTATTGAATGCTCTGGGCCTCAGCGACGCCGCCATTGGCATTGTGTCCTCCCTGACCAGTTTGGCATTTCTGGTGCAGCTGGGCACGATATTTCTCATGCAGCACATCCGAAATGTGAAGAAAACCGTGATTTTTCTGGACATTTCCAGCATGCTCTGCTTTATGGCCACCTATTTGCTGCCGTTTCTGGAGGCTCCCCAGGTACTGCGGACGGCGCTGGTCTTTGCCACCATTGGCGGCGGCTTTGGGCTAAAATATTTGCAGCTCAACCTTTACTACAAATGGGGCCAGTCCTTTGTCCGGCCCGGCGGGCGGGGCACTTTCTCCGCGAAAAACGAGGCCATTTCCCAGGCCGCAGGGGTGGCGTTTACCCTGGTCATTGGGGCGGTGGTGGACTATTATGACCGGGTGGGACGGCTGGAAACCAGCTTTTTGGTGATTGCCTGCGTCATTGCCTGCCTGACGGTGGTGAATTTCGTGATGCTGCTAAGCATCCAGAGCTACAGCAGGCGGGAGGCCGTCAGCCAGCAGAAGCCCATCCGGGACGTTCTGAAAAATACCTTGGGAAATCCAAATTTCCGCCATGTCATTGTGATGATTTCCCTGTATGACATTGGCCGATATCTGACCGTTGGATTCCTCGGTACCTATAAGACCCAGGATTTACTCCTGACGGTGGGCACGGTGGAGATCATCAATGTCTGCGCCAGCGTGCTGCGCTGTGTTCTTTCCCGCCCGGCAGGGAAGTGGGCGGACAGGACCAGCTTTGCCCATGTGTACCAAATGGGGCTTTGGCTGTGCGCCTTCAGCTTCCTGCTGCTGATGTTCACAACACCAGATAGATGGTGGCTCGTAATTGGCTACACCCTTTGCTACCACGGGTCCATGGCCGCCATTCCGGGCAACGCCAACAATATGACCTACAGCTATGTGCCCATAGATTATTTTGTCCAGGCCCAGGCCATCCGCAGCAGCATTGCGGGAGTTTTAGGATTTTTGGCATCCATTCTGGGCAGCCGGATCCTGTCCTTCATACAGGCAAACGGGAATTGTCTTTTCGGGATTCCTGTCTATGGGCAGCAGGTTCTGGCGGCGCTGTCGCTTTTCGTGATATTAGGGGCCATTGCTTACAATCAATGCGTTATTTCCAAGCAGAAAATCATCCTGCAATAAGGGGGGCATTATCTATGAAGAAAATCGAAAAGCCGGAAATCCGATCTGCCGGATTGGCGGCGGAAAACATCCTGCTGCTTACCATCCAGCAGGGCGCCGTAGAGGGCGGGGCGCAGGAGCCATATGTGGCCCGCAGCGGGGAAACCCTGGAGGCGGACAAGAAAATTCCGGCCCTCGTCTATATCATGAAGGACGGGGGGCCCATTGGCGTCAAGGTGGAGGACGCTCAGCTGGGCCCCCAGCGCTGGCCCTACGAACGAATCGTGGGGGAGGCGCTGGACGAAGCGAGAGCCGACTGCCGGGAGAGCTACCGCATTAACGGAAAAGCGCCCCTGCGGGTTTACCGCAAGACCAAGCCCAACGGCTTTGCCGACCCTTACGTCGGCTATACCTATTGCCACAAAATCTACCTGGTATGTGAAGAGCGCTTTCCTGCGGGTCAGAAAATTGAAATTGCAGTCACGCCCGGCCTTTTTGCCGAGGATAGAATTTCTTTCACTTTTGACCCCAAGGAGGTCATTTGCCAGGCAATCCAGACCAATCAGCTGGGCTATCGCAGGGACGACCCCTCCAAAATCGCCTACCTTTCCCAGTGGATGGGTCTTGGGGGTGGCATTTCCTACGATGGCTGCAAGACTTTCTTCCTGATTAACGGGGAGAGGCAGCCGGTGTTCCGGGGCGGCATCCGCCTGAATCATACCGGGGAAAGGGTTCCCATGCGCGGGGGCGAGCTGACGGCGGAGTGCCCTGTCTATGAATTGGATTTTTCCGACTTTTCCCAGGAGGGGCAGTTCCGCATTTTCGTGCCGGAGCTGGGCTGCTCGCTGCCCATTGTGATTGGGGAGGAAAGCACCTGGGAGGCTGGGTTCCGGGCCTCCATGAACGCATTCTACTGCCAGCGCAGCGGCATTGTCACCGGGCCGCCCTACACCAAATTTCAGCGGCCCAGGGCCTACCACCCCGACGATGGACGGGAGGTGTATCAGAGCAACTGCTCCCTGTTTGAGAGCGGCAACGGCCTGAACGCCTATGGCACGGATTTCAACAATTTTGGCAACCTGGTTCGCAAGGCAACCGACAGCAGGGTGGAAAACGCCTGGGGCGGCTATTTCGACGCCTGCGACTGGGATCGCCGCATTCAGCACCTGAGGGCCACCCGGCTGCAAACGGAGCTGTACCTGATGTGGCCGGGGTATTTTGACAATTTGACCCTATCCATCCCCGAAAGCGGCAACGGCATCCCCGATATTCTCAATGAGGGACTGTACAACCTGGCTTTTTACAAGCGCCTGCAGCTCCCAAACGGCGGGATCCGGGGCGGCATTGAGGCGGAGGAGCATCCCATTTGGGGGCAGGGGGCCTGGCAGGACAGCTGGAAGGCCTTCGCCTATGCGCCGGATTTCTGGAGCTCCTGGTATTATGCCGGGGCTGCGGCGCAAATGGCCTTTGCTCTGCGAAAAAAGGCCCCCGATCTGGCAGCTGAGTACCAGAAGAGCGGGGAGGCGGCGTTCGCCTATGCCGAGGCCACATACTTCCCGGCTTTGGTGTCCGAGGGCCATAAATGGACAAATTCTGCCAAGGAGAAAGCGGTCTTAGAGCGGGAGCGGGCGGCGGCAGAGCTGTTCCGGCTGACGCTGGATGAAACATATGAAAGAATCTACCTGGAAATCCGCTGCGACAGCAGCTATGATTCCGATTTTGTCTACGCACTGCTCCCCAATGGCATCGGCAGCGAAAGGGTGAAGCGGGCCTGCCGGGAGGCCATTCTCCGCTCGGCGGACAGGAGCCTTGCCAATGGGTTGGAGCTTCCTTACCATCTGCCCAGCGAGGACCCGGCCCAGGAAGACGCCGGCCCCTGGTCCCACATTTGCACCGTGCCAAGGAATACCCAGCTGATCCGGGCCCACTATATGACCGGCAATGAGCAATATCTGAAAGCAGCGCTGGCGGCGGCGGATTTTGGCCTGGGCGCCAACCCGGACAATCTGTGCTTCACCACCGGCGTGGGTATTCACTGGCCCCGGCACATCCTCCACCACGACTCCCGGCTGACCGGCCAGGAGCCGCCTGTGGGCATCACCATTTTTGGCCCTCATGATTTTAACCACCCGGACGACGCCATCCCCAGGCTGCTTCAGGCCGACTTTATGTGGCCTGGGGCCTATGTATGGCCCTCCTTTGAAAGCTACCTGGACATCTACCGCCATCCCTGCATGAACGAGTATACCGTCCAGGGAACCCTGGGGCCTAACAGCTACCAGTGGGGCTATTTTGCCGCAAGAGCAGCAATTGCCGGGGAGTAAGGAGCCGCCTATGGAGAAGGTAGCGCTTGCCAGAAGCCTGGCGGAGCAATCCGCTGTGCTGCTAAAAAATGAGGACGGTCTGCTGCCCCTGCCGCCGGGGAAGCGGATTGCCGTTTTCGGTTGGGCCCAGGGGACGCCGGTGCTGTCCGGCAGCGGCTCCGGGGCGGCAAAATTTGGGGAAAGCGAATATATAAGTCCGCTGGAAAACGCTGGCTTGCGGCCTGTAAAAGCCCTGGCCGACTTTTACGCGGGAGAAATCGCAGAGAGAAAGCGCAGCGCCCCGCCGGATTTTGACTTTTCCCAGCTGGGGAACATGGCTACCAGCGGCCTGATGTATGAGGTGTTCGGCAAATACCGGCCCAATCCTATCGAGATTGCCGTTCCCGATGCCCTGATGCAGGCAGCCGCACAGGAAACGGACACCGCCCTGTGGATTCTGGGCCGCCAGGCCGGGGGCGAGGAATGTGACCGGCATCTAAAAAACGACTTCTTCCTTTCAGAGGAGGAAAAGCGACTTTTGGAGGCCCTTTGCGCCTATTTCCCCAATATTGTGGCAGTGCTGAATGTCAACGGCCTTATGGAGCTTTCCTGGACAGCGCAGATAAAAGGGCTGCTGTTTTTGGGGATTCCGGGGGAGCAAGGCCCCGAGGCCCTGGCAAATCTGCTGACCGGGCAGGCGAACCCCTGCGGCAAGCTCAGCGTGACCATTGCGGCCCGGCCGGAGGACTACCCCGCATGGAGGGATTTTTCCTGGAATAAGGAAAACCCGGAGGATATCCTGACCTACGAAAGCTATGGCCTGGAGGTGCCAAAGTCGGAGCGCTCCTTCCGCTGCTGCCCGGTAACGGTCTACCGGGAGGATATGTATCCCGGCTACCGCTATTTTGACAGCTTTGGGGTAGCGCCGCTGTACCCCTTTGGCTTTGGCCTGTCCTACACCCATTTTTCCATGCGGGGGGCAGAAATTGAAAAGGGGGCAGGCTGCCTCTGCCTTTCCGTTCAGGTGAAAAATGTCGGCAAATTCCCAGGAGCGGAGGTGGCGCAGCTGTATCTTTCTCCCAGAGGGACCCAATCCCCCCAGCCGGCAAAGGCGCTGAAAGCCTTTGCCAAAACCCCGGTTTTGCAGCCTGGGGAGGAAAGCCTGCTGACCATGACCGTTCCCTGGCAGGAGCTTGCCGCATACCGGGAGGAAGCCGCCCAATGGGTCATCGAAAAGGGACAGTATGGGCTTCTGCTGGGCAATTCCTCAGCGGCGGCAAGGCCTGTCGGCTATGTGGCGGTGCCTGAGGATATTTTGGTGCTGCAAACTAAAAGCCGCCTGCCCATGAACCCGGATTACCGGGAGAAGCTGAGCCTGCTCACCGCCGCTCCGAAGCGGGCAGAAGAAGCCACCCCCAGCCTTTTTTTAACGGCGGAGGACATTCTGCCCAGGCAAATGCAGAAAAGTCCCACTGTGGACTGCTCCCGGTTTTCGGAGGAGGAGCTGGCCGCTCTTTGTGTGGGCTATGGGCCTGGCATCCCATTTTCCGCATTTTTAGAAGCACCCCTGCCCGACACCCTTTTGGATGCTGCTGGCAATCCCATCACCGAAAACGACCACCCCACCGGGGCGAAGGGGTATGTTTCCCCCGCAATTGGCAGCAAAAACGTCCATTCCGTGTTCTATAAGGATGGCCCTGCCGGGATTGGGGGCATTGCCTGGCCGGGGGAGATGCTGCTGGCCTGCTCCTTCGACACGGCGCTTTTGCAGGCGTTCGGTGAAGCCATTGCCCAGGAGTGCAGGGCCCAGCAGGTGGACATTTGGCTGGCCCCGGCGCTGAATCTGCACCGCCATCCCCTGTGTGGGCGGAATTTTGAGTATTTTTCCGAAGACCCTTATTTGACAGGCGCCTGCGCCGTTTCCGTCCTGAAGGGCGTTCACGGCGGGGGGATCCTGGGCTGCGCCAAGCATTTTGCCGCTAACGAGCAGGAAACCTACCGCCGGGGCTGCGCAAAGGACGAGGACGGGGCCGTTGATGCTGTGGACACCATCGTCAGCGAACGTGCCCTGCGGGAAATCTACCTGAAGCCATTCCAGATGGCGGTGGAGCAGGGAGATTTGCGCTGCATCATGACGGCATTTAACAAAATCAACGGCGTCTTTGCCGCTGGCAGCCATGATTTATGCACCCATATTCTGCGAAGCGAATGGGGCTTTCCCGGTTTTGTGGTCACGGATTGGGGCGATATGGATATTGTGGTGGACGGGGCCGACGCAATTGCGGCAGGCAATGACATCATCATGCCCGGAGGCCCCCCGGTCATCGCCCAAATTCAGCAGGGGATGCGGGATGGCCGCTTGGGCCGGGCAGACTTGGAGCGGGCCGTAGGCCGCCTGCTGGCGGTAAAAAGAGCGTGATGCAATGGAAATCAACGTCAGGGACAAGCAGAAAATCGTGGAGATTTGGCTGACCAACGACGAGAAAGATGACCCGGCGGTCAAGGCGCAGCTAAAGCCTCTATACGCCCAATACAAACAGAAGAAATACACGGTGGCGGTGTTCCAGTCCGGCGGGCAGGATCTCTCTCACAGCACCGTGGATTTGCTGCTGTACAATCAGCGGCGGCTCGCAGAGCTGGAGACGGAGAGGGGGAGCCAGGCAGGAGAGATCGGTTTCCCTCCCGCCTTCCTTTTCGCACTTGACTTGATTTATTGCACAGGATACAATGTTGTATATTCAAAAGACTCATATAGAAAGATAAAAAGAGGGGAACATCATGCGCAACGAACAAGTCTCTTTGAACAAAGCGCTGCTGGATGCGGCAGAAATATGCGACCTGGAAAAGGTCAAACTGCTGCTGCAGGAAGGCGCCGATCCTTTGGGAATTTCAGATATCAATGCCCTCGATGAGAATCCCCTCGGCGAATTGTTCTGCGATGCGTCACAAGATTCTAAACTGGCGGCCAAGCTGCCGCAGATTGTGCAGCTATTTTTGAATCACGGGATGCACATCGACGCATCAAAGTTTGCGGACGATGGGAACAACGTCAATCCGCTTTGGGACCTTGCGTTTTGCAGCAACGAAAGCGGGATTAAAACGCTTCGTGTGCTGCTGGATGGCGGATTGGATGCCGATTCTGTGGAAACCCTGGTGGATCACATTTTTACGGACACGGAGATGGTTGACGGTTGCAACATGGATGATGCGTGGTTTATGAAAAGCATAGGCTGGTCGCTGAAAATGGTGATGCTTGCAGCGTCTTATCCACACATCCTTCAAAACAGCCCGTTTATCGCAGAATGTGTGGCACTGGAGCACAACGACGCCGCTGTTCTGCCGGAGTTTCGTGACTGGAATCGCTTTACTTATGACATTGACCTTTCTACCTGTGACAACATCCCCAATGGACTGCGGAACGCAACGCTGACGATTCGTCGTAAAGGCGAAGGAACCAACATATGGACGATGAAAATATAGCCGGAGGTTGCGATATGAAAAATTTTATGTTCAAGGCGAAAGATAAGCCCAAAGACGGCGCTTCCTACAGCAACTGCCGCTTGTATGGGCCTGCTTGCGCTGCCCTGTCGTCAAAAATCTTAAATTCGTAGATATTATGTGCCCATATAGCAGCCAAGAGCGGCGCTTGGGGCGGAAAAATGGACTGCTCGTGCCGTATCATTCTCCAAATTTCGCAAATACTACCTGGGAAGCAGAAAAAGGAGAGATGGAACATGAAAGCAACAGGCATTGTCCGCCGGGTGGATGATCTTGGCAGAATTGTTATTCCGAAGGAAATTCGCAGAACGCTGCGGATCCGCGAGGGCGACCCGTTACAGACAACATGGCAGCCCTGGGAGCAGTTCTGCAATTCCATGCTCAATTTAGCCAAAAGACAGGGCTGGTAGCGATACATAATGACGGAATACAGGAAGCGAATAGGTATAGCGCCGCCCACCGATTTTCACATCGGTGGGCGGTTATGCCGAATTGGGGAGCAATTTCGCAATCGATTATGGAGAAATGCTCCCCAATATGGAATTGACTATTGGGGAGCATTATGGTAAAATAGCATGGATAATTGTTCCCCAAGGGAGGAAACGCTATGGCAGCACAATACGATAAAATCGAAGAATGGCTCAGGACCCGTGCCGACCTTCGCGCAAGACTGAATTTGATGCCCTATGACGGTACGCCCGAAATCAAGGAGCGGGGCGAAGGAAAGTACCTCTATGTCAGGAAGCGTGTGGCAGGTAAACAGACCTCCACCTACGTTGGTGTGTATACGGAGGAGCTTTATAATCTGCTCCTTCGCAACGCCAGAGAAGCCCGTGAGATTCACAGGGAAC
>JAJQHS010000112.1 GCA_021199635.1 Bacillota bacterium
CCACCCAGCAGTCCATCGCCAACTTTGAATGCGCCCAAGCCTGGTTCGACCTGGGCGCGAAGCGGGTGGTCCTGGCGCGGGAGCTGAACCTGGAGGAGATTCACGAGATCCGCCAGAAAACCGATCCGCAGCTGGAGATCGAAACCTTCGGGCATGGCGCAATGTGCGTCAGCTACTCCGGCCGCTGCCTTCTGAGCAATTATATGACCGGACGGGACGCCAACCGCGGCTCCTGCGCCCAACCCTGCCGGTACCAGTACGCACTGATGGAGGAAAAGCGTCCCGGGGAATACTTCCCGGTTTTTGAGGACGAGAAGGGCACTTACATCCTGAACTCCCGGGATATGTGCATGATCGACCATCTGGGAGAATTGATGGATGCCGGGGTGGACTGCATAAAAATTGAGGGTCGCGCCAAATCTGCGTACTATGCTGCCATCGTCACCGGTGCGTACCGCCATTGTATCGACGATGCATTTTCCGGCCGCCCCCTTGACCCGGTATGGCGGGACGAGGTGGAGCACGTTTCCCACCGTGTCTACTCCACAGGGTTCTACTTCGGCCAGCCGGGGCAGTATACTGCCCACTCCCGCTATATCCGCCAGTGGCAGATTTGCGCGCGGGTGGAGTCCTGCAGTGGGGATGGCCTTGCCCTGTGCAGCCTGAATAATAAATTCCACGCCGGGGACCAGCTGGAAGTCGTGGGCCCGGATGTACGCCCCTTCCCTGTCACTGCCCAGGCAATGACGGACACGGATGGCCAGCCACTTGAGGAACCGCGCACGCCCCAGATGCGGTTCTATCTCCCTCTGCCCCGCCCGGTTCCTCCGTTTTCCATCCTGCGGCGAAGCGTTGCACTTTCCGGTAAATAATTTTTGAAAGGCGGGCAATCCCAATGAATGAATCCGAAAGTCTGGCGCGGCTGAAATCAGGCAACCGTAAATACCTGGAATCCACCAACCAAATTGGCGATATTTCCAGCAGGATCCGCCGCTATACGGCAGAAATCGGGCAGCATCCCTTCGCGATCATCGTGGCCTGCTCTGACGCCCGGGAGATTCCGGAGGCGATCTTCTCCTGCGGGATCGGGGAGCTGTTCACCATCCGTGTGGCCGGGAACGTGATCGACGAGAGCATCCTTGGCAGCATCGAATACGCGGCAGGACATCTGCACTGCCCGCTGGTGGTGGTGCTGGGGCATACCCGCTGCGGCGCTGTGGCAGCCGCCATCTCCGGGGAGAGCTCCGGGTACATCAAAAGTATAACGGACAAGGTTTCCCGGGCGATCGGCTGCGAAACCGACGACCGTAAGGCCTGCTGCCTGAATGCCCAGGCGACCGCTGCCACCATCCGCAGCGCGTTTGCGGAGCATCCGGAGCTTTCCGGGATCCGGGTGATCAGCGCGCTGTACGACATCTCCAGCGGTGAAGTGGATTTCCTCCCGGAGGTATAGGCGCGGTTACGCGAGTTTTAAGCAGAAATATCCCCCTGGCGCGTGCCCGGAAGGAATAGACTTCCATCGGCTGCACCAGGAGGATTTTTTAGGACATCCTTAGTTTTTCAGGCTTTGCAGAGGTGCGGGAATGCGCCCGCCCCGGGCGACGAAGGCATCTGCGGACTCCTCATGCACCGGCATCACCGGCGCGCTGCCCAGCAGCCCGCCCAGCTCAACCCGGTCCCCCACGGATTTTCCGGGGGCGGGTAAAATACGCACGGCTGTGGTCTTGGAATTGACCATGCCGATGGCGGCCTCATCCGCGATGATGGCGGAAATTGTTTGGGCGCTGGTGTCGCCGGGGATGGCAACCATGTCCAGGCCGACCGAGCATACGCAGGTCATGGCCTCCAGCTTGGAAAGAGTTAGCGTCCCGGACTCCGCCGCGGCGATCATCCCCTCATCCTCCGACACAGGGATGAACGCGCCGGACAAACCGCCTACGTGATTGGACGCCATAACGCCGCCCTTCTTCACCGCGTCATTCAGAAGCGCCAGTGCGGCGGTGGTGCCGTGGGTCCCGCAGACCTGCAGGCCCATTTCCTCAAGGATCCTGGCCACGCTGTCCCCGGCTGCCGGGGTGGGTGCCAGAGAAAGGTCCACGATTCCGAAGGGAACATGCAGGCGCTTGGATGCTTCCTGCCCCACCAACTGCCCCATGCGGGTGATGCGGAACGCCGTCTTTTTCACCGTTTCCGCCACCACATCGAAGGGCTGGCCCTTCGCATTCTGCAGCGCGTGATAGACTACGCCAGGACCGGAAACGCCCACATTCAGCACACATTCCGGCTCTCCCACGCCGTGGAATGCGCCGGCCATAAAGGGATTGTCCTCCACGGCGTTGGCAAAAACCACCAGTTTGGCACACCCCAGCCCCTGGTTATCCGCGGTCAGCTCGGCTGTTCTCTTGACGATACGCCCCATTTCCGCCACGGCATCCATATTGATGCCCGCTTTGGTGGAAGCGACATTTACGCTGGCGCAGACCCGCTCGGTGGACGCCATCGCCTCCGGAATGGAGCGGATCAGCTTCCAATCTCCCTCCGTGCAGCCCTTCTGCACCAGGGCGGAAAATCCGCCGATAAAGTTCACGCCGCATTGCTTCGCCGCAGCATCCAGCGTCTTGGCAATGGCGACATAGGAATCGGCCTGGCAGGCCCCGGCCACCAAGGCGATCGGCGTCACAGAAATGCGCTTATTCACAATGGGAATACCGAATTCCCGCTCCAGATCCTGGCCAACCTGCACCAGGTCCCGGGCACAGCGGGTGATTTTCCGGTAAATTTTCTCACAGCAGCGCTCTATATCCGGGTCACAGCAATCCAGCAGGCTGATGCCCATGGTGATGGTGCGGATATCCAGGTGGCGCTTGTCGATCATATCCTGGGTCTGCAAAATATCATTCTGATTCAGCATGGCAACTCCTCAGACCCGATGCATGGCTTCAAAAATATCCTCCCGCTGTACGCGGATGGACAGGCCCATTTCCATGCCGGTTTCCTCCATTGCGGAGCAAAGCTCCCCCAGCGGCAAGGTGCATTCCGAAGTATCCACAGCCATCATCATGGTAAAGTAGCCCTGCATGACCGTCTGGCTGATATCCAGCACGTTAACGCGGTAGGCAGCCAACGCGCTGCACACCCCAGCGATAATCCCTACACGGTCCTTACCGACGACTGTAACAATTGCTTTCATGAGCGGCACCTCACACTTCATAATCCGCACTGACGCGGGAATCGATCAGATGTCCAAAATGGGATTTGGCCTGCAGGTGCAGCGGATTCTTCTGGTAGGCGCTCAGCGCCTCCTGGGAGGAAAATTCTGCATACAGCACATAGTCCATGCCCTGGTATGCCTGACATACCTCCATTTTGCTCAGGCCTGGAATCTGTCCAACCAGCGGCATCAGGACCGAGCGGATCATATTAACAGATTCCGCCTTGTCCACGCCCTCTTTTAATGTATACATAACAATATGCTTGATCATAACGAAACCCCTTTCACGCAGATACCGGGGCCGGCTGCTGCCGGTCCCGGTATGTAGCGTTGAATTACGCCTCCTCAGTCGGATCCGCGGGCGCCTCCAGCAGCGCGCGAATGGACAGGGAAATACGCTTGTTCTCCGCATCGATGTCAGTGATCTTTACGGTGACCGTCTGGCCCTCGGACAGCACATCCTCCGGCTTGCCGATCCGGCGATCGGCGATCTGGGAGATGTGGATCAGGCCGTCAACGCCGGGGATAATTTCCGCGAAGGCGCCGAAGGTCATCATCTTCACGACCTTGGCATCCACCACATCGCCCACGTTGTAATTGGTCATGAACTGGTTCCAGGGGTTCATCTCAGCGGTCTTGTAGCCCAGGGAGATTTTGTGCTTCTCCGGGTCAAAGGAGATGACGTATACGTCGATCTCATCGCCCACCTTGACCACATCGGCAGGGGTCTTGATACGGTTCCAGCTCAGCTCGGAAACATGGACCATGCCATCCACGCCGCCGATGTCCACGAATGCGCCGTAAGAAGTCAGGGACTTCACAACGCCGTGATACTTCTTGCCCTTTTCGATCTCGCTCCAGATCTTCTCCTGGGCAGCCTTCCGCTCCTCCGCCTTGACAGCGCGGATGGAGCCGATGACGCGGCGGCGGGCGCGGTTGACCTCGGTGATCTTCATCTTAACGGTCTTGCCGACCTGGCCGGCCATATCGCCGCCCTTGGCAATGCCGGACTGGGAAGCGGGGATAAACACGCGGATGCCCTTGACCGTAGCCACCAGGCCACCCTTGTTCTCCTCAGTGATCTGTCCCTCGACCGTGGTCTTGTCCTCAACGTAGGACGCCATCTCGTCCCAAATCTTCAGGCCATCCAGCTTCTTCTTGGACAGCTGAACGGTGCCCTCCTGATCGTTGACCCGGACGACGAACACTTCGATTTCGTCGCCCACATGGAGAATGTCCTCCGGCTTCACGGAAGAATCGGCGCTGACTTCGTCATAGGGAATGTAGCCGGCGTGCTTGGTTCCAAGGTCCACCTGGACTTCGGTATTTCCGATTCCAGTGACGGTGCCGGTAACCTTATCTCCTGTATTTAAAGTCTTGATAGACTGTTCCAGGAGCTCCTCGAAGTTCTCCTCCTGTACAGCATCAGCATTGGTAATTTCACTCATAGTCTTGTTGACCTCCTTTATTATCCACGCCGGCGTGGAGGCACCGGCAGTGATTCCAACTTCACTTACACCGCGAAAAAATTCAGGCTCCAGTTCGGAAGCGTTATCCACGAGCATCACCTTATCGCAGTGCTTCCGGCAGATCGCAGCCAGCTGCATGGTGTTGGAGCTCTTGCTGTCCCCAACCACAACCATGGCGCCGCATTCGGCGCTGAGCTGGGCGGCTTCCGTCTGCCTATATTCAGTCGCTCTACATATTGTATCAAAGATTTTCAAGTTAGTAAACTGTTTTTTTGCATTTTGGACGCTTTTTTTCCACAAAAATTCTGCGGAGGTGGTCTGTGAGACCATGCAAACCGGGGTTTCCGGCGAAATTTCTCCCGATTCGATCCAGTCCTCCAGCGCCTGTGGAGAATCAAAAATCCGGCAATCTTTGCACCACCCGGCGATCCCCTGTATCTCCGGATGACTGGGCGTACCCATGATCAGCGGCAGACGCCCGGACGCCTCCTCCTTCTCCACAATACCGTGGATCCGCTTGACGAACGGGCAGGTAGCATCAATGATCTCCACCCCCCGGGCCTGAAGCTGCTGGTAAACCGCCCGTGGCACCCCATGGGAACGGATGACCACCGTCATCCCCGGCTCCGCCTGCTCCGGCGAGTCGATCACGCGAATCCCCATCTGCTCAAAGTGAGCAACCATGTGCCTGTTATGGATGATCGGCCCAAGGGTGACTACCTGGGCACCGGAGGAGGCCGCCTGCTCCACCATTTCCACCGCGCGGCTTACGCCGAAGCAGAAGCCCGCGCTTTTCGCGACCCGGACGGTCATATGCCAGTCCTCTCCCGGACGATCCTGCGCACCTCCGCCGCCGCTTCCTCCGGGGACATATGGGTGGTGTCCACAGCAATGGAATCCTTCGCCATTTTCAGCGGTGCGATGGCGCGGTGGGTATCCTGCTCATCCCGCTGGCGGATCTGCCGGAGGATCTGCGAATAGTCCGCCTTCTCCCCCTTGTCCTTCAGTTCCTGGGTGCGGCGCTGGGCACGGATCTCAGGCTCTGCGGTCAGGAATATTTTCACGTCTGCCCTGGGCAGCACCACCGTGCCGATGTCCCGGCCGTCCATGACCACATTGTGCTGCCGGGCCAGCTCCCGCTGCATATCCAGCAGTACCTCCCGGACCACTCTGTGGGCGGAAACCTGGGACGCTTTCTGGGAAATTTCCGGCGTCCGGATGTCGCTTGTCACATCCATGCCGTTCATGATCATGTGCTGTACGCCGTCCTCATCATACTCTATGCCGATGGTCAGCTCATCGATGTACCGGTTCACACCGTCCACATCCTTTGGGCTGATGCCCAGCAAATCCATGAAATAGGCAACGGTCCGGTAAATTGCGCCGGTATCCACATAGCAGAAGGAAAGCTCCTTCGCCAACGTCCGGGCAATCGTACTTTTGCCCGCACCGGCGGGACCATCAATCGCTATGGAATAGGTCTTGTCCATCATCAAATCCTCATTTCTCTATTGTGCATTACGGAGCAGAGCCAGCGCGGACGCCTCCCGCTCCAGAACCTCCTGAGAGGTGAGTCCCAGCTTCCTTCCCGCTTCCTCCGGGGACAGGGGCTTGCCGCCGTCCAGGCCGAACCGAGCGGACAGCAGGGCGGCATCCGCCTCCGGAAGTACCGAGAGCAGCTCGCCGATCCGCTGGCGCATCTGGAAATAGGCGGTATCCTCCACCGCCTGAGAATCCTCCGGCTGGGGCGAATCGCTCTGCCGAGAAGACTGGGCGCGCTCCATCCGTCTTGCATTCTCCAGCATATCCGCCACCATGGAAGCCTCATCCGCCGTCATATGGATCTCCAGCGCGATCTCCTCCAGCGTAGGGTTGCGCCCAAGCTCTGTAAGTAGCCGCTGATCCGCCGCCCGGTACGTCTCCATCGCACTGCGCATCCGCTGGCCAACGCCGTCTTCCCGGGCATGCAATGTGACGGTTTTCGCCAAAGCCCGGGCGATTGCCCGGCCGCACTGAGCGCGGATATCCCCGCCGTTGTCCAGCAGAATGCCCTGCCATAGCCCCAGGCTGCCCTCTTGGATCAGGTCCATCAGCAGAACGCCCCGGCCGACCAGGGCGCAGCTCTGCTGCACCACCATGCTGAGCATACAGCCGGCAAGCTGTGACCTGGCGCTCTCCTCACCGGCGCGGCACTGTTCCGCCAGAAGCGCGAGGTCGCCGCAGGCTGGCAGTCCTGCAATTTCCTCCAGGCACAGCCGCAGGGGGTCTGTTTTCTCCAGGCCCTGGGGAAGCTCTCCCTGGCGCACGAGCTGCTCCTCCAGGCGAAGGCGCAGCGCCGTCTCCCCGCCGGCGTGTAAATTTGGAAGGTCGGAAATGTCCAGCAGGACATCCTTTTCATCCAGCTCCGCCAGCGCATCCTGCACCGCGTCCTCGCTCTGATCCTCCATCAGCGCCAGGAACCGGGACGCGGGCAGCGTCCCGCCTGGAGTCAGGCTGTCCAGCGTCAGCTCCCAGGCCGAAGGCTCGAAGGCAAACTCCAGTCCGTTCATTCCAAAAAGTCCTCCAATCCCATGCCGGCTCCCAGCTTTTGCAGCGTATCCATCGCCTGCCGCTCGATCTGGCGCACTCGCTCCTTGGAGATTCCCAGCATAGTTCCAATTTTTTCCAGAGAATAGCAGGTTCCATCCTCCATGCCGAAACGGAGCCGCAGGATCTGCTGCTGCCGGGGGCTGAGCATCCCGAGAAGCGTATCCATAGTCTGATTCAGCTCCTCGCGTACCAGTTTTTCGTAGGGCTGCGGGGAATGCAGATCCTCCAGCATCACACCGAAATGGTCATCGTCCGCGTCGCCCAGCGGCGCATCCAGCGAGCAGATTTCCGGATACAGCTGCATCAGCTGCCGCAGCTTTTCTACCGGCATATCACACGCCTTGGCAAGAGTCTCCTCGTCCGGCTCCTCGCCGGTAGATTGGATCAGTGCGGTCCGTGCGGACTGAATCTTCCGGATGCGCTCGGCTGTATGCACCGGCACGCGGATCAGACTGCCATGGTTGGCGAGGCAACGGGTCACGCCCTGGCGGATCCATTTGGTGGCGTATGTAGAAAAGCGAAAATCCAGCGTATAATCAAACTTCTTCGCCGCGGCGAGCAGACCAATGCTGCCCTCCTGGATCAAATCCATCAGGGGCACGCCCCGACCGGCATATTCCCTTGCCACGGAAACGACCAGCCGGAGATTGGAATTGACCATTTTCCGGATGGCGTCCTCGTCCCCTTCGGCGCAGCGCCGGGCAAGCTCCCGCTCCTCCTCAGCGGTCAGCCGGGGGTAGCTGCGGATTTCATTCAGGTACTGCCGCATATCCTCCTCACCGGCGCTGACCGTAGGGGATTGGGCATCTGTAAGCTGCTGGGTCATGTTCCCATTCCTTTTCTTTCTTTGAGTCGATCGCGAAATGCCAGCAGATCATCCTCCGAGCGGATGCCGGATGCCTGATGCTCCCCGCGGATGATATGCACGCAGTCCTGGAAGGCCTGCTCGTTCACCGGCTCCTGCTGGCGCTGCAAAATGCCTGCAATGTGCGAGGTTTCCTCCGGTGTCAGACCCTCCAGCACCGCCACGGACACGTCCATGCCCTGGCGATAACGCTCAAGCAGCTGGCTGTAAACCTTTCCCAGAAGTGCCGAGGAAAATTCCGACTGCTCCAATCCCCCAACCTGCGACAGCAGCGCCGGCTCCCGGAGGATCTGGGCGATGAGGTTTTCCTCCGCCATGGCGGATTTCAGATTGTCATAGCGAATGTCCCGGCTCTTAGGCTGCAGGGCTTTGGCGGGCTGGAGATCGATTTGCTCCTGCTTCTTCTTATCCTGGTAGGCGCGGCGCTTTCTTGCCCGCTGGATTTCCAGCTTCATGGCATCCATGCTGATTTCCGCCGCCTCCGCGACCCGGCCGCCGTAGACCTCCCGCTGCACAGCGCTGGACAGGGTGCTGATCAGCTCCGCCGACTCCTGGAGGAATTTCACCTTCTGATCGTCTACGCCCAGGTTATATTTGCTGCGGATGGCGTTCAGCTGATATTCCACCCGGTTGGAGGAATCCTCCAGCAGAAGGCGGAACTTGTCCGCACCGAATTTTTTCAAATATTCATCCGGGTCCTTGGCGTCCCGCATTTGCAGGACCTTCACCTGCAAGCCCGCCTTTTCCAGGATGGGAATGGCGCGCTTGGTGGCGTTCTGCCCGGCGGCGTCGCCGTCGTAAATCAGGATCACCTGGTCGGTGTACCGGCTGAGGAGCGCGGCGCCATCCTCTGTCAGTGCAGTGCCCAGGGAGGCCACGGCGCAGTCAAAGCCATACTGGTGCAAGGCAATGGCATCCATATAGCCCTCCACCAGGATCAGGTAACCCTGCTTGCTTTTTTTCGCAAGATTCAGGGCAAACAGATTCTTCCGCTTGTTGAAAATCAGCGTTTCCGGGGAATTTAAGTATTTCGCTGTATTTTTCTCGTCCGACATGATCCGCCCGCCGAAGCCGATCACATTGCCCCGCACGTCAATGATTGGGAACATCAGCCGGTTGCGGAAGCGGTCATGCATGTGCCCCGCATTCTCCCGGGACACCGTAACCAGTCCGGAATCCTTCATTTCCTGGTCGGTATAGCCCTTTTCGCGGAGGGCCTTGATCAGGCCGTCCCAGCGATCCGGCGCAAAGCCAATGCCAAAGGTGGTCAGGGTGGATTTGTGCATCCCCCGCCCCAGTGCATAATTCAGTGCTTCCCTGCCTGCCGGCGCGTAGAGCTGGGCATGAAAATAGCGGGCGGCCTCCGCATGGAGCGCCCAGAGCCGTTCCTGCTGGCGGTAGCGGCTCTCGTACTGGGCATCCTCCGGGACCGTCATACCGGCTCGCTTTGCCAGCGCGCGGACCGCGTCCGGATAGCTTAAATTCTCGATTTCCATCTGGAAATTGATCACCCCGCCGCCCTTGTGGCAGCCGAAGCAATAGTAAATGCCCTTATCCGGCGCAACGGAAAAGGAGGCGGTTTTCTCCCCATGGAACGGGCAAAGGCCAAAAAGGTTCCCGCCCGAGCGCTTCAAATTCACATACTGGCTGACCACATCCTCAATGGGATTGCGCGAAACCAACTCGTCGATAAACGACGGGGGAAATGCCATTGCCTGCCCACTCCTTTCCAAACTGTTTTATTATAGCATATTATCCCCGGACTTGCCAGCCCATGGGAATAAAAATCTCCGTAAATTTGTCCACGGCGTAGTTGTCGGTCATACCGGCGACATAGTCGCAAACGGTGCGCTCCAGCCCGCCAAAGCTCATCTGGGGCTGAAAATCCTCCGGCAGCGCCTCGGGATGGGTAAAGTAGTATTCAAAAAGCCGCTGGAGCATATCCTTTGCCTTGCTCTCCTCCCCCTTGGCCACCGGATTGCGGTAGACCCGCTCAAACATGAACGCCCGCAGGTCCTTCAGCGCCTTGTCCACCATGGGGGAAAGGCAGATCTGCCCCGCCTCCCTGGAGGTGTGGATAGCATCGCACACCAGCGTATTGATCCGGCTGCTGTGATCATGCCCGAGAATGTCCGTGATTTCCTGTGGGATGTCGTCATTTGTCAGGATCCCCGCGCGGATAGCGTCGTCAATATCATGGTTGACATAGGCGATCTGATCGGAACGGCGGACCACCTGCCCCTCCAGGGTTTCCGGAATATAGTCGCCGGTGTGCCCCAGAATGCCCAGGCGCACCTCGTTGCTCAGGTTCAGGCCCTTCCCGTCCTTTTCCAGCACGTCCACGACCCGCAGGCTCTGCTCATTGTGCCGGAACGGCTTGCCAAGGCAGCGGCTCAGCGCGTCCTCCCCCGCATGGCCAAAAGGAGTATGCCCCAAATCGTGTCCCAGGGAAATAGCCTCCGCCAAATCCTCGTTCAGCGCCAGCGCCTGAGTAATGGTTCTGGCGATCCGGGAAACCTCCAGGGTATGGGTCATCCGGGTGCGGTAATGGTCGCCCTCCGGGCGGAGAAACACCTGAGTCTTGTGCATCAGGCGGCGGAAGGATTTGCTGTGGACGATCCGATCGGTATCCCGCTGGTAGCAGGTACGCACGTCCCCTTCCCTGGGCGCCTCCGGCATGGGCCTGCCGCTGCTCTGATCGGCAAACGATGCCAGCGGATTCAGCCGCCGGTGCTCCATAATCTCCAGTTCTTCCCGGACAGTCATACCGGTTTCCTCCTTTATTCTGTAGGGAAGGCGCGGTATTCCTCCCCGATTTCCAATCCCTCAATGACCCCGGCGGACAGATCCGTCAGCCGTGACAAAAACGGCTGCACCGCCTGCTGGGGCACCATGATCTCCATCTCCACCTCAGAGCCAAAGTCCGTTTTGCGGATGATGCCGCCGAAGGCCGCCGTTTCCAGCTTGACCCGCTCATAGAACGTGTAGGGGCACGGGACGTACAGCGACATCCACACCCGCTTTACGGATTTGCCGGCTGCATCCACGGCAATTTTCGCGCCCTTGGTATAGGCGCGCACCAGTCCCCCGGCTCCAAGCAAAATGCCGCCAAAATAGCGGGTCACCACGCACACCACATTGTACAGGCCCTCCCTCTGCAGCACCTGTAAAATCGGCATTCCGGCCGTCCCGCCGGGCTCGCCATCGTCAGAGAAGCGGACCGCGCCATCGCGCAGGATGTACGCCCAGCAGTTATGCGTCGCGTCGTAATGCTGCTTTCTCATGGCCTGGATTTTTTCCAGCGCCTCCTGCTCGGATTCCACCGGCCAGACCCTGCCAATAAAGCGGGATTTTTTCTCAACAAATCCCGCTTCCCCGAACTGGGTGGGGACCAGGTACTCTTCCAAAGTCAGAACTCCTTTGTAATATACTCCCGTACCCTGCCATAGAGGATCGGGTCCACCACAGCCTCCACGCGGATGGCATCGGAGCCGTAGTCCACATTCTTGACCAGCGCGCCGCTGTGCAGCGTCTGCACAAGAGCGCCCATGGTGTAGGGCAGGGTCACCTCCACATGGTGCCGCCCCTGGTTCAGTGCCCCCTCGATGGCCGACAGGAGCGTATCCAGGCCCTGCCCGGTGGCCGCCGAAATGGCCACCACCTCCTGCCCCACCGGGATGTCCAATGGGTCGGCCAGGTCGGATTTATTGTAGCAGCGGAGCACCGGGGTGCCCGGCTTGGCCAGCTGCCCGATCAGCTTTTCCACAACGGCGATCTGCGCCTGCCGGTTGGGGTCGGAGGCATCGATTACATGCACCAGAAGGTCCGCATACTCCAGTTCCTCCAGCGTCGCCCGGAACGCATCCACCAGATGGTGGGGCAGCTTGGCGATGAAGCCAACCGTGTCCGTCAGGATCACTTTCAGATTGTCGGAAACGGTCAGGAGCCGGGCAGTGGTGTCCAGCGTGTCAAACAGCCGGTTATTTGCCGGGATCCCCGCCCCGGTCAGACGGTTGAGCAGCGTAGATTTCCCCGCATTGGTATACCCAACGATGGCCACCACGGGGATAGAATTTTTCTGCCTGCGTTCCCGCTGGACGCTGCGCACCTGCCGCACCTGCTCCAGCTCCGACTGCAGCCGGGTGATCCGCTCGCGGATGTGCCGCCGGTCGGATTCCAGCTTCGTTTCGCCGGGGCCTCTGGTGCCGATGCCGCCGCCCTGCCTGGAAAGGCTCGCGCCCATGCCGGAAAGCCGCGGCAGCAAATACTGGTACTGTGCCAGCTCCACCTGGAGCCTGCCCTCCTTGGTGCGTGCGCGCTGGGCAAAAATATCCAGGATGAGGGTGCTCCTGTCCAGAACGGTCAGGCCAATGATCTCCTCCAGCGCCCGGATATGCCCTGGGGAAAGCTCGTTATCAAAGATCACCATGGTGGATGCGGTCGCCTCCGCCAGCATCTTTACCTCTAAGGCCTTCCCCTCGCCGATGAAGCTGTGGGCATCCGGCGCATGACGGTTCTGAAGCACTTTGCCGGTGCAGAAGCCGCCGGCGGTTTCCAGCAGAGCCTCCAGCTCCTCCAGTGACTGCTCTGTGGTGGTATCCTCTTTCCGGAAACAGTCAGCGTTCAGGCCCACCAGGACGGCGCGCTCCTGCACGTTTTTTTCCAATGTTTTTTCCATAGATTCTCCTGTTTTCGCCGCATTTCGAAGCGGCGGTAATACAAAAAAAGCCCGCACTACCATACGCAGTGCGGGCTTAGCGCTTACTTCAGGCCAAATCTCTTGTTGAAACGGTCAACACGTCCACCAGTGTCAACCAGCTTCTGCTTGCCGGTATAGAAAGGGTGGCACTTGGAGCAGATTTCAACGCGGATGTCCTTCTTCGTGGAGCCGGTCGTGAAGACGTTGCCACAGGCACAGCGGATCGTTGTCTGTTCGTACTTGGGATGGATACCTTCCTTCATTTCGTTCACCTCTTTCGTATCATGTAAAAGGGCATAGAAGCCCTTGCAAATTTCAATCGCCCGGATATCATACCATATGCCAAACCGGATTGCAAGTATTTTTTTCGTTTTTTACGAAATTTCTTCCTCCAGCAGCGCTGGTTCCACCTGCCTGTCCCGGAAGTAGTATGCCCTGTCGCGCTCCCCGACCGGCCTGAGGACCCGGCAGGGATTGCCCACCGCCACCACACCGGACGGCAGGTCCTTGGTAACGATGCTCCCTGCGCCCACCACGGTATTATCCCCGATGGTGACGCCAGGCAATACAATCACCCCGGCGCCCAGCCAGCAATTCTTCCCGATATGCACGGGGATATTGTATTGCAGGCCCTTGCGGCGCAGCGTCGGGTCGATGGGGTGCCCAGCTGTTGCGATGGTCACATTGGGGCCGATCATGGTATCGTCCCCCACGTAGATATGGGTGTCGTCCACCAGTGTCAGGTTAAAATTAGCATACACCCACTTGCCAAAATGCACGTTCCGCCCGCCAAAATTGCTGTAGAAGGGGGACTCCACATAGCTCCCCTCCCCAAATTCGGCAAACATTTCGTGCAGCTTCGCCCAACGGCGCTCCGGCTGGGTGTGGGGGATCTCGTTGTACGCCCGCAGATCGTCCAGGTACACCCGCTGTACCTCCTCGATCTGGGGGTCACCGGGGAAATACAGATCCCCACTGTGCTGCTTTTCCTTCTCCGTCATGGATCGTCCTCTCAGAACGCCCAGTTGCCGCCCCGGAAGATGGGCTTCACGCTGTCGTCGGCGCAGATGGCATCGATGTCCATGCTGTCGCAGCCGATCATGAAGTCCACATGGATCATGGAGTCGTTGACCCCCAGCTCCCGGCATTCCTCCAGAGTCTTGTTCTGGAAGTCTTCGATGGTGTCAGCAAAGCCCATGCCAAGTGCCAGGTGGCAGGCGGCGTTCTCGTCAAACAGGGTGTTATAATACAGGATGCCGCTTTCCGCAATGGGGCTCTTCTGTGGAACCAGGGCGCACTCGCCCAGGTAGGATGCGCCTTCATCCATGGAGATCATGGTTTTCAGCAGCTCCTCGCCCTGCTCCGCGCCCACCTCTACGGCCTTGCCGCCGGAGAAGCGCACCCAGAAATCCTCGATCAACTGGCCCTGATAGGACAGGGGCTTGGTGGCGTAGACGATGCCCTCCGCCTTGCCCCGCATGGGGGAAATGAAGCATTCCTCGGTGGGGATGTTGGGATTGAAGAAGATCCCCTGCAGGCTCTTCTCCCCGCCGCCGCAGAAACGGCCCTGGGGGATCATGCCTACGGTGAGGTCCGTGCCGTTGCCGGCGGTATAGTGCAGACTCTCAATGCCCAGGCTGTTCAGGTAGTCGCACCGGGCTTGCAGATCAGCATTGTGGTCATCCCACGCGGCGATGGGGTCGTCTGTCACCCGGGAGGCGGACAAAATCGCCTCCCACAGCTTCTCCACCGCCTGGTTCTTGCTCATGCCGGGGAATACCTTCTTCGCCCATGCCACACCAGGCACGGCGGCGATGCACCACTGGTCCTTATTCTCCATCTGGTCATGATAGGGCTTGACGATGGGATAGGACATCTGGTTCGCCTTAGCCATTTTCTCCCGATTGATGCCCTTCAGCCCGTCCGGGTCCGCGGAGGTCAGGTGGATGCGGCAGGGAATGGTGTCGCAGTAATATTGCAGCCTTGCCTTCTCCCACTCCTTCACCGTGCCTAGGGTCTTCAGGGTGCGGTAACGGTAGTGCAGCTTGGTCAGGGGCTGGTAGTTCCACTCCACGATTACCTCCGTGGCCTTGGCCTTATAGGCCTCCTCCACCACCATCTGGACAAACTCCGGCTGGTCAAGCCCAGCATTGACGATGACGGTCTGCCCTTTCTGGACATTGACGCCGCAACGGACGATCAGGCGGGCGTATTCCCGTAAAACAGTCTTTTTCATGGTTTTTCTCCTCCTTCGGTTTTTCCTATCTTAGCAGATTTTTCAGAAAAGGTCAATGCCGATTGCATTTTTCCCGATTTGCTAGTATAATAGCCGACAGAATCACGCTTTGGAGGATACGGATATGCTCACGAGAGAGGATTTTTGGGAAAAATTAGGCGACGGAGTGTACTTTCTGGATGGCGCCACCGGCTCCAATCTGCTTGCGGCCGGGATGCCCAGGGGGATCTGCTCTGAAAAATGGGTGCTGGAGCACCCGGATATTCTGGTGGATCTGCAGCGCCGCTATGCCGCATCCGGGGCGCAGATCATTTACGCACCCACCTTCCAGGCGCAGCCAATTGCCCTGAAAGCCGTTGGTTGGGAGGCGCAGACCGAGGATGTGAACCGGCGCCTGGTAGCGCTCTCCCGCTCTGCCGCGCCGGATTGCCTGATCGCCGGGGATATCGCCACCCTGGCTGCCTTCTGCGACAGCTGGGACCCGAAGAATTTCGACCTTTTGGTGGAGAATTACCGCCGCCAGATTCGGGGGCTTCTGGATGCGGATCTTCTGATCGCGGAAACCCTCCTTTACCCACAGGAGGCTGAGGCCGTCCTGTGCGCCGCAGAGCTGGAGGGGGCGGGGGCTGTGATGTACAGCTTCACCATGCAGCCGGATGGTACGCTGTTCTCCGGGGCGGATGCCGGTCCGGTCCTGCGGGAGCTGGAGGCGGCGGGAGCCGCCGCTGTAGGCTTCAACTGTGTCGCGGCGGACATGATGACGCCGTACCTGGTGAGCAAGCTGCGGCGCTATGTAAAGGGCCCCCTGCTGTGCAAGCCCAATGCCGGTTTGCCGGTGATCAACGACCAGGGCATCGCGGAATACCCCATGGAGCCGGAGGAATTCTCTCAGATCCTGCTGCAATGCGGCCAGAACGGCGCCCGGCTCCTGGGCGGCTGCTGCGGGACCACGCCTGCGCATATGACCGCCGCAGTGCAGAAAAGAATGGAAATTTCCGATTTTTCCAAGAAAACCGGAAATTAAGGTTGCGAATATTGGCGACGTCTGTTATAATGGCATTGTTATGGAAAGAAGAATGCGTCTACATCTGTATGTCAGCCGGAAAAATCCGCTGGCATGGCTGATGGCACTCTGCCTTGTCGGCTCGGCAGTGGCCCGCATTGTGATCGCCTGTTTGAAAGGGTCAGGTGAATCGCTTCAAGTGTGGAGCCAAATTGTTCTGCCAGTAGCAGCCACACTGCTGTTTGTGCTCATCGTACTCCTGGACGGGAAAGAGCGGTTTTATAAAACGGCCATTCCTGTCGCCCTGATGGCGGTTTTCTACGCCATCCGTCCCCATGAGATCATGACCAGCACCATCGTCCGTGGGATGTACTACACCTGCCTGGTGTTCTACTGCCTGGTGTATCTGGTGATCTCCTCCGGGCGGCTGCGCTACCCCTGGCTGCTGCTGTTTCTGTTCGGCGCGCCCCTGGCCGCTGTGGGCTATGCCCACTGGACCCTGATCGGGCGTGGCTTTGTGGAGATTCTGTACTATGTGCTGCCGGAGTATTTGCTGTTCCTGGGCGGGATCCTGCTGGTCTTCGCCATCCGGGTGCATACGGACGGCACATATCACCCCACCTGGGGCGACCGTTCGGACGGGCGGCGCATCCGCAGCCTGTCCGCTATGAATCAGGTTTCGCCCTACATCATGGTGACCCGGAATTCCTCCGACAATAGCTTTGAGGATTCCTTCGAAATCAGCCATGTGGATCGTTATATCCGCAAAAAGCGGAAGGAGGGCCTGACAAACTTCGGCATCACCCATGTCCTGCTGGCCTGCTATCTGCGCACCCTGTGCAAATACCCCGGGCTGAACCGATTCCTGGCTGGCCAGAAGGTGTACACCCATGGGGACGACGTGCAGTACTGCATGACGATCAAGAAGGAAATGTCCGCCGAATCCCCTGACACCGTCATCAAGGTTCACCTGAAGCCCACCGATACCGCGGACGATGTGTACCGAAAGCTCCAGGCCGCTGTGGACGAAGTGAAGAATTCCTCGCTGGATTCCGATTTCGACAATACCGCCGCCGCGTTTACCCTGATTCCCGGTGTGTTCCTGAAATTTGTGGTGTGGCTGCTGCGGACGCTGGATTATTTCGGACTGCTGCCCAAATTCCTGCTGGAAGTCAGCCCGTTCCATGGCAGCCTGTTCTTCACCTCCATGGGCTCGCTGGGTATTCCGCCTGTGTACCATCACCTTTATGACTTCGGCAATCTGCCGGTCTTTGCCGCCTTCGGCTGCAAGCGCAAGGCCATCGAGGTGCAGGAAGATGGCACGGTCGTCCAGCGCAAGTATGTGGATGTGAAATTCACCCTGGACGAACGGATCGTGGATGGCTACTATTACGCCGCGTTCTTCAAGCATTATAAGCGGCTGCTTGCCCATCCCGAGGTCCTGGATAATCCCCCGGATGTCGTGCTCCAGGACATTGACTGATACTTATGATTGATTCGATTTTAGCTGCTCTGCCAGGGGATTTCCCCTGGCAGAATCAAATTCACTGGTTCGACACCATCGACTCCACCAACACCCGCGCCAAAGCTATGGCACGCCAGGGCGCGCCCCACGGGACCATCCTCATCGCGGACCGGCAGACCGGTGGGCGCGGCAGGCTGGGGCGCAGCTTCCACTCCCCCGCCGGGATGGGCATTTACATGAGCGTGCTGCTGCGGCCCCAGTGTCCGCCGGAGGCGCTGATGCACCTGACCTGCGCGGCTGCGGTTGCCATGTGCGATGCCGTAGAAGAGGTGACCGGCATACGCCCGGGCATCAAGTGGATCAACGACCTGGTGATCGGCCACCGGAAGCTGGCTGGGATCCTGACGGAGCTGACCCTTGGCAGCCACAGCGAGCACGTGGACGCGGCTGTGGTTGGCATCGGCATCAACTGCTGCCAGGCGGTTTCTGATTTTCCCCCGGAAATCCGGGATATGGCCTGCTCGCTGGAAATGGCGCTGGGCAGTCCGATTGACCGCGCGGCGCTGGCCGGCGCTATGATCCGTCACCTTTACCGGATGGGCAATGCGCTTCCCCAGAGAGATCAGATCCTGACCCGCTACCGCCGGGACTGCGTGACCCTCGGGCAGGAAATCTCCATTGCCCAGCCTGGGCTTGTGCGGCATGGTACCGCGCTGGATGTGGACGGAAACGGCGCGCTGCTGGTTCGCCTGCCGGACGGACAGGAGGAGGCAGTCAATTCCGGGGAGGTCAGCATCCGCGGGATGTACGGATACCTATAATTTACAGAATATTCTAAATTAATTGTTGCAATTTCATCCGTTTGCGGTTATACTGATAATGGATTTTTACAAAAAAGGAGGAATTACCATGAAAGTATTCAATATTATCGCGAAGATCGTGGTTGCCCTTGCCGCTGTAGCCGGTGCTGTGTATGCTGCAGCCACCTATGGCGACAAGATCGTTGCCTGGGCAAAGAAGACGCTGAAGTGCTGCGGTGGCTGCTGCGGCGGCGACTGCACCTGCACGACTGAGGATACCGCTCCCGAGGAAGCCGTGCCGGAGGCGCCCTGCGCAGAGGAAGCTCCCACCGAGGAGGAAGTCCCTGCCTCCGAGGAGCCGGAAGCACCCGCCGAGGATGCCCCTGCTGAGGAAGACGGCGAACCCGCTTCCGAAGCCGACTTTGAAAACTGAGATTGACCCAAAGATTGGGCTGCTGCGTGTGCAGCAGCCCTGTTTTTATGCCTGTGTCAGAATGCCTACCAGCATATCGACGCATTTCTCCATATCCTCAACAGGGATATACTCGAACCGTCCGTGGTAATTCTCCCCGCCGGTGCAAAGGTTCGGGCAGGGCAGCCCCTCGTAGCTAAGCCGCGCACCGTCCGTGCCGCCGCGAATAGGGACCTCCCGCGGCTCCATCCCGGCGCTGCGCATGGCGTGCTTGGCCCGCTGCACGATGTGCATGCATGGCTCAATGCACTTTTTCATGTTGAAATAGCTGTCCTGCACTGTCAGCGTAACGGTTCCCTCCCCATATTTCCGGTTCAGGAACGCGGCAGCATGGGCCAGGATTTCCTTCTTCAGCTGGAATCGCGCCAAGTCGTGATCCCGGACGATGTAGCGCAGCACGGAATGCTCCACTTCTCCCTGCATATCCGTCAGGTGGAGGAACCCCTCATACCCTTCGGTATACTCCGGCTTCTGCTCCGCCGGGAGAAGGCTCTGGAATTCCATGGCGATGTACTGGGAATTGACCATCTTACCCTTGGCCGAGCCAGGATGGATGTTCAGTCCGCGGAACTCCACCTTTGCCGAAGCGGCATTGAAGTTTTCGTATTCGATCTCCCCCAGCGTTCCGCCGTCCGCGGTGTAGGCAAAATCCGCGCCGAACCCCTTTACATCAAAGCGGTCCGCTCCCCTGCCGATCTCCTCATCCGGGGTGAAGCCGATTTTCAGCGTGGCATGGGGCAGCCGCGCGGTGAGCAGGAACTCCGCAGCAGCCATGATCTCCGCGATCCCGGCCTTATCATCCGCGCCCAGCAAGGTTGTACCGTCTGTGACGATCAGATGCTTGCCTGTGTGACTGTTCAAGCTGGGGTAATCCGATGGGCGGAGCCAGATATCCCTTTCTGGATTCAGGCAGATGTCCCCGCCGCCGTATTCCACGGTGCGCGCCTGGATCTGGGCGCCGGAAGTGTCCGGCGAGGTATCCATATGGGCGATCAGCCCGATGACCGGGAACTTCGGATCACCCGGCACAGTGCCGTATACATAGCCGTTTTCGTCCATATGTGCGTCGGAAATGCCCATTTCCTGCATTTCCGTCACCAGGAGCGCAGCCAATTTCTTCTGCCCCGCTGTGGAGGGGCAGGTTTCGGAAAATTCGTCCGATTGGGTGTCATAGGACACATAGCGCAGGAAGCGCTGCGTTACCGTTTGCATTGCATTTCTCCTTCCATTTCAAAAAGCGGGGGCGAATCGCCCCCGCTCTGTCATGTTCCCGTCTGCGCGCCAGCATGTCCTGTACAGGCGCGGCGGCAGGGCAATTTATTTTGCGGCGTTGACCAAGTCGGCGGTATCCTGGGCGATCATCAGCTCCTCGTTGGTGGGGATGACCCAGACCTGGACGGCGGAATCGTCGGCAGAAATCTTCGCTTCCTTGCCGCGGACATTGTTCTTCTCCGGGTCGATTTTCACGCCCATAAAGCCCAGATATTCGCACACAGCGGCACGGGTGGAGGGGCCATTCTCGCCCACGCCGGCGGTGAAGGTCAGCACATCGATGCCATTCAGCGCGGCAGTATAGGCGCCAATATACTTGGCGACCTCGTAATAGAACTTCTCCAGCGCAAGAACGCACTCGGCATTACCGGCCTTTGCTCCGGCTTCCAGGTCCCGGAAGTCAGAGGACACGCCGGACAGCGCCAGGACGCCGGATTTCTTATTCAGCATGGTCAGGCAATCGTCCACGCTCATGGAATACTTGTTGCAGATGAACTGCACCACGCACGGGTCGATATCGCCGGAGCGGGTGCCCATGGGGACGCCGGCCAGCGGCGACAGGCCCATGGAGGTATCCATGCACTTGCCGTCCTTCACAGCGGACAGCGAGGAGCCGTTGCCCAGGTGGCAGTTGATCATCTTGAAGTTCTTCGTCCCCATCAGCTCGGCGGCGCGGCGGGCGATATACTTGTGGGAGGTACCATGGAATCCATAGCGGCGGATATCGTCATTTTCATAATACTCCTTGGGGATGGCATAGCGATAGGCCTTGGGAGGCATGGTCATGTGGAAAGCCGTATCAAATACCGCCACCTGGGGTGTGCCGGGCATGACCGCCTGGCAGGCGCGGATGCCCATCAGGTTCGCCGGGTTATGCAGAGGTCCCAGGGGAATGCAGTCCTCGATGGCCTTGATGCAGGCGTCGTCGATGATGCACGAATCGCTGAACTTCATGCCGCCGTGGAGCACCCGGTGGCCGACGGCATCGATCTCGTCTACAGACTGGATCACGCCATATTCCGGATCCACCAGGATCTGCAGAACCGCCTGGATGGCTTCGGAATGGGTGGGCATGGGGATGTCCTTGACGACCTTGCTGTCACCGGCCTTGTGGGTCAGGCGGCCGTCAATGTAAATACGCTCGCACAGGCCCTTGGCGGAAACCTCACCGGTTTCGGGATTCATCAGCTGGTACTTCAGGGAAGAGCTTCCGGCGTTAATAACCAGAACATTCATGGGAAATGCCTCCTAAAAAATAATATTTCATTTTTTTGCCATATGTGGTATGATACCCATAGATAAGCTTATTTTACCGCACAATCCCAAATTTCTCAACCCCTGAAAGTGATTTTTTTCCAAAAAGGAGGGATTATTTTGAAGGTCATCGGTATCATTGCGGAGTATAACCCTTTCCATCTGGGGCACTGGAAGCAGCTGCGCCTCGTCCGGCAGGTCGCCGGGGAGGATTGCGGCATTGCTGTGCTGATGAGCGGAAGCTTTGTCCAGCGGGGCGCCCCCGCGATATTTGACAAATCCCTCCGGGCCCGAGCCGCTGTGGAATGCGGCGCTGACCTGGTGCTGGAGCTGCCGGTCAACTATGCCCTGGCCTCGGCGGAGGGGTTCTGCTCCGGCGGCGTTCGGGTGCTGTCCGGGTTCTGCGACGGGCTGTGCTTCGGCACCGAATCCGGGGACCTGAACACGCTGAACGCCGTGGCGTCCGCCCTGCTCAGCGGCGACTTCTCCCCTGCGCTGCACCGGGAGCTTGAAAGCGGGATGTCCTTCCCCGCTGCCAGGCAGGCAGCACTTGCCAGAGTGGGGGCGGACGCTTCCCTGCTGGAAAAGCCCAACGACATTCTGGCGGTTGAGTACTGCAAAGCGATCCTTGCCCAGCACAGCACCATGCAGCCCATGCCCATTCGGCGGGAAGGGAGCTACCACGCAGATGTCCCCGACAAATCGAATCCCTCCGCCACAGCTCTGCGCGGAAGGATCGAATCCCAGGAGCCCTGGATGGACTATGTGCCCCGCAATGCCCGTGAGGTATTTTCCGGCGCCGCAATCCACACCCTTGCCGCCGGAGAACGGGCTATGCTTGGCCGGCTCAGATGTATGGAGGATGCGGAATTTGCAGCGCTCCCCTACGGATCGGAGGGGCTATGGCGCAAATTTATGCACCAGTGCCGCGCCGGGCAAACCTTGGAGGAAATTTTGACACAGACAAAATCCAGGCGCTACACCCGCAGCCGCCTGGATCGTATGGCAATGTGTGCTTACCTGGGTCTGACCCAATCCGCGATGGATACGCCCGCGCCCTACACAAGAGTGCTGGCCTTTAACGGCACCGGTCGGGAAATCCTCAAAATGGCCCGCCGCTCCGGCAGGTTCCCCCACGTGGGAGAACCGCAGCTGGAAGCGTTCTGGGACCTGGAGCAGCGCTGTACCGACCTATACGGCCTGTTCTGCGTGGATGCGCCGGAGCCGGCCGGACTGGAGGCAAAGCGCAGGGTGTGGATGCCCGGCAAGTAGCCGGATGCGTTCAGCCGGCCTGGGCGATCTTCGCAAGCAGCTCCCGGATGGGCAGGTGCTGGGGGCAAATCTCCTCGCACTGGCCGCAGCCCACGCAGTCCGCCGGTGTGCCGCCGGAGATGCTGCTGTCACCAGCCCAGGCGCGGATGGTCCGCTTATTGTTCTCCCGCTTGAAGAAAGCCGGAATCTCGATCTGCATGGGGCAGCCCGGCACGCAGTAGCGGCATTCGGTGCAGGCGATCAGATCCTGCCCCCGGTAAATGGCGCAGGCCTTGGCGACCGCCTCCTGCTCCGCAGGGCTCAGCGGATGGAAATCCGCCATATATCCGATGTTGTCCTCCATCATTTCCATACTGCCCATACCGGACAGCACCATAGCGATTCCCTCAAAGCCTGCGGCGAATCGGATCGCGTAGCTGGCGTGGGAGCCGCCGTGGAGAGAATCGAGGATATTCGCGGCCTCCTCCGGCAGATTCACCAGCTTCCCGCCCTTCACCGGCTCCATGACGATCACCGGCTTGCCATGGCTGCGGCAGACCTCATAACACTTACGGCTCTGAATCTTTGGGTCCTCGAAGTCCGCATAGTTGAACTGCAGCTGGACGATCTCAATTTCCGGATGCTCCGTCAGGATGCGGTCCAGGAAGGCCGCGGTATCGTGGAAGGAGATGCCCAGGTGGTGGATCTTCCCCTCCTGCTTCAGTGCCTGCGCCACTTCATAGGCATGGCACTGCTGATAATGGTCATAGTTCCGGCTCCCCTGGGCATGCATCAGGTAAAAATCGAAGTAATCCACGCCGCAGGCCGCCAGCTGGGTTTCAAACAGCGGACGGATATCCGCCTCGGTTTTGAAGCAGCTCTCAGACAGCTTATTAGTGAGGACATAGGCTTCCCGCGGGTAGCGGGAGGTCAGGCAGCTGCGCAGCGCAGTCTCGCTCTGACCGTCTATGTAGACATGGGCGGTGTCAAAGTAATTGAAGCCCGCCGCCAGGAACGCGTCCACCATCTTGGTAAATTCTTCCAGGTCGACTTCCTTCCCGTTCATTTTCATGCGCATGCAGCCAAAGCCAAAGTTCTTCTTGATTTCCGGAAAATAGGAATTCATGTCATTGCTCCTTCTCCCCTGTGGGGTATATTTATCGTATTATAGCACATTCCGAAAAATTTCGCAACTTCCGCCGGATAAATTCTTGACACCGAAACGGAATCGTGGTAGAATCGTTCCAATTCATGGGGGAGTAGCTAGCGCGGTTCCCCGCGCAGCAAGTCAACATACTGGCCTTGCCGGCCTGGCTTGCTTTTCAATGCAAGACTCATGTATCCCTTCCGGGGGCTATGCGTGGGTTGTTTTTTTGATACTCAGGTGTGGCCCAGCGGTCAATCTGAGTATTTTTTTGGGGGAATTTAATCATGCAGTGGAGCTTCCAGTTCTTTTTCAACAGCATTCTGCTGGGCGTCGGCCTGGCAATGGACGCATTTTCGGTCTCTCTCTCCAACGGCCTATATGAGCCGGATATGAAGGTTCGGAAAATGTGCGGCATTGCCGGGGTTTTTGCTTTTTTCCAGGCGCTGATGCCTATGATCGGGTGGATCTGCGTGCATACAATTGTGCAGTACTTCCAGTCCTTCGAGCGGCTGATTCCCTGGATCGCCCTGGTCCTGCTGGGTTACATCGGTGGAAAAATGCTCTACGAAGGCCTGCACGGCGGAGAAGTGGCCAAGCCGGAGGTAGGGTTTTCTGCCCTGCTGCTTCAGGGGGTGGCCACCTCCATTGACGCGTTGTCCGTCGGATTCACCATTTCCGGTTATGATCTCCCCACGGCGCTGAGCTGTGCGCTGATCATTGCGGCAGTTACCTTCGTCATCTGCATGGTCGGCCTGTGGCTTGGCAGGAAGGTCGGCGTGCGCCTGGCCGGGCGCGCCGGGATACTGGGTGGCAGCATACTCATTTTGATCGGCCTGGAAATTTTCATTTCCAGCTTTTTCTGACGGAAAGTGTGGAAATTTCAGATTTTTTTCTTTTCCGGCATTCTTCTGTTGCGAATTCCGGCGAACTATGGTACAATGGCCTGGTAAGAACGTAACGATTTCGCGCCCTGCTCACCAGGGCAACCGGAACCAATCTATCCGTTTACGATGGAGGGTACCATGCCGCATTCGAAACCGCGCCGCCGTGCCGCCAGGCGCAATCCCCTGGCGTTCACTCTGCTGATTGCAATTGGATTGGCTTTGATCCTGATCCTGGTCACGTCTCACCGCACTTCCCCTGCATCCCAGGATAATTCCACTGCCAGCAGCACTGCGGAGAGCACCACGCAAGCCACAGAATCCACTGAAAGTACCACTGAGCCTGTCACCGAAACCGTCACCGAGCCTCCGGCCACCACAGAAATGATATTCGCGTCCGAGGCGGAGGAAAAAATCTACGCCTACGCAATGGCCAACGGCCTGAGCATGGACGATTACCCGGATTTCATGGTGGAACTGCTGAACACCAACCCGGAAACAGAAACCTATGTCCTGGAATACCCGTTCGCGAAAGACGCATCCTACACCATTGACCTTTCCGACCTGGCCGGATGCACTGAGGTGCCGCTGCTGCTGCAATGGGATTCCCGCTGGGGCTACATAGAATACGGTTCCAGTCTCGCCGGGCTGACCGCCTGCGGCCCCACCTGCCTGTCCATGGTGGCCATATATCTGACCCAGAACACCAGCTATACCCCTGCCTATATGATTCAGTACGCGCTGGATAACAATTACTACGTAGTTGGCAGCGGGACCTCGTGGTCATTGTTCAGCCAGGGAACCGCTGCATTGGGAATGCAGGCGGAGGAGCTTCCCCTGTCCAAGAGCGTCATCATTTCCCGCCTTGAGGCGGGCCAGCCGGTAGTATGCTCCATGGGTCCGGGGCTCTTTACCACACAAGGGCATTTTATCGTTCTGGTAGGTGTGGAGGATGGAAAATTCCGAGTCAACGACCCGAACAGCCCCCAGCGCTCCGCAATGCTCTGGGACTACGATGACATTGAAGACCAGATCCGGAACCTTTGGGCGATTTCCCTGAGTTCCTGACCCCCACGCAACTATGAGGTGCTGCTATGAAAAAATTTGTCCGTAAAGTCGCATCCATTTCCGTCGTCTTCTGCCTGGTGTGCATCATGCTCACCGGTGTCAGCGCCGCATCCACTAAAATCACGACCACAGCCACCGGATATACCAGCGCATCCGATGTGGAATACGTCATCGTCAGCGGGACCGTAGTGAACTGGGGCGCCCGGAATGAGGACTGCGTCTTCTTATCCACCTATGCCCTGGAGTACTACACTGGCAGCTATACTTACGATACCTTTGCCGCCCTGGACGGCGGCACATCCCAGAGCAGCGCTCCCAGCAGTGCGCTGTACAGCGCTTTGCAAAGTATGATGCAGGCCATGCACACAAACATCCAGACCTATCAGGCCACCCGCCAATACTACCAATATACCGATTGCGTCAGCAATAATTACGCCAAAATTTCCGCCTTCTACTCCGGCACCCTGGTGAACAGCACATGGGACGGCGGCGTGACCTACAATCGGGAGCATATCTGGCCGGACAGCAAGTGCATCGATTCCGGGCGCAGCACCAACGACAGCGCGGACATTATGACACTGCGGGCAACCACCCCCTCTGAAAACGGCTCCCGCGGCAACACCGCCTACGGGGAGAGCAGCGGCTATTTTGATCCAGGCGTTTCCGTCCGGGGCGACTGCGCCAGAATGCTGCTGTATACCTACGTCCGCTGGGGCAACACCAGCAAGATGTGGGGCACCAGCGGCGTAATTGAGAATCTGGATGTGCTTCTGCGCTGGATGGAGGAGGACCCGGTGGACACCTGGGAAATGGGCCGCAACGATGCGGTGCAGTCCATCACCGGCGTGCGGAACGTGTTTGTGGACTATCCGGAGCTGGCCTGGCTGCTGTTTGGTGAGGAAGTACCTGAGGACATGGTGACGCCCTCCGGTGAGGCCGCAAGCGGCTCCTCCGGCGGTTCCTCTTCCGGCGGTACCACCACCTGCTCCCACACCCATACAACGATCCGCAATGCCACGGAAGCCACCTGCACAACGGACGGCTATACCGGCGATACCTACTGCACCGACTGCGGCGTGAAGCTGTCCTCCGGCACCACGATCAGCAAGACCGGGCATAAGGGCGTTACTGTGAACCAGAAAAACGCGACCTGTGGGACGGATGGCTACACCGGGGATACCGTGTGCAAATACTGCGGAACCAAGCTGTACTCCGGCATTGTCCTGGAGGCCACCGGCGCCCATACTTACGGCGAATGGGTGGTGACTGTGGAAGCAACAGATTCTACCCCGGGCAGTCAGGAGCACACCTGCACTGTATGCGGCGCAACAGAAACCCAGGAGATCCCTGCGCTTTCCAGCAGCGGCACTGCGGACACTACCGCACCAGCGGAAACAGCAGAGCCTGAGGAAACGCTCCCCCCTTCGGAAGCAACAGAAGCTACGGAAGCAGACCAGACCTCCCCCGCCCAATCGGAAACCGATCCTGCGGAAACGGACAACTCCGACGCGGCCACCGAAGCGGGGCAGACCCTCTCCCCCACGGAATCCGGAGATGATTCCGCCACCGCGATCAGCGGGATCAGGTCGATCGTTCTGGTTTGCGCCGCAGTGCTGGCCGGTGCCGCGATCGTCATCATAATCCTTGTCCGTAAGAAACGGTCAGAGTCCGAACAACAGTAAAAAATCAGGTGTGCGGAGCAAATCCGCACACCTAATTTTATGGCTTCAGGCCGCAGAGCTTCTGCTTATCAGCCCGGGAATACGCTTTCACTTCCAGCTCCCGCTTAAGCGCATCCGAATGGGAGCCTACCTCCTCCGTATACACCAGCTCCATTGGGCCGCGACCGCGGGTATACTTTGCGCCCTTCCCTGCCCGATGGGCCGCCAATCGCGCAGGTACGTCCACCGTGATGCCTGTGTACAGGCTGCCGTCGCCGCAGCGCAGGATGTACAGCTTCCAGCTTTTTTCCATGGCGCCCATCACCGCCTGAACCGGTTGGAAAGCAGAGTGTCCAGCAGCAGGAATGTCAGATTCCCCAGCACCAGCATAACCGCCGCCATGGCCGCGCCGATATTCTGATAGTCGTTTACCATCTCCTCCAACTGGAACAGCCGCAGGAACACCAGGTACATAACGCCGATTGCGCAGTTGAACAGCAGAAGCTTCCACAGCCACGAGAGCTTCTTCCTGTCCAGCTTTGGCTTGACGATGGGGTAAAACCCCAGGAATAGGAAAACCGCCGCTGCCTCCTTGTCCGGCCCCAGCAGAAGGCTGAGGAGCGCCACTGCGGCGTACCATGTCCAGGCGATCCTGCTGCCGCACTGCTTCCGGATCACCTCCAGGAGCAGCATACATATGATCGGGCAAAGGAAGGTCGCCACCGGAATCAGCCCGCCCATACACATAATCACTACGGCCAGCGCCGCAAGGACGCCGCCAAATGCCACGGCAAAAGCCGGGCTGTTCTTTCGCTGCATGATATACTTTCCTGCCCTTTCTGACGAATTTTCTTTATTATAGTCCTGAAAACGCAAATTGGCAACTGTTTTCTTGACAGGAGCCGGATTCCGGGGTATATTTGTGCAGGAAAGGTCGTGATAGATATGACAATTACCGTAGGGATGACCGGCCGCGCGGAAACCCTGGCCGAGCGGGAGGACACTGCGGCGGAGGTCGGCTCCGGCTCGCTGCTGGTGTATGCCACCCCCTGCATGGCGGCACTGATGGAGGGTGCGGCCTGCGAGGCCATCGCCCCAGGACTGAGCGAGGGGGAAACCTCCGTCGGCATCGCGCTGGACCTGAAGCACAATTCCGCCACGCCTGTCGGGCTGGAGGTGCATGCCCAGGCCACGGTCACCGCTGTGGAGGGGAAAATAATCACCTTCTCCATAGAGGCATTCGACGAGGCGGGTTCCATCGGCACCGCGACCCACAAGCGCGCCGTGGTCAACGCCCAGCGCTTCCTGGAAAAGGCCTACGCCAAGCTGTAGAGCAAAAAAGAGCAGTACAGAAAACGTGTACTGCTCTCTTACTTTATATCTCCTGCCGGCCCTCCAGGGCGCGGGATAGGGTGACCTCATCCGCGTATTCCAGCTGGCCGCCTACGGGCATACCATAGGCCAGCCGGGTCACCTTGATCTCCATAGGACGCAGCAGTCGGGAGATGTACATCGCCGTGGCCTCCCCCTCTGTATCCGGGTTGGTAGCCATGATCACCTCCCGCACGCCACCGGCGGCCACCCGCTGCAAAAGCTCCTTAATGCGGATGTCGTCCTGGGTAACGTGATTCAGGGGCGAGATCACGCCGTGCAGCACATGGTACACGCCGCGATACTCCCGGCTCCGCTCCATGGCGATCACGTCCCGGGGCTCAGCGACCACGCAAACGGTGCTTTTGTCCCGCAGATCATCGTCACAGATGGGGCAGATGTCCCGATCCGTCAGGTTCTGGCACACGGGGCAGGTTTTCACGGCTTTTTTCGCCGCGACAATGGCATCGGCAAAGGCCTGAGCCTCCTCCATTGGCAGGCTCAGCACATGAAACGCCAGGCGCTGTGCGGTTTTGCCGCCAATGCCGGGGAGCCTGGCAAATTGGTCGGCAAGCTCCTGGAGCGCCGCAGGAAAATACTGCATGGCGCTTCCCTCAGAACATTCCGCCCAGATTCATGCCGCCGGTGAGCCGGGACATATTATTGGCGGCTTCCGTGTCTGCCGTGCGCATTGCCTCGTTGACCGCGGCGATCACCATATCCTGGAGCATTTCCACATCCTCCGGGTCTACCGCTTCCGGCTGGATCTGCAAACTTACCACCTCATGCTTGCCATTGACTGTAGCAGTAACCATCCCGCCGCCGGAGGTGGCAGAGTAGGTCTTCGTTTCCTGCTCCTCCTGCATCCGCAGAAGCTCCTGCTGCATTTTTTGCGCCTGCTTCATCATCGCGGCCTGGTTCATTCCTCCGGGCATCCCCCGGAAATTATTCTTTGCCATGATCGAACTCCTGTCTTAAGATTCTTTAATGTGGATAATATCCTGATGGGCACGGCCAAAATCCATCAGCCGCTCCATTTTTTCACTGGTTTGTGGTCTGGCGCTCCTGTCCTCCGCGGTGGCGGACACAGGCCGTCCGAGGATGGCTGTGGCTTTCCGCCCTACCAGGGAAAGGATTTCCGGCGTAGACACCATTTCCAGCGTAAACGCATTAGCGCACTCCAGGATCACCTGGCTGCCGCGAACGATCCCCTGCACCGGTGCGTTGACCGCCGGGGTGAAAAAGCCGGAAATCGGCGGCTTCAGCTCCTGGCGGACGGCGTTCACCAGCTCCGGCCAGAATCCCAGCGGTGTCTCCTCCTCAGTGGGCTGTTCCGCTTCTGTGGGCTCCTGCGCCGGCTCCGGAGGAATCTCCTGGACGGCCTGGCGCTCCTTCGGGGGCTGGGTTGAAGCCGGCGCGAGAGGGATGCCGCTTCTCATCTGCTCCTCCAGGCGAGTCAGCCGTGCGTTCAGGCTGACAGCATCCAACTGCAGCTCCGGGCGGCACAGGCGGATCAAGCAAAGCTCCGCGTCCATCCGGCGGCTTGCGCTGCGGGTAAAGCCTGCCATGGTCGTTTCCAGCTGCTCCATCATCCGGATCAGCTCTCCGCCGGAGAATTTCCCGGCCAGGGTTTCCGCTTCCGCGTCCGATGCCACACCGGAGAGCATGGCGATCCCCGCATCCGGGGCGTTTTTCAGGATCAGCAGGTCCCGGGTCAGGCATGCCAGCTCATCCAGCAGTGCACCCAAGTCCTTCCCATCGGCGTAAAGCCGGTTAAACAGCGCCAGCGCGCCGCCGGTATCATGGTTGGCGATATACCCCATCATCTCGGCGCATTTCCGTTCCCCGGCAATGCCCAGGCAGGCGTAAACCCGCTCCGCTGTAAGCTCCCCCGTGGTGGCGGAGGCGCACTGATCCAGCAGGCTCAGGCCATCCCGCATTCCGCCATCAGCCATCCGCGCCAGGACCCGCGCCGCACCATCGTCCAGGTCAATATTCTCCTGATAGGCCACATACTGCAGCCGGGCGGCAATGTCCTCCTGGCTGATTCTGCGGAAGGCGAACCTCTGGCAGCGGGATAGGATCGTGGCCGGGACCTTATGCAGCTCCGTGGTGGCCAGGATAAACAGCAGATGCTCCGGCGGCTCCTCAATGATCTTCAGCAGCGCGTTGAACGCGGGGACGGAAAGCATATGCACCTCGTCGATGATATACACCCGCATTTTCACCTGGGACGGCGTGTAGACCGCATCGTCCCGCAGGTCGCGCACATTGTCCACGCCGTTGTTGGACGCAGCGTCGATTTCCAGAACGTCCATGCATGCGCCGGAGTCAATGGCGCGGCAGGCAGCGCACCGGTTGCAAGGATTGCCGTCCTGCGGCTCCAGACAATTCACCGCCTTGGCTAGGATTTTGGCGCAGGTGGTCTTTCCCGTCCCCCGGGAGCCGGTGAACAGGTATGCATGGCTCATTTTCCCCGTGACCAGCTGGGTTTTCAGGGTTTGCGTCACCGCCATCTGGCCGGACACATCGTCAAAGGTCTGGGGGCGGTATTTTCGGTATAGTGCCTGATAGGCGGACATAGTGCCCCCTCCTTTCCGGGATATGGAAAACCGGCTCATAACAAGATCGCACACCCACATTTGAACCTGCTGAATACCCGGCAGCCCCGCAGCCAGCTCAGGACCAGCAACCTCGCGGCACACACGCAGATCCGCTTAATGCTGCTTGGTTCCCCACCTGACATGGTTCACGGGAGCGCGTTGCGCAAGACCAATCCCTCAACGCCGCTTACAGGGTTCAGACAATACTCAGACAAGCCCGGGTGTGGGAATTCATCCCTGCTGTAGCGGATTGCAGGCCACAGGGCACCGCTAACTCCCCGACTAGTGCGACCTTGTTATAAGCCGGTCCGCCATAACAAGGCTATTTGATTGATGCTCAGTTCACCTTGGCGTCGATAAACGCAGCCAGTTCGCCGAAGGTGGCAATGTTCTCCCCTTCGATATCCAGTTCTACGCCCAGCTCAGTTTCCAGATCCATAATCATTTCCACCACATCCAGGGAATCGATTCCCAGGCTCTCGAAAGAGCTTTCCGGCGTGATGTCCTCAGGGTCCAGCTCCAGCTGTTTGGCAGCGTAAGCAACCAGCTTTTCGTACATAATGTATCCCTCCAATAATAGTCTAAAAGGCATTACTGTCCACTCATTTTAGTACAGCTTTGCCGGTTTGTCAATGGTTCTTTTTCGCTCCACCCGGGAAAGCGTTTACTTCTGCACCCAGTTGCCGGTGGCTAAGCAGTTCAGATACGCCTCGATAAACGGGTCCAGTGCCCCGTCCATCACTGCGCCCACATTGGAGGTTTCGCACCCGGTGCGGGTATCCTTCACCAGTGTATAGGGCATAAAGACGTAGTTGCGGATCTGGCTTCCCCATTCGATCTTCTGCTGGACGCCCTTGATGTCCGAAATCTTCTCCAGATGCTCCCGCTCCTTGATCTCCACCAGCTTGCTGCGAAGCATCCGCAGGCAGGTTTCCTTGTTCTGGAACTGGCTGCGCTCCGTCTGGCAGGATACGACAATGCCGGTAGCCTTATGGATCAGGCGGACGGCGGAGGACGTCTTATTGATGTGCTGGCCGCCGGCGCCGGAGGAGCGGTAAACCTGCATCTCGTAATCCTCCGGGCGGATCTCCACATCCTGGCTGTCGTCCTCAATGTCGGGCACGACCTCAATGGCGGCAAATGAGGTTTGGCGCCGGGCGTTGGCATCAAAGGGCGAAACCCGCACCAGCCGGTGGACGCCATTTTCCCCTTTCAGGAAGCCATATGCGTTCTCCCCCTCGATGAGGATGTCCGCACTTTTCAGTCCGGCCTCATCCCCTTCCAGGTAGTCCAGGATTTTGTAGGTAAAGCCGTGGCGCTCCGCCCAGCGGGTGTACATCCGGTAAAGCATCTGGCACCAGTCCTGCGCCTCTGTGCCGCCAGCGCCGGAGTGGAAGCTCATCAGGGCGTTATTCTTGTCATAGTGGCCAGTGAGCAGCGTTTCCAGGCGGCAGGATTCCATTTTCTCCGTCAGATTTTCGAAGCTCTCCTTCAGTTCCGGGAGCATAGAGTCATCGTCCTCCTCTGCGGCCATCTCGCAGATGGTGATCATATCGTCCCAGGAGGCGGTCATTTTCTCATATTGGGCAATTTTACTCTCAGTCTGCCGGGTTTTTACCACGATTTTCTGACTTTTTTCCGGATCATCCCAGAAACCGGGCGCCTCCTGCATAGCGTGGAGCCGCTCCAGCTCATTTTTAAGCCCCTCCAGGTTCAGGGAATCCGCCAGGCCATCCAGCGCAGGCTTGATATCGATTAATTTCTGCTTGTATGTGTCAAATTCAATGTTCATAGCATCCAGCCCTCATTTCCTTCCAATTCGCATTTCCGGATGTATTATATCCGAAAACAGCGTCCGTGTAAAGTGGAAAACCGGGATTTTTCCAAAATCCGCGGAAGTGAATGTTGACAGTTCCCGATTTTTCCGTTACAATGATGTGGCTTGATGCGTCCTGCGGAGCCGCCCCCGCAGGCATCTTTGCAAATCCAATGCGTGCCCTTTTCACAAGGCGGAAGGCTCCGCGTCCCATTTCATACACGCCCCAATAGCTCAGCAGGATAGAGCGTCCGCCTCCTAAGCGGAAGGTCGTTGGTTCGAATCCAATTTGGGGTGCCAGAATTCAAGCCGAAAACCCTGATTTTCAAGGGTTTTCGGCTCTTTCTGTTGCAGGCATTGCATCCGGAGGAAACACTTCCCGCCGTCTTTGATCAGTAGCCACCCCAGAAAATGGCGAAGGAGTCTTGCCTCAAAGGAGATCTGTCTGCCTGTCTAGAGAACGTTTACTTCCTTTCAGTTGACTTTGTCCGATTATTGACACAGGTGTCCACCATATCTCGGATGAATTGGTCGTAGTTGGTGTTGAGCAGTGCTGTGAACAGTGCATCAATGACATTCAGTGTGGAGATCCGGCTGGACATTCCGCCCAACCGGTCCCAGCTTTCACTGGCATCCACGCAGAGCGTATACTTGCAAATGCGGGCAACTGAGTTGTCGGTGGAGGCAGTCAATGCAACGGTATCTACCCGATGGCGGCGCAGCTCCTGGGCAACCTCAATAATGTCATCGGTTTCACCAGTGTAGGAAATGAGGAAGGCCAGCACGCCATTCTCGGTGTTCTTTGCCTGAATCAGCATAGAAACGCGATCGCTAAAGGCTGTAGATGGGATTTTCAGCCGCATACATTTAAATTGTGCATCCTTTGCTACCACATTCGACGGACCGACACCGTAAAAATCGATCCGTTTGGCTGCGGCCATCAGGCTCACCACCGTTTCGAGGGTTGCACCGTCGACAATATGGCTGGTGTCCAGTATTGAGGCTGCATTTTGCTGGGATACCTTCTCCAGTACCTCCCCGACCGAGTCATATCGGCTTACGGGTGCCCGATTGCCGCGGAGAATATCCTGGTGCTTGTACTGGTTCTGCGCCGCGGAAAGCATCATGCGAAAGCTGGTGTAGCTGTCTATCCCCAGCTTTCTGCATAGCCGCTTCACAGTCGTCGTGGAAGTAAAGGTCTTCTCGCTTAATTCCACGATTCCCATGCTGCATACGTCTTTATAATGTTCCAGAATATAATCTGCCACGTGGCGCTCTGAAGGCGACAAGTCCTTAATTTCCGCCATCTTAATCAGAATATTCCCCATTTCAGCCTCCAGAAATCACAGCTTCTCAGCTTCAAAAACACCTCGTATTGTATCGGCGATCTCCTTTTCATTCTCACCGTCCACGGTGACAGTAATCATCTCGTTCTGCTTCACCTGAAGCGCCATGACCGCAAACATCCGCTTCGCATCGGCCGTTTTGCCGCCGTGAGCGATTGTAATGACTGTATCTTTATAGGGCTTAACTGCCTTGACCAGCAGTCCAACAGGTCTGGCATGCAGTCCCATCTCATCGTGAATCCGGTAGTCAAACGATACCATCCTTGCTCCTCCTTACTCGCGCTCCAAGACTGTGTGGTCCTCCAATGCTGCTTTAATCATATCCGAATAGTAGGAATTTTGCAAGTTCTTTCTTGCGCGCTTCAGATAAATCTGTACCATGTGGCTGTCCCCGGAAAAGTGATAAAGCTTGGCCAGCCTGTATTGGAGGATGCCACGTTCCACAGGGTCTGCGGTGGCTGCTGCCTGCGTTTTCATTAGGGGGATCAGGCTTGTGTCACGGTCCACATACACGCCAATGATCTGGTTTGCATCCTCAATCATTTTCTGGTACTTCCCGCCCCTGCGATTGGCTTTGGTTTTGCAGAGAAAATCTACCAACTGATCGCGGCTGATTCGGGCCTGCTGGCCGTTTCCGGCAGAGGCAAAGTAAGACAGTCGGCTCTGATAAAACGCCAGCCGATCCCGGGGCTGGAGTTTCTGCTTGTCCAGCTGGGCGATCAGGGCACAAATGTCCGCATCGTTTCCCAGCTTCATCTGGCCTTCCAGCCGGTAAAGGAGCAAGACGGAATTCCGGAACACAAGGCGGAGCAGACGGTTATGCTCCAGGCGCTCCAAGTAGAGCGGCGTATCCACGTGATACAGCATCCTAAGCGTCTTTTCCGCGTAAGCGCGAGCGGTGCCTAGCAGCCACAGGCTTAGGAACACCAGCAACATCATCCCAGCCGTCAGGAATATTACCCACCAGCGCACATGCTGCGATACAATAAGGAAGAAGCTGTCCATGTCGCTTATTCCTTTGGGGGATAGATCAGAATGGACTGCAACGTCACATCCCGGGCCAGCTCCGCCAACTCATAAGCAGACATCTCTAGATGGAATGAAATCTCCGAGTATGCGGCGGTATTGATACCGGCCACTACCGCCCAATCAGGATGCGCCGAGCAGATCACAGCTGCCGTACGAAACGGGGAACCTCCGGCGAGGTCACAGGCGAATAGGACCTGGGCATCCGCAATTTGTGCCAGCACCAGATTCAGTCGGTTCTGGAGAATCTCCAGAGAGTCCCCTTCATCAAAATCCACGAAGTAAAAACCTTCCACATCCCCTACCAGCATACCCAGGTTCCGCTGCATGGCGGAAGCATAGCCGCCATGACCTGTGACGATAACTTTGGACATTTTGTTTCCCTCCTTTTAATCCGTTGAAACATGGATAAGAATCGCAGAGGACACCGCTCAAATGTCATTTGGCTGAGGAAGCGTACCACTGGCAATAATCCAATAGACAATAGAGGCTCAGGGGAAAGCCCATTGTGCTTTCCCCCAAAGCCTGTGGACGTTACATGTTGCTGTTATCAAAGACAATTCTGCGGTAGTCAGCGTAAACCTCGTGCATGTATTCTTTCGGTACCTGTGTTACATTCGGGGAGACGAAAATATGCATTTGGTGGCCCAACCTCTCCAGCCGCAAGGCTGTCTCCGAAGCGATAGACTGTGCAATGGTGATTGCAGCAACGGTGGACGAAGCTCCGACCTTCTGATGGTAGCCGGGAACAGCAACCAGTGCATCCTCCAGCGGGCAGCAGTTGTCAATGAGAATGTCCGCGTAATCGCCCAACTTTCTGCCGGAGGAATGCGTAGCCATTGCCTTCCTATAATTTTCGCCGCTGGTGATGGCTATGACCTTCAACCCCCGTTCCTTGGAATACATGGCCGCCTCGATCGGTGCTGCATTCAATCCGCCATGGGAAAAGACAATCATGACCTCGCCTTCCTGGAAGTGATAGCTTTGCAGAAAGTTGGCGATATAACCCTCCTGACGCTCGATCCACAACAGCTCACGGGCACCGCCAGGACCAATTACATTGCTCCACATCAGGCGCGGATCCATGCATGGATGCCATCCCACCAATCCACCGTAGCGGGGAAAAACATCCTGAACCGGAAGTACACTGTGTCCGCTGCCAAATAGATGCACCAATTTGCCGGAGTGGATCGCGGCCGCGCATAGATCGGCGGCAGCCTGGATATTGTTAGATTGTTCCTGGTCGATTGTTGTGATGACCTCTGAAATTTGATTCAGGTAATCCAGTTGAGCCATTGTTTATAATCCTCCTTATGAATTGCGAAATACGATCTATCCAATGCGTCTGCTCAGGCAAAAGCGCCGACGACAGGAATGTAGCCAATTGCGGTAAGGACTGCGGCCAGGGCCAAAATCAGGACCATGATGGCCAGTGGAGTCCAGTTCCTCTTGGTGTACAACCGGTACACACCCAGTGTAAGGGCAAGGGGCACGATTTGCGGGAAGACGCTGTTGAGCAGATTGTCGAGGTTGAACACGGAGATAATACCGTTTACATAGGTGCCGGTCGTCTCATCGAAAACCTGAGCAGTGGTCTTGATGTCGATATTGAGTGAGCAGGACACAAAGCTGGCAGTCAGTGCGCCCACCACGATCAGGCCCAAAATGGTAACAGCCTGCATAATGCGGTCCAGCTGTCCCGATGCCATAAATCGTTGGACGCCCTCCAAACCTGCCTTATAGCCCAGATTAAACAGCTTCCAGCTTAGAAAATATGTGCCCGCAGGGTATATAAGGATATAGATAACTGCGCCTACCCATGGAGCTGCGGTCAGCGCGCTGGCAACCGACAGGCAGATAGTCAGAAGCAACGGTATGATGGTAGCGACCCACAAGGAGTCACCAATCGCAGACGTGGGGCCGATCAGCGCCACTTTTGCCTCCTGAATAGCCTCGGGGCTACCATTGCCGTTAGCCAGCTGCTCCTCCATGCCGATGGCAATGCCATTGCAAATAGAGCCGACCTGGGACTCGGTATTAAACAACGTAATGTGACGCTGGAGAGCGGCGGACTTATCCTCTTTGGTGTCATACAGCTCTTCAATCACCGGCGCCATGGACTGTCCAAAGGCCATGCCCAGCATAGTCTCGGCTTGCTGCGAACATCCGTTCCAAAAGAACCAGTTAAGGAACGACTTTTTTAGCGTTTTTTTGCTTACGGTCTTCATATTTACGTTTCCCCCTCTGCGGTGCTGCCACTCATCGCAAAGTAGCAGATCACGGCCATGATGGTTGCAACTACAGCCACAGCCATAGTGCTCAGGCCAAAGTATGTGACCAGAACAAATCCTCCAAGGAATATAGCCCAATGCGCGCCTTTTTTTACCAGGAAGGAGAGAATGATGCCCATTCCGAGCGCAGCCATCATGCTGCCAAAGGCGGAAATGCCGGTAACGAACCAGTCGGGAATGGCAATTCCGCCAGCTGCTCCGGCCACACGAATGGCGCTAAGGACAATAACTGCGGGGATAAACCGGCACAAGAATCCGATGACCTGCCCGCCAATGACGTTCGGCATCCACATCCGTTTGGTGTCACCACTCTCTGCGACCTTGTTTGCCCAACGGTTGACGAACACATCCAGAGCATAATGGACGTTCCACATAGTTCCGCCAACCACACCGCCAACACCGGCACCGGTAAAGGCCAGGCCGATCAGTGCAGCTTCATCCCCAACGGTGTTCTTGAGTGCAATTGCCATAGCGGTTCCTATGTAGGTGGCATAGGATAGATCCCAGGCCACCGCGCCACCAGGGGTGACATTAGCCAGGTAAGCAATTTGCAAAGGAATACCCACGAGCATGGCAGTGGACATATCTCCCATGATAAGTCCTACCACAAAGGCCGCAATCAGCGGTCGGCCAAGGCAATACCACCCGATGGTATTGCCCACGACGGATCCGATCGCGCCCAGGTAGATAAACAGGGCGATCAGGATCACCTGCAATGTGTTCATAAAATAGTCCCTCCAAACTTTATAATTTCCAAGGGATGAGCCCCATTGGATTCCCTATTTCAGCCGGATACCCTTGCGGATGTCGGCCCACTCCTTTGCCGGGGATTTCGGTACTGTCTGGTAAATCAGCCTTATCCCGTCGGCGCTGATGCTGTCGAACAGGCGGATATCGTCTTCACTGGCAAAAAAGACACTTCCCCCTCCTTTGGTAAGGTTGTATTTTGTGCCGGGTCGTTTTGCCGCGTTGCCAATAATCACCATCTCGCATTGCTTTAGCTCCTCCCGCAAATTCCCCAGATCCTGGGGAAAACGGGTAACGAACAGATGATTCCCATCGCTTGGCAACGCGAACATCTCCTTTGCCTGGGCCATAGTGACCACATGTGCCTTATACTGCCTAGGAATACCCATGAGCATGATGGACTGGAGCATAGTGTTTGCCGCCAATGCGTCGTCAATAGCCACAATTTTGTCAATTTTCAGGTGCCCGCACCAAGCGGTGACAATTTGCCCATGAATCAGTCGGTCGTCTATCCGAACATAATGGTGTCCCATATCGGTTCCTCCTTTCCAATATGTTTTGCTGGCTTATGCTTTGCGTTGAGTGTATCATACAAGGATGGAGGGCGCAACGTTTTAACCAATTTTGTCAATAATTAACAAAATTCAGTAGCATTTTTTGGTTGACCTTTGGCAATGATGTGCTAAAATATATGTGCGTATATGTACGTCATACAGAAACAAGCCACTTTTGTCAGATCAGAAAGACTAACTATTAAAAGTCAAGGCCCAAAGTGGGGGAATTTGCAGATTGT